>NZ_JARJBC010000069.1:0-1099 GCF_029269905.1 Streptomyces silvisoli | reverse complement strand
TAGAGCGTGTTCGTAGTTCGGATCTTCAGGCGGGTTGAAGGCTGCGGATCCACAGGATCGCTCCGCGCAGGTGGAGTCCGGCGAGGTAGCTTTCGGGCGTCTTGTCGTAGCGGGTGGCCAGCCCGCGCCACTCCTTGATCTTGTTGATGCAGCGTTCGACTGTGTTGCGCTCCTGGTAGAGCACCGCGTCGTGAGTGACCGGGCGGCCGCCGCGAGAGCCCTTCTTCTTGCGGTTGGCCGTCTGGTCCGTCTTCTCCGGGATGACCGCCTTGATCTTCCGTTTACGCAGGTAAGCCCGGTTGGCGCGGGAGGAGTACGCCTTATCCGCGGCGACGGCGTCCGGGCGGGTGCGCGGCCGCCCGACGGGGATGCGGACCTTGATGCGCTCCACCACCGCGCGAAAGCGCGGGCTGTCAGCGGCCTGGCCGGGAGTGAGCACGAACGACAGCGGGCGGCAGCGATTGTCGGCCGCGAGGTGGACCTTGCTGGTCAGCCCACCGCGGGAGCGGCCGAGTGCGGCAGCGGTCAGCCGGGCCCGGAAGCGACGTCGCCGCCGCCGGCGTTCGGCGCGGGCCGCCTCCTCGGTGGCGTCACCGAGCGCGTGGTGCGGCGTTTGTGCCGTTCGCGCACCCCCTTTTCCTCGTCGGCGGCCTTCTCCAGCTCTGCCATCAGCTCGGCGTCCAGTCGCATCCCGGCAGCATGATGGTGGGCATGCGGCGTGGTGGAGTCCACGCTGACCAGTTCCAGATCCACCTGCCCGCGCGAGGCGGCGACCGCGATCATCTGCTCCATCAGGTGCGCGAAGACGCCCTGCAGGGCCCAGGCGCGGAAGCGGTCGTAGACCGTGGACCATGAGCCGTACTCAACCGGCACGTCCCGCCACGGAGTGCCGGTGCGGAACCGCCACATCACGGCGTTGAACTGCCGCCGCAGGTCAGGGATCGGGCCCCGCTCGCCCAGCGGTGGGAGGTGCGGTTCGACCAGGGCCCACTCATCATCCGTCAGATCGCCACGCGCCATGCCCCTGGCCTACCAGGCCACGGGACACGGCGCGGCCGAATCCACCAACTCGTGATCGCAACTACGAACACGCTCTAGT
>NZ_JARJBC010000068.1:0-1126 GCF_029269905.1 Streptomyces silvisoli | reverse complement strand
GATGGTGTCCCGCTGGTTGGTGAAGCCGATCAAGTAGCCGTCGCGTTGGTGGTGTTGGGTAGCGCGGGGGCGCTGTCAGGGAGCTCGGCGGTGTAGATGCCCATGCTGCCTTCGGGCAGGTAGCGGCGGGGGAAAGCGATCCACTCGTCGTGCAGCTCGAAGAGCACGGCGGTGACCAGCCGCAGGAGCGCGTCGTCGTTGGGGAAGACCTGCACGACGTCGACCCGTCTCTTGATCTCCCGGTTGATCCGCTCCAGCGGGTTCGTGGAGGCGATCTTCTTCCAATGTCGCTCGGGGAAGTCCGCGAAGGCGGTGAGGTCGTCCTTGGCCTCCAGCAACATGGCCTTGACCTTGGGGAACTGGGCTCCGAGCAGGTCAGCGACGGTGTCGACCTGGGTGCGCACGGCCTCGGTGGTGGGCTGGGCGAAGATGGTGCGGATGGTGGCGGCCACCATCTCGCCCGCATCCTTGCTGATCACCGCGAAGACGTTGCGCAGAAAATGAACCCGGCACCTTTGATACGCGGCGCCGATCATCACCTTGCGGATCGCCTTGACCAGGCCCGAGTGGTGGTCGCCGATCACCAGACGCACACCCGTGAGGCCCCGTTCGCGCAGCGAGCGCAGGAACTCGGTCCAGGAGGCCTCGCTCTCGCTGTCGCCGACCATCACTCCCAGTACCTCGCGCCCGCCCTCCTCGGTGATCCCGGTGGCTATGACCACTGCGCGCGAGACGATCTGGTGGTTGACCCGCGCTTTGCAGTAAGTGGCGTCCAGGTACATGTAGGGGAAGCGGACGTGGTCCAGTGGCCGGGAGCGGAAGACGGCCAGCTCCTGGTCCAACTCCCCGCAGATCCGCGAGACCTCCGACTTGGAGATGCCGGAGTCAGCTCCCAAGGCCTTGACCAGGTCGTCGACCGCGCGGGTGGAGACGCCGTGGACGTAGGCCTCCATGACAACCGCGTACAGGGCCCGATCGATGCGGCGCCGTCGCTCCAACAGGCTGGGGAAGAAGCTGCCCGAGCGCAGCTTGGGGATGGCCAGCTCCAGGTCGCCGGCCTGCGTCTCGAATGTCTTGTCGCGGTGTCCGCTGCGGTAGTTGGTGCGCGCATGGGTGTGCTCGTTCC
>NZ_JARJBC010000067.1:0-1198 GCF_029269905.1 Streptomyces silvisoli | reverse complement strand
TTGTAGGTGCCAAGAACCGCGTCCGCGCTGGTCACGCCGTATGTTGGTACTCGTGCAGGATGCCGCCGAGGCGGTCGCGTCGGTGGACGTCGAGGTGGGTGAGCCGGTGGGGTTCGGTGATCGGTTCGGGACGCGGGCGCAGGGGAGCGGCGCCTTCGAGAGTGCGGTGGGGCCGGTGCTGGTTGTAGAACTGCTCGTACTCGCGCAGCGCGTGGAGCAGATGGGCCTGGTTCCAGATGAGGGTGCGGTCGAGGAGTTCGGTTCGGCAGGATCGCACCCATCGCTCCATGATCGCGTTCATACGCGGCATCCGGACGCCGGTTTGGACGACCTCGATACCCTCGGCCTGCAGGATGGCGTCGAAGGCGGTCGGATAGCGCACGTCCCGGTCCCGGATCAGGAACTTCACCCTGGCGCCCGTGTCCTGAAGGTCCATGACCGCGTTTCGGGCGAGCTGGGTGACCCAGGCCGCGGTCGGGTGTGCGGTCGCGCCGAGGATCCGCACGCGTCGGGTGGAGTGCTCGATCACCGCGAGGACGTACAGCGTCGCCCCGGTCAAAGTCTTCGTCTCGAAGAAGTCGGCGGCGAGGATGGCCTGCGCTTGGGAGCGCAGGAACGCCGCCCAAGTGGTGTGGTTACGCTCGGGCGCGGGGTCGATGCCGTGCTCCTTGAGGATGTTCCACACGGTGGCGGCGGCGACCTTGATGCCGAGGGTGTCGAGCTCGCCGTGGATTCGCCTGTAGCCCCAGTTGGGGTTCTCGTCCGCGAGCCTGAGCACCAGGGCACGGACGGAGCGCACGGTGCGCGGTCGACCGGGGCGCTTGGGGCGTGAGGCCTTGGCGTGACGGCGGCGCAGCAGGTCGCGGTGCCAGCGCAGCAGCGTGTCGGGTGAGACGATCAACTGGAGCCGACGAAGTTGTACCCGGGGGAGGCGGTGCAGGAGCGCGGCGAGCAGTGCGCGGTCGGGCCAGGTGAGCTTCGGCTTGTCGATCTGCCGCTGTAGCACGGCCAGTTGGTGGCGCAGTGCCAAGATCTCGGCGTCCTTGTCGCGCTCGCCCATCGGCAGGATCCGTATCAGGGCGAACACGCTCGTCAAGGCCAGGTAGGGCAGTCGCAGCAGCACCGGACCATCCTGGCGCCGGCCGGACCCGGTCGGCAATCACCGAGCGAGGCCCCCACTGTTACGGCCGACTGGCAG
>NZ_JARJBC010000066.1:0-1229 GCF_029269905.1 Streptomyces silvisoli | reverse complement strand
ACGGCGGCGCTGGGCGATCCGCTGGAAGCCAGCGCTGCAGGCATTCGACATCACCTTCGACGGACGACTCTCGGCCGCCCGCCGCTAGAACCCGACAACCGAGTTACACCACTGGCTGGACACACCCGGATCCGGCGTCGCAGTGGTACCACGAGGAATTGAGCAACGACGAACTTCTGGACGGCATCAACAACGCCCCAGAGGGAGATGGAATTCTCGTCTCACGCGACGGGACGATTCTCGGAGGCCATCACCGCTGGGACGAACTCCAAAACAGGGTCAAGGACGGGCGCATCGACCCAGACACACCAATCCGTATCGACGTCTACGGCGGGGAGTAATGCTCTGATGGCCATGATTCATTCGACTGACCCCGACTTCCGCGTGTGTCAGATCAGCTTCGATACTCTGCTCGAGATCCAGTTGGAGGCGGAGGACCAAGGCTGGGCGACACGGTGGACCTCCGTGGACGCACTCCGCAGCCAGGTCAAGGAAGAAGCCGTCGTCCTCCAGTCGCTGATGCGCGAGGAGCGAGGAGGAGCTGTGCGGGCGTACCGGTGTCTCCTTCTGTTCTCGACCGTAGATGGCAAGGATACTGGCGGAATTGCCACGATCGATCTCGATCCGGCGAGGTTTGAATCGCTGGAGCGACTCGATCGAGACCCGGATGTTCGGAGGGTGCTTGCCCGGATGTTCTCCCTTGCAGTGGGCGGCATTTCGATGGTCTCGAAGAGGTAGCAGGAGCTGCGGATGTCTGCGGGCCGTTTGCGGGAGCAGCAATCTGCCCCCGATTGCTGACGAGTTTCCCACCGACGAGATGTCGCAGTTCACGACCGGATGGAAAAGGTTTGCATCATCAACCCAGGTCAATTATCTGACGGGGTAGTGTGCTTAGTCGGAATCCCTGCCGAAGAGTTCTTCGGCAGGGATTCTCATTTCCGCAGGTCGCAGCGGGTGCTGCACAAACAGCTCTCTTGTGCGATTCCTGCCGCGGACTCGCGCCTGCGGCATCAGGACGATGATGTCCCTGCTGTGCAACGCTGTACGTGCCAGAATCCTCGTCCGCGCTGGTCACGCCGCGTGTGGGCGCTGTCGTGAGTCCCTGCCAGTCGGCCGTAACAGTGGGGGCCTCGCTCGGTGATTGCCGACCGGGTCCGGCCGGCGCCAGGATGGTCCGGTGCTGCTGCGACTGCCCTACCTGGCCTTGACGAGCGTGTTCGCCCTGATAC
>NZ_JARJBC010000065.1:0-1231 GCF_029269905.1 Streptomyces silvisoli | reverse complement strand
TGGCTGCTTCTAAGCCAACCTCCTGGTTGTCTCTGCGACTCCACATCCTTTCCCACTTAGCATACGCTTAGGGGCCTTAGTCGATGCTCTGGGCTGTTTCCCTCTCGACCATGGAGCTTATCCCCCACAGTCTCACTGCCGCGCTCTCACTTACCGGCATTCGGAGTTTGGCTAAGGTCAGTAACCCGGTAGGGCCCATCGCCTATCCAGTGCTCTACCTCCGGCAAGAAACACACGACGCTGCACCTAAATGCATTTCGGGGAGAACCAGCTATCACGGAGTTTGATTGGCCTTTCACCCCTAACCACAGGTCATCCCCCAGGTTTTCAACCCTGGTGGGTTCGGTCCTCCACGAAGTCTTACCTCCGCTTCAACCTGCCCATGGCTAGATCACTCCGCTTCGGGTCTTGAGCGTGCGACTCAACCGCCCTCTTCGGACTCGCTTTCGCTACGGCTACCCCACACGGGTTAACCTCGCCACACACCGCAAACTCGCAGGCTCATTCTTCAAAAGGCACGCAGTCACGAGATGCAAGCAAGCTCACATCCGACGCTCCCACGGCTTGTAGGCACACGGTTTCAGGTACTATTTCACTCCGCTCCCGCGGTACTTTTCACCATTCCCTCACGGTACTATCCGCTATCGGTCACCAGGGAATATTTAGGCTTAACGGGTGGTCCCGCCAGATTCACACGGGATTTCTCGGGCCCCGTGCTACTTGGGTGACTTCCAAGAGAGCCGCTGACATTTCAACTACGGGGGTCTTACCCTCTACGCCGGGCCTTTCGCATGCCCTTCGTCTACATCAACGGTTTCTGACTCTCCCAACAGCCGGCAGACTGCTGAAGAAAGCTCCCACAACCCCACATGCGCAACCCCTGCCGGGTATCACACGCATACGGTTTAGCCTCATCCAGTTTCGCTCGCCACTACTCCCGGAATCACGGTTGTTTTCTCTTCCTGCGGGTACTGAGATGTTTCACTTCCCCGCGTTCCCTCCACATACCCTATGTGTTCAGGTATGGGTGACAGCCCATGACGACTGCCGGGTTTCCCCATTCGGACACCCCCGGATCACAGCTCGGTTGACAGCTCCCCGGGGCCTATCGCGGCCTCCCACGTCCTTCATCGGTTCCTGGTGCCAAGGCATCCACCGTGCGCCCTTAAAAACTTGGCCACAGATGCTCGCGTCCACTATGCAGTTCTCAAACAACGACCCATCCCCCACA
>NZ_JARJBC010000064.1:0-1355 GCF_029269905.1 Streptomyces silvisoli | reverse complement strand
CTAGTACTGCAATCACAGTTATGGGGTGTGGCCTCGGCGTTTGTAGTGGCTGCGGCGGGCTCGGGTCTGGCTGAGGCGTCGCCACCACGACCAGCGCAGATGATGCGTCGGAGCGAGATGGCGGGGGTGGAGGACCAGGCCGATGAGGCGCCGGATCTCCGCGACGGACAGGGGTATCAGGTCGCTTTGTCCTAATCGGCAGCCCCTTTTTCCAGCTCGTTGGCGCGGATGGCGGTCAGCGCGGCGAGGGCGGCCATGGCCAGGGTGATGTGCCGGTACCAGGCGTCGTAGCGGCGGACCTGGTAGTGGTCCAGGCCGCACTCGTTCTTCGCGACCTGGAACGACTCCTCGATCGCCCACCTGGCGGCGGCGACCTTGACCAGGTCTTTCAGGCGGGTGGCGACGGGGCCGAAGCAGACGTAGTGGGCGATCTCGGTCGGGTCGCTGACCGAGCGACGGGCCAGGACCCAGTGTCCGACACCGTCCTCCCACATCGGTCGGATTGCCACCCGGGCCCAGTCGTAGACCCGCTCGCCGTGGGAGCCCCGGCCGCCGGACAGGCGCTTCCAGGCCTGCCGTGGCAGGGCGCCGACGAGCTCGTCGACCCGGACTTCACGCCAACCGGTCGTGATCACGGTGTCGTTGACCCTGGTGGCCAGCACATACCCGACGCCGCGTTGCTCCAGCCAGACCCGAAGGTGCTTGACCTGCCCGTAGGCCTCGTCTGCGGTCACCCACGCGAACGGCACCCCCGCGTCGATCGCGCGCTGCAGCATCCACCGGAAGTGCTCGTTCTTCGTCGCGAACGGCACATCATCGGGCACGCCGGCCGTGCGGCAGCGCTCCCGGTCGTCCGTCCACGAGGCCGGCAGGTACAGCTCGCGGTCGATCAACGCGCGGCCCTTGGCGGAGGCGTAGGCCAGGAACGTGCCGATCTGGGAGTTCTCCGTTCGCCCTGCCGTCCCGGTGTACTGCCGTTGGACCCCGGCCGACCGCGAGCCCTTTTTCAGGAAGCCGGTGTCGTCGCCGATCAGGATGCCGTCTTTGGCGCCGATCGTCCCCACGACGAAGTCCCGCACGTCGTCGCGGACACCGTCCGCGTCCCAGTCCGCCTCGGCCAGTAGGCGCTGCATCCCGATCGGATGTCCCTCGCCCGCGCGCTCCGCGAGCGTCCACCCGTTCTTCCTCTCCAGCGGAGCGATCAGCCCCGCCATATACGTCAAAGCGCGCGCACGCGGCTCCGACCTGGAGAAACGCGCAGCGAACCGCGCGTGCAGCCCAGACAGCATCTCCTGCCAGGCCTCAACCTGCCCCACCCCGAGATCCAACGACACCGCAGCACACAACCACACAGC
>NZ_JARJBC010000063.1:0-1360 GCF_029269905.1 Streptomyces silvisoli | reverse complement strand
TCCCACGAACCCCACGCCACCGAGGTCGCCCTACCACCCTGCGCCCTGCGATACCCAGCCAGAGCATCCAGATAAGCGTTGCCGGCCGCATACCCGCCCTGACCACCACTACCCCACGCCGCCGCACCCGAGGAGAACAAAACAAACGCATCCAGATCAAGCCCGCGCGTCAACTCATCCAGATACCGCGCCCCATCAACCTTGCCCCGCAACAGCTCCTCGAACTGCCCCAAACCCATCGACGCCACAGGCACGCTCTCACCCATGACACCAGCAGCATGCACCACCGCCCGCAACGGCCATTCCTCAGGAATACCCGCCACCACATCGGCCAGCGCCTGCCGATCAGCCACATCACACGCCAGCACCGTCACCCGAGCACCAGCAGTCTCCAACTCCAAACGCAACACATCCGCGCCCTCAGCATCCGGCCCCCGCCGGCTCAGCAACACCACATGCTCCGCGCCCCGCTCGACCAGCCACCGGGCAACATACGCCCCCAACCCCCCAGTGCCACCAGTAACCAACGCCGTCCCCGACGTCACCCACGACGAGCCACCAAAACCCGACCCCGGAGCATGCACCAACCGACGCCCGAACAACCCCGACGAGCGCACCGCGACCTGATCCTCACCCACAACACCCGAGACCACCGCGGCAAACCCCCGCGCACAGCGCCCGTCCAACAACTCAGGCAGATCCACCAGGCCACCCCACACAGCAGGCCGCTCCAAAGCAGCCACCCGGCCCAGACCCCACACCCCACCCTGCCACGGAGCAGTAACAACATCACGACCCCCGACCGACACCGCCCCCCGCGTCACCACCCACAACCCAACAGCCAGCCCCGCGTCCTGCAACGCCTGCAACAACACAGCCGTCGACACCAGCCCCGCCATCACCTCCGACGCCAACGCCGCACCCAACGACACCACACCCGCCACCGACACACCCTCAGCCGACACACCCTCGGCCGCAACCCTCAACCTCTCAGCAAGACCGGCACACCCCACACCACCGTCTTCCACCACCACCCCACCCGAGCCCAAAGCCCCCACCACAGCCGCGACCCAGGCATCACCACACAACCCCTCCGGAACCACCACCAGCCAACGCCCAGACCCCACCCGACCCGACAGGCTGTGCGCACCACCCAAAGGCTTCCACGCCTCCCGATAACGCCAGCCCTCCACAACACGCTCGTCACGCTGCCGAACACGCCACGACGCCAAAGCCGGCATCACCGAGGCGACCACACCACTATCAACCCCCAACTCCCCCGCCAAAGCCCGCACATCCCGCTGCTCCACCGACGCCCAGAACCGCTGATCAACCCGATCCCCAGCACTATCCGAGACAG
>NZ_JARJBC010000062.1:0-1395 GCF_029269905.1 Streptomyces silvisoli | reverse complement strand
CTAGTACTGCAACCGCATCTGGGGGTTGTGGCCTCGGCGTTTGTAGTGGGAACGGCGGGCTCGGGCCTGGCTGCGTCTGCGGAAGCGTGACCAGCGCAGATGGTGTTCGTTGGTGTGGTGGCGGGGTGTGATGACGATATGCCCGATCAATCGGCGAACTTCCGGGACGCTGAGTGGTACGAGGTCGTGTTTATCTTCCGCGGTGCCCCCTTTACGGCTTCCGTGGCGCGGATGGCGGTCAGGTAGGCGAGGGCGGCCATGGAGAGCGTGATGTGCCGGTACCAGGCCCGGTAGAGCCGAACTTGGTAGTGGTCCAGGCCGCACTCGCCCTTCGCGGTCTGGAAGCACTCCTCCACCGCCCACCGCGCGGCGGCCACCTTGACCAGGTCTTTCAGCCGGGAGGCGGCCGGCCCGTAGCAGACGTAGTAGGCGATCTCGGTGGGATCGGCCACGCTGCGGCGGGCCAGGACCCAGTGCCCGAAGCCGTCCTCCCAGCAGGGCCGGATCGCAACGCGGGCCCAGTCGTAGATCCGCTCCCCGTGCGCGCCCTGCCCGCCCGAGATCCGCTTCCAGCGCTGCCGGGGTAGTGCAGCGATCAGGCGATCGACGCGTTCCTCGCCCCAACGCGTTGTAATCACCGTGTCGTTGACCTTGGTGGCCATCACGTGCGCGATCCGGCGTTGCTCCAGCCAGCACCGGGTGTGCTTGACCTGTCCGTATGCCTCGTCTGCGGTCACCCACGCGAACGGCACACCGGCGTCGATGGCTCGTTGCAGCATCTGCCTGAAGTGCTCGTTCTTGGTAGCGAAGCCGACCTCGTCGGCGATGCCAGCGGCCCGGCAGCGGTCCCGGTCATCCGTCCAGGACGCCGGGAGGTAGAGCTCGCGGTCAATCAGCGCCCGTCCTGCCGCCGAGGCGTAGGCCAGGAAGGTGCCGATCTGACAGTTCTCGGTCCTCCCGGCGGTGCCGGAGTATTGCCGCTGCACCCCGGCCGACTTGGTGCCCTTCTTCAGGAAGCCGGTGTCGTCGCAGATCAGGACACCGTCCGGGCTGCCGATGGTCTCCATGGCGAAGTCCCGGATGTCGTCGCGGACCGCGTCCTCGTCCCAGTCGGAGAGGTTGAGCAGGCGTTGGACACCGTCCGGGCGGAGCTGGCCGACCTGCTCGGACAACGTCCAACCGTTCTTCTTCTCCAGCGGCGCAATCAGCCCCTGAAGGTAGTCCAACGCCCGCTCACGGGGCTCGGACCTGCCAAAACGGTGGGCGAACCGGGCATGCAGACCGGCTATCCCCTCCGACCACGACACAACCTGCTCGACCGTCAGCTCATCAGCACACAGTCACACCAACGACAACCAGTCTTGATCGTTACCCCAGATGCGGTTGCAGTACTAG
>NZ_JARJBC010000061.1:0-1444 GCF_029269905.1 Streptomyces silvisoli | reverse complement strand
GAGGCTCTACCTTCTTGCTGGGCCTGCCCCAGCCATTCGTAGGGTTGGGGGACCCAGGGGAGCCGGGTGTGGCTTTCATGAGGCTGCCGACCATGGCTTGGGAGGCTTGGCCGCCCGGCTCCCCACGACGACTCGGCCGCCAATTGGGAAGTGCGAACAGGTCGCTGTGTAGAGCAATGCCGGCGAGGTCGTCCGTGGTACTCACGACTACTACGACCTGCGGGAGCACGATGAGCCGGATATGGGCAGGGACCGACTGCGGCAAGACCCACCACCACTGCCTGGTGCTGGACACCGAGGGCGCCACGCTGCTGTCGCGGCGGGTCGCCAACGACGAGCCAGAGCTCCTCCAGCTTCTCGGCGACGTCCTCGACCTCGCCGACGGCGAACCGGTCACCTGGGCACTGGACATGACAGGTGGCGAGCCGGGCCTGCTGATCGCGCTGCTGGTCAACCACGGCCAGGAGCTGGTCTACATCCCCGGCAAGGCCGTCAACAGGGCCAGCGACTCCTACCGGGGTGAGGGCAAGACCGACGCCCGTGACGCCCTGGTCATCGCCGACCAGGCCCGCATGCGCCGCGACCTCCAGCCCATCCGTCCTGGCGACGAGACGACCGTGGAACTGGAACTGCTCACGGCCCGCCGCGTCGACCTGGTGGCCGACCGCACGCGGACGGTCAGCCGTCTGCGCGCCACCATGACCAGCATGTTCCCGGCTCTGGAACGGGCCTTGGACGTGACCAACGCCGGGCCGTTGATCCTGCTGACCGGCTACCAGACCCCGGCCGCCATCCGCCGCGCTGGGGCCAAACGCCTGGCCACCTGGCTGCGCAACCGCAAGGTCCGTGGCGCCGAGACCCTGGCAGCCGCGGCCGTGCAGGCCGCCGAGCGCCAGCACACCGCCGTGGTGGGCGAGAAGCCCATCGCCGCGATGGTGCACACCCTGGCGAAGGAGGTGATCGCCCTCAACGAGAAGATCGCCGAGATAGACAAACTCATCGAGGGCCGATTTCGCCAGCACGAACTCGCCGAGGTGATCGAGAGCGTGCCCGGCATCGGGCCCCTGCTCGGCGCCGAATTCCTCGCCGCCGTTGGCGGCGACCTGACCGCGTTCCCGACCCCTGACCAGCTCGCGGCCTTCGCCGGAGTCGCCCCCGCCCCGCGCGACTCGGGCAAGACCAGCGGGAACCTGCACCGGCCACAGCGGTACCACCGCAGACTCCAGCGCGTGTTCTACACGTCCGCGCTCATCAGCATCCGCTATGACCCCAACTCCCGGACCTTCTACGACCGCAAGCGGGCCGAGGGCAAGCGGCACGTCCAAGCGGTACTCGCCCTCGCGCGCCGCCGCGTGAACGTCATCTGGGCACTGATCCGTGACCGACGGTGCTACCGCGTTGCACCACCCGTCACCGAGGCGGCTTGACAACAACATTAGGAAGC
>NZ_JARJBC010000060.1:0-1446 GCF_029269905.1 Streptomyces silvisoli | reverse complement strand
GACTTCCCAATCGTGATGTCAAGCCGCAGTCGTGACGGGAGGTGAACCTTGGTAGCACTGGCCGTCACGGATCATCGCCCACAGAACGTTGAGGCGTCGGCGGGCGAGGGCCAGCAGTGCCTGCTTGTGGCCCTTCCCCTCGCTTCGCTTCCGTTGGTAGTACGCCTTCGACGCCGGACACGTCGTGATGCTGACCATCGCCGACAGGTACATCGAGCGCAACAGCCCGCGGTGGTACCGCTTCGGCCTGCGCAGGTTGCCGCTGACGCGGCCGGAGTCACGAGGCCGTGGGGCCAGGCCGGCGAAGCCGGCCAGGCGGTCGGCGCTGCCGAAGGCGTCCATGTCACCGCCGGTCGCGGCGATGAACTCGGCGCCGAGCTTGGCGCCCATGCCGGGCAGGCTGCGGATCACCTCGGCATGACGGTGCTCGCGAAACCTGGCCTCGATCAGGGCGTCGAGCTCGGCGATCTCCTCATCGAGGGCCATCACCCCCTTCGCGAGGCGGACCACCATGTTGGCGGCCAGCTTCTCGCCGGGCAGTGCCGTCATCTGAGCCTGGGCAGCCTCCACCGCCGTCTTGGCCAGCGCGGCGGCGCTGCGGACCTTGCGGTTCTTCAGCCAGGTCTCGATGCGCTTGACGCCTGCGCGGCGGATCGCGGCCGGGGTCTGGTAACCGGTCAGCAGCATGACCGGGCCCTTGTTGGCCAGGTCCAGGGATCGCTCCAACGCGGGGAAGATCTCCAGGAGTTGGGCCCGCAGGCGGTTGATCTGCCGGGTGCGGTCGAAGACCACGTCCAGGCGCCGGGTGGTCAGGGTGCGCAGGTCGACGGCGATCTCGTCGCCAGTCCGCAACAGGCCCAGATCCCGGCGAACGCGGGCCTGGTCGGCGATGACGAAGGCATCCTTCGCGTCCGTCTTGCCTTCGCCCTTGTAGGTGGCCGAGGCACGGTGGACGGCCAGACCGGTCAGATAGGCCATGGGCTGGTCGTGGCTGAGGAGCAGGCCGATCAGCAGGGCGGCGCCGCCGTGGTTGAGGTCGACGGCCCACAGCACGTCGGTGGATATCGCCAGGACGTCGCCGATGAGCTGGAGCAGCTCGGTCTCGTCGTTGAGGACCCGGCGGGACAGCAGCCGTTCACCGTCCGCGTTGATCACCACGCAGTGGTGGTGTTCCTTGCCGATGTCCACTCCGGCCCAGATCTCGGGCACGGTCACCTCCGCCAGCTTGCAGTCACACACGTCACCCGCAGACGACCTCGCCGACTTTGTCCTACAGCAGCGATCGAGTCGCGTCTCCCAATTGGCGGTCGAGTCGTCGCGGGGCTCCGGGCGGCCAAGTCCCTTGAGCCTTGCCAACGGCGCCCACATGACAGCCATACCCAGAGCCCCTGGGCCCTCCGATCTTACGAATGACCAGATCAGACCCATGCCTTGAAAGGTAGGACC
>NZ_JARJBC010000005.1:0-382362 GCF_029269905.1 Streptomyces silvisoli | reverse complement strand
ACCCCGCCACCACACCAACGAACACCATCTGCGCTGGTCACGCTTCCGCAGACGCAGCCAGGCCCGAGCCCGCCGTTCCCACTACAAACGCCGAGGCCACAACCCCCAGATGCGGTTGCAGTACTAGGCCGGGCGGTGGACGGCTGTTGAAGCCAGCTCACGTGCGGCGCGGTGCCAGAAGGGGGCCGCAGCCAGGTAGATGCCGCCGACTCCGATCAGGCCGACGGCGGCATCCACGCTGGTGCGGCCGTCTTTGGCCCAGTACACGTCCTTCAGGTCGAGCAGCAGCATCAGTTCGTCCACGATGAGTGCGTTGGCCGCGCCGTACGCCATCGCGGTCACGGGGTGCCGACGGTGCCGTTCCTGTCCGCGCAGAGCCACCGCGCCTACTGCGCTGAGCAGGGCGATGCCGATGTTGTAGTGGTGGAAGTGTCGTCCTCCGACAGTGATCCCTCCGCTGGCCGGGCCGTGTCCGTCCCGGATCCAGTGGGTGACAGCACGTGTGGCGGTGAAGGTCGTGGTGAACGTCGACCATGCCACCAGCACAGAGCGCTCAGCCGGTCCCACGTGATCGCGGTACGCGCTTCGCAGCCGCCGTGACAGCTCGTGCCCCGCCCGGGACAACCCACTCCTGCTTCGCCCCTGGGCAAGCAGCCGCATGATCTCTCCCTACGTTACGTTCCGACCGCTCGGTCAGCGGTGGCAGCTGCGCCTACCCCCTGCTGTGGGTCCGAACCGTGTGCGCTCGCCAACCCGGACTTCGCGGCGGTCGCCTCGGCGTGGGCATACGGGTACCACGCGGCGAGGCCGACCGACCCAACAGTCGCCGCTGGAGAGTGCGGACCCGGGCGCGGGCCAGCCGCCGACGGATCGGCTGGGCACACAGAGCTGGTGAGGCGGCACGGCAGCCATGGCTGATGGGAAGCACATGCACGCGCGCACGCAGTGTCGGAGCTACGGCCGGTTGTCGGCCCCAGGAACGGCGGCCACGGTACCGGTTGTTCGCGTCCTCGACCTCGGCGGGATGTCTTCGGGTAGACAAGTGAGGCTGCCGCGTCACGGCTGCTGCCCGGGCACCGATTCACGAAGTCGCCAGCCCTACCATGTCGGTATGGCCCTCGGCCTCTTCGCAGGCATCCCGGTCAGTGACTTCGCAGCGGCGCTGCACGCTGACCGCAACCAGCCGTTGGGGAGATCTGCCCGAGTTGGAGCGGGCAGCCACGATCGTGCACCGCGGGCCGATGGAAGACTGCTTGCCCATCCACCAAGCGCTTGCGGGGTGGTTGGAGGATGCCGGACACCGCACGGTCGGCCCGGGCCGCGAAGTGACCTTGGCGTGCCCCGAAGACCCGGACAGCATGGTCACCGAAGTACAGGAAGCAATCGCGAAGCAGGAGTGCGTGAGTTCGCGGCCTTCCCCGGCCAGTTCGCTGAGTGCTTCGGTTGGCACCGCACGTCGACCGAAGCACTCAGCACCGGGCCGGCCATCTCGGCGAGCACTCCGTTCAGTGGTCGGCGATCCAGCGGTCGACCTTGGCCCACTGGGCGAGCAACCACTCCTCGCGGGCGGCGTCCCCGTCGGGGACGTCTGCGGCCGGAACCCGCCACCAGTGGGCGCGGACCGGTTCGCTTAGTGGTATGCCCTCCCACAACGTGGGCAGCGAGTCGATGGTGTCGAGGCCTGTGTGGGCGACGAAGACCACGTCCGCTCCGGGTGCCGCCGCCAGTGCCGCGAGGGCGCCGCCAGCGTGCGGCGGTAGGACGTGACGCATGCGTGCCGCCCGTGCGGCGGTTCGGACCTTGCCGTGCCGCCGCAGTGACGCGACGGCCCTGCGGTGCCGCCGCTCGGTGTAGTTCCCCCCTTCGGGGAAGAGCACAAGGGCATCACCGGAACGCAGCCCGCTCGCCAGCTTGCCCACCGCGTCCGCCGCGGTCCTCCCTCGGCGCGCGGGCAGGAAGCAGTGCGGCAGCCGTCCGATGATCACGTCCAGACAGGGGTCGAACCGCAGCATCCGCTTGAGGACGGTGTGCGGGCGCAGCCCGGCCCGGTCGAGCAACACATGGAGCAGCAGAAACGAGTCGCCAGGCCCGGCGTGCCGCACCAGAACGACCACCGGCGCACCGGTGCCCGCGACGCGCGGTACGGCAGGCGACACCCGCACCCTCAGCCCGAACACCGGGCCCGCGGCACGGGTCAGCACCCTCAGCAGACGGTCCAGCAAGGCGAAGGTGGCCGCCATCCGCCGCCTTGCCGCGTCGCGCGTTCCGGGCGCGTACCGCAGCCACACCAACGCGGCCGCCATCAGCCCCAACAGGTCCACCACAAGGTAGAACAGGGCGAAGGCACAGATCCTGACGAGCCGCCAGCGACCATGACGCAGCGCCGAGACAGGCGCGCTGAGCACAGTGACCACCAGCAGCAAGGCGGCGGCAACGGGCACCAGACACGCCGTCAAGGGAACGGTGAGGATCCGGCGCGCCCCGGTCAGGACCCCGGCGGTGACGGCTCTGACAGGGCCGTCGTCCCGTGCGCCGCTCATCGCCCCTCGCCGAGACGCGCTTCGCTCAGGTAGCGGCACGACGCGGAGTAGGCGCGTTCGATGCGCTCCGCGGTCTGGTTGAACGTCTTGTACCGCAGTTGCCGAAGCGTCCCGCGCGGCTCTGCGGTCGGAGCGCCGCTGGGGAGCACATGCACGGTCACGTCGGGCGGTAGGTCGGCCATGTCCCGTGCGAAGCGGTGACGGCGCGCGATCTCGAACGAGACCATCGCGACCTGCCAGGGCAGCCGCGGGGGGCTGAGCGGGGACTCGACGCGGCCGACCTGGAGCACGTAGATCTCACGGGCGCCGAGGGCCACCGCGCGCCCGACGGGAATGCTGTTGACCAGGCCGCCGTCCAAGTAGTGCTCGTCGCCCACGCGCACCGGAGGCAACAGCCCCGGCACCGCGCAGGAGGCGAGGACGGCTTCGACCAGCGGTCCCTCGGCGAACCAGTGCTCCGCGGCGCGTTCGATGCTCGATGCCACGCACTGGAACGGCACCGCGAGGTCCTCGACCCGGTCCACGGCGAGGTGGGCCTTCAGCAGTTCGCGCAGCGGCTCGGCGGAGTGGAGGTGGGTACCGCTGCGTACCACGGTGCCGATCCGCTCCAGCAGCGAGCCGGAGAAGACGCCCGCGTGCCCCAGTTCCGACCACAGTTCGGCCAACCGATCCACTGCGGCACACGTAGGGTCGGCGGCCACCACGACGCCGTTGATGGCACCCACGGACGTTCCCACCACCAGGTCGGGGCGCAGTCCGAACTCCAGCAGCGCTTTCAGCATCCCCACTTCGTGTGCTCCCAGCGCTCCCCCGCCACCGAGTACGAAGGCGCGAGCGTGTGTCGACGGCTGGTCGCCGGATGGGCCGCTGCGCGCCGCATCGGCCTGCTGAGCACCTGGTTCTCGGCTGTCGTTCATGAACCGAATGTGCCCCCGGTGAACGTCCGCAGTCCACCGGCTTCCGCTGGCACGAGCCCGGGCAGTGATCCAGGGTGCATACATCACCGCGCCCTGGGCAGTACCTGAGCACTCGACGACGAAGGCAGCGAGTCCCTGCGGTCCAGCGAACGGAGGAGTCTCATGGCGACTGATCACGCGCCCGAGATCACCGCGAACGACGTGAGCGTCTCGCTCGGGGCCGGCTTCAACCCCCTCTACTGCCCCGAGATCGGGCTCAGGGCGACGGACGCCGAAGAGGGAGACATCACCAGCGTGGCCCTGGTGAAGGACTCCAACGTCGACACATCGCGGTCGGGCACCTATCAGGTGACCTTCTTCGTGGAGAACGCCCGCGGTGTGAGCGCCGAACGCATCGTCCAGGTGACCGTCTGCTGACAGGCGCATCGCGGCAACCATGCAGCGAGCACCCCGTACCTGCGGGCAGAGCTCCGGGATCTTTCGGTTCGTGGATTCGACTGGTTGATAATTCGGACTTCACGCACCCCGCTTCCCGCTACCCATCCCTGAAATGCCGGACAGGAAAACGAACGCGGAAATCACACGTTACCCAATCGGCTCTCAACGTGCTGGCGACCCCTCATTGATGAGGGGTCGCCAGCACGTTGAGAGCCGCCCGCGGATCAACGCTTGAACGTGTCCTTGAAGGCGTCCTTCGTGTGTTCCTTGGTCTCTCGGGCATCGCCCGCCATCTTGTCCGCCTCGCCTTCGGCCACGAGGCGATCGTTGCCCAACACCTTGCCGGTCGCTTCCTTGGCAGCGCCCTTGGCCTGCTCGGTCTTGGCCTTCGCCTTCTCGCCCGCACTCATCAGAAAAGCCTCCTCGCGTCTCTCTACTGCTGTTGCAGTAATCGTCCCGCTGCCCGCGAACCGACGGTGCAAACAACAGCCGCCGACAGGATTGGAGTTGATGCCGCAGGGCATACGCGGGTCAGGAGGTTGATAATCATGGGTCCCTTGCTTCTGGTCCTTCTGCTGGCACTGATCCTCTTCGGAGTCGGCTTCGCCGTAAAGATCCTCTGGTGGGTCGCGGTAGCGGTTCTGGTCATCTGGCTGCTCGGTTTCCTGGTCCGCTCCACGGACGCCGCCGGGGGTCGAAGCCGCTGGTATCGATGGTGAATGCACCCCGTCCGCGAAGCGGGCCCAGTCGCTCCATTGCGGCTGGGCCCGCTTCGCTATGCCAGGACGAAACAGTTTCATCACGGATCATCATTCGCCCAGCGGGGTAAGTGCCCTACAACCCGGGGGCGTTGGGTCCGCGCTGGGGACCGCGCAACCTCCCGCCCAACGCGCCCGGGCCGCATATGCGCCATCGCTCCCGACCGTCCCGGGGCACGATAACCACTGACGCTGCTCGTAGCGCCGTCGGCCGAGGAACTCGCGGGCGGGCGGGTCCTGCGTCCAGCGTCGAGCGCTTCGGGCCTCATGATCGATGGCAGGCAATGCACCGCCGAGGGCATAGCGGTCCGTTCACAGCCCGGACCGGCGGGGCCGCGGCTTCCCGGCCCCGATGGCATCACGGCCCTGATCTTGTGGCGGAGAAAGCCACTCTCATGTTGCGGCCCAGGCGCGACCACCCGGACCATGGAGTATGCGAGTGGTCAGACTGCCAGGCGTCTACCCCGTCCAGGAGGATTCGCTGCTGCTGCTCGGGGCGGTCCTGCGGGAGTCTCCGCCCGCCAGAAACGTGCTGGAGCTGTGTTCCGGATCCGGAGGGCTGGCGGTGGTCCTGGCCCGGGCGGGGGCGCGAGTGACCGCGGTCGACATCTCCCGTCGCGCGGTGCTGTCGACACGCCTGAACGCACAGCTCAACGGGGTGCCGGTGAAGGTGCGCCGCGAGGATGTCTTCGCCCCTGGGCTGGGGCGCTCTCTGGGGCGCTATGACGTGGTGATCGCCAATCCCCCCTATGTGCCGGGGCGCCGGACTCTGCCCGCGGGACACGGCCGGGCGCGGGTGTGGGACGCCGGTTGGGACGGCCGGGCCGTGCTGGACCGCATCTGCGCCTGCGTCCCCGACCTGCTGCTCCCCGGCGGACGCGTGATGCTGGTCCAATCCCGCGTGGCCAACCCCGACGCGACGTGCGCCGCGCTACAGGCCTGGGGCCTGGCCACCCGGGTGGTACGGCGCCGCCGCATCCCGTTCGGGCCGGTGATGCACGAACGCGCACACTGGCTGGAACAGCGCGGCATGATCGAACCAGGCAGTCGCGAGGAGGAGTTGGTGGTGATCCGCGGTGAGCGCGCACGAGAGTGAGACGGGCGGCGACCGCAGGGCACGGGAACCGTTGCGGATACGGATCGACGAGTGCGGACCGATGCTGTTGCCCGGCCCGGTCGAGGTGGAGTTGCCGGACGGGCGGGTCGTGCGCAGCGACCGAGTGGTGGTGGCGCTGTGCATGTGCAGGCGCAGCCGGATCCTGCCGTGGTGCGACACCAGCCACCGTCGGCACCGCATACCGCCGGGAAAGGCCTGATCGACGGTCGTCAGGCGGCTCACACAGGCAGTGGGGCCCGCAGCGAGGACTGCCCGCGGTGCCAGGCGGAGAGCAGGTGGTCGGCGAGCCGCTGCTCCAGCAAACAGGTGGCGGCGATCCCGAAGGCAACCTGTTGTGCCAGGTGCGGTTCGGCGGCCAGCAACGGATCGATCACCTCGCGCCGCACCAGCTGCTCGTGCACCGCGTCGGCCTCGATGTGCTCGCGGTAGAAGCGGAGGCCCGCCGGGCCGATCCCCAGTCGCTCCAGCGCGGCCGCCAGCCGCGCGGCCCCCGGCGAAGAAGTCACCTCCACGGTGGCGAACTGCCCCACCAGAGCCCCGCGCCACGCACGGTGCAGGCCGAACAGCGACATCATGTTGACCACAGCCAGCGCCGGAGCCGGAATCCAGTCCGCGTATCGGCCATACGCGGGGTCGAGTCCGAGAGCGTCCATCATCTCGGCAAACAGCCGCGCGTGCAGACACTCTCCACGGCCCCCGCCGTACTCGTCGAACTCGATGGCCACCAGCGCGGCCTTGGCGTGCCCGCGCAGACGGGGAATCACCCACGCCTGGGGGTCGGCCTCCTTCAGGTGGTAGGCCGAGCGATGCACCACGTACTCGCGGAACTGTTCGAGCGTGCCCTGCTTCAGCAGGAAGTGCGAGGCTCCGGTGCCGTCGGGCGGCTCCGTCAGCAGCTCCCCCAGCAGCTCACGATGGTCCGCGGGCGAGCCAATGTGTTCGCGCATGGCATCGAGGAAGCGGGACTCCAGAGCACCGCGGAACCTGAGCAGCTCGGGATCCCACTCACGCTCGGCCGGCACCCTGTCGAAGCCGCGGTAGTGCAGTTCGTAGCACGCGTAGAGCGCGAGCTGCACGTCCTCGCCGAAGGCGTCCACACCAGGGGCGGGGTCCGGCAGGCGCGGTAGCGTGCCCTGCGTCCGCCAGGCGCTGAACAGCGCCTCGGACAGCTCACCACGTGCCTTCGGCGCGGCCACCGCCCCGGCCTCAGCACGAAGGGAAACACCCATGACGCCCTCCTGCGGCCACCGCGAAGCACCTTGTGGCCACGACTTTAGGAGTTCCGTTTCCGGCCCGCACAAAGGTACGTGTACCCGGTTGAGCAACAGGCAGGCCCACGATGAGCGGTCCGACCCGCGACCGGCATCCCCACCGAGGCAGGGCCGACGCCGTGAGCGGGAGCCAGGCGCAGGAGAGCCCGCCAGCCAAGCCACTACCGGCGGTAACGCGGCACAATGCGGACGCACCCGCACGCCGCCCCTACGGGGTCGCCCCCACTCGCCAGCGGGCGTGCGAGCCGAAGCGGGATGGCGGTGGCACGACCGCCGCGAGATGGCCAACGGGCAGCCGAAAGCTCTCCGGCCCAGCGCCGGAGGGTCACCCACCGCAGATCACGAACGCCGTCGACGCGACTGCCCAATGGCCCGCTTCTACACGGCAGTTGGCCGGGGGTGGCGTGGTCCGGCCGACGGTGGCTGGCAGTTCACTTCCGAATGTGATGGGCGTCACCAGCGAAGGTGTCACGATTCCGGGACGAGTGGTGTCTACATGGGGAGCCAGGTTCGCGTAGGAGGGTGATGAGCATGCGGGGTGGATGTTGAGCGAGGAAAGGGACTTCGCCGAATGTCGGCCGCTGCTGTTCACGATCGCCTACGAGATTCTCGGCAGCGCCGCCGACGCCGAGGATGTGGTGCAGGACAGTTACCTCCGGTGGCACGCTGTGCGGCAGGAGCACATCGAGCATCCGCGCGCCTATCTGGTGCGCACGGTCACCCGGCAGGCGCTGAACCACCTGCGCACGGCGCGGCGGCGGCGAGAGGACTACGTCGGGCCCTGGCTTCCCGAACCGGTCCGCACCGAGCCGGATGTGAGCGAGGACGCCGATCTCGCGGAGTCGGTGTCCATGGCGATGCTGCTGGTACTGGAGACGTTGAGCCCGGATGAGCGCGCGGTGTTCGTGCTGCGCGAGGTGTTCGGCTACTCGCATCGTGAAGTCGCCGACCTGGTCGGTAAGACCGAGACCGCGGCCCGTCAGATCGCGCACCGCGCGCGCGAGCACGTACGAGCACGGCGCAGGCGCTTCGACCACGACCCACGGACGGCGGACGAGATCGTCGGCCGGTTCCTGCGCGCGGCGAACACCGGCGACGTCACAGCCCTGATGAGCCTGATGGCGCCGGGTGTGGTCCACATCTCCGACGGCGGTGGCCGGATCACCGCCGCCCGCCGCCCGGTCAGGGGGCGCGAGCAGGTAGCGCGGTTCGTCGCGGGAGTCGCCAGGACAACGGGGCTCGGCGCCCGGGTCGAGTTCGCAAGCTACAACGCCTTGCCCGCAGTGCTGTGCCGCTCGGGCGATCAGCTCGACTCCGTAGTGGTATTCGAGATCGCCGACACGTTGATCCACGGCATGTACGCGGTGCGCAATCCCGACAAGCTGGGCGCCGTAATCGTTCCGCGCCAGCTGACCAGGAGGAAGGACTAGACGTGGAAACCGTGACGGTACGACGTGTCATCGCAGCGCCGATGGCCGATGTATTCGACTGGTGCGCCACAACCACCAACTACACCCGCACGCCATCCGTCCTCAGGGCACGACTGGCCCGGCCGGGCGTGGGCGCGCCCTATGGCGTGGGCGCCGTACGGGTGCACACGTGGACGATCGGCTGGTTCCGCGAACGGATCACCGCCTACAACCCGCCGCACGAGTTCGACTACGTCGTCGATCGCAGCTTCCCGCCCGCCCGGCACGAGCTCGGCCGCATGACCTTCACCGAAGTCGCCGGGGGGACCCTGGTCGTGTGGACGACCACCTGCCAGGTCCGCTTGCCCTTCGGGGCGGCCATCACGCGCGTGCTCGCCCAACCCGTCATCGCCCACGTCTTCGGCAAGATCCTCGACGCCGCCGACACAGCGCTCACAGCCGACCGCCCCCGACGTGCCGACTCGCCGGGTGACCAACCAGCCGTTCAGTGACGCCCCGCCTGGTTCGAGGACACCACGTCTGCGACGCGGTAACGCCTACCGCTCCCGCGATGGCCACACGGTAGGCGTTACGCGCCTGGCCGTTGCATCCGTCTACGGGTAGGAGACCACGGTGGACGGAACGGTGGAGGTGCCCGAGGTGGCGGCCCCGGTGTCGTTGATGACGTGGGCGAACTGGCCCTTGCCGCCGAGGGATACGACCAGCAGGTCGTGGAACCTCACCCCCGGGGTGTTGGGGGCGGCGAAGCCGTGGTCCTGGACGATGGTCGGGTCGACGTCGTAGTAGCAGTAGCTGCCGAGCCCCCACGCCTCGTGCGCGGTCACCGCGTCATCGACCTTGTAGGCGGCGTACCCCCTGGCCGAACCGTCCTGGACGGCGGCCTGGTTGGGGGCGTCGTACGCCTTCTCGTTCTGGAAGAAGACGGTGCGGCCACGCTGCCCGTACCACTGCACGTCGTACTTGTTGAAGTGCTCCACGAACAACCCTGTGGCCAGGACGTCGTCGCCGTTGACGCGGATGCCGTAGTCGGCGCGGTTGGTGTCCCAGCCGACGCCGTCGCCGTGGTCGGCACGCCAGATCCAGGTGTGGTCGACGATGGTGTGATGACTGTTGATCACCATGCTGGTGGTGGCCTTGCCGGGGCCGGTACCACCGATGCGGATGAAGACGTCCTGGACGGTGGTCGGGTTGGCGGAGTGGTCCGCGGAGGCGCCCTGCGGGCCAACTTCCAACAGGGTGGCGGAGTTTACGGGTCCTGCTTCGATGATGAATCCGGCGAGGCGTACCCCGTCGACGTCGGCGACGGTCAGTGCGGTGACGCCGTTGTCGGGGATGAGCGTGGCGAAGCCGAGTCCCAGCACGACGGTGTTGGCCCCGCTCACCTGGATCGGCTGGTCGAGGTGGTAGATCCCGGGGGTGAGCAGGAGGTGGAGGCCTTGCGCGAGGGCCTGGTTGAGGGTGGCCGCGGCGACGCCGGGTTTGGCGACATAGAACTGGGACAGCGGCAACGAGGTGCCCCGCGGCGTGCCGTTGCCCCAGGTGACGCCACGGGCGTTGGTCCTCATCTCCGGTAGGAAGACCCGGTACTCGCTGCCGTCGAGATACAGGAACGGCTTCTCACGCGAGACGGGGGTGGCGTCGAGCGTGGTATAGGGCGGGTTGGGGAAGCTCTGCGCGGGAGCGCCCTCGACACCGGAGAACACCATGTTCCACACGGCGTTGTTCCAGCCTCCGACCGCGCTGTCGCGGGTGTACCACTGCTGCTGTGAGTACGGTCCCACAGAGCCGTCGATGCGGCAGTCGGCGATGTAGCCGCCGCTCGCCCAGCCGTAGCCGCTGGGGGCCAGATTCAGTCCGCCACGTACGTGCATGCGCCGGAATGGAGCCGCCTGCGCGACGGCCCAGCGGTCGGTGCCGTTGGCCGGGACCAGGGCCAGGTTCTCCGCGGAACGCCAGAAGTTCTGCGTGGCGTTGCCGTTGAACCACCCGGCGTCGACCGTGACGTCGCCGTTGATGGTGGTGTCGTCGGGTGACAGCCCGAGGCCGGCGATGGAGGTGTAGAAACCGATCTGGGCGTTGAGCCCGCTGTACGTACCGGGTTTGAACAGCAGTGCGTAGCGTCCCGTACCGAACTGCGCCGACTCCTGCTGTTTGAAGACGTCGTCGAGCTTGGCCTGGATACCGGGCGTGGCCGGGTCGAAGACAAGGACGTTGGGGCCGAGATCGCCGCCGCCCGGCAGGGCGCGCGGGCCGTTGTGTAGAGGGGCGGCCGATGCTGACGAAGACAGCCGAAGCAGGGCGGGGGCCGAAGCCGCGGCGGCCGCGGCACCGATGACGGCCCGGCGGCGCATTACAGGCTGCCGCGGGGACGGGTTGGTGGCAGAAGGCATGGGGCGACTCTCCTCGTTCAGGAAGTGAACGTCGTGGGGGATGGGGAGCGCTCTGTCGCCGATGAATGCTTCATCCCGATGAATGTCACGTCAAGAGCCGGAGTCCAAATCCCTTGCGTGCGACTGGAATTCGCATGTAGATACGGGTCCTTTCAGCCTCCATGTCATGACTATTCCCGCATGCGAAGCGCCAGCAGCAGCGCCCTTGCGTTCAAGAGGTGATCCCTCGAAGAAGCGTCCTGCGGGGAGGCGGCCCAGCCGGTGCCGGTTTTGCAATAGCACAAAAGGCAATTGCGCCTAGTGCGAAGCCGGTCTAGGGTTCGATCATGCCCGCAAAGACCCCTTCAGCGGTCGTGCTCGAAGGTCGCCACGTCCGACTGGAACCGCTGACTGCCCATCACGTCCCAGGCCTTTTCACGGCTGGCGCGGACGACGAGGAAATATGGCGCTGGCTGCCCGTGCCCGCGCCCCGCACGCCAGACGACCTACGGGCCACCGCCGAGAAGCTGCTCGCGGACGCCGAACGCCGGACACTCGTCCCGTTCGCCGTCATCGACCGCGCCACCGGTCGTCCTCTCGGCTGGACGACCTACCTGGAGATCGAAGAGCGGGACGAGCGCCTGGAGATCGGCTGGACCTGGTACGTGCGCTCCGCTTGGCGCACCGCCGTCAACAGCGAGGCCAAACTCCTGCTACTCACCCACGCTTTCGAGGAGTTGGGCTACGGGCGGGTGCAGTGGAAGACCCACCACCGCAACGAACGCTCCCAGCAAGCCATCGCCCGCCTGGGCGCGGTCAAGGAGGGCGTACTACGCCGCCACAAGCTGCAAGCCGACGGCAGTTGGCGGGACAGCGTGTACTTCTCGATGCTCGCCGACGAGTGGCCAGCGGCAAAAGCCAACCTCATGAAGCGCCTCGCCCGCGGCTGACCGCTGAACCGGCAAGCCCGGCCCAGCGGTTGAGGAGCACCGGTGCACGCGTCGTCCCGAACCGAGGCGGCGAGGGGGGCCGCCCACGGTGACCGGAAGTGCGTTCATGGAGAAATATTAGAATGAAAGTCGCCTCACATGGTTCCAAGAAATGGCCCTGTGCTGGCTCCATGGGCAATGAAGGCGTCCTCGATGCCATCGACCGCGAAATTCTGTTTCACCTGCGTCAGGACGGTCGGCTGACCAACGTCGAACTGGCCAAGCGGGTCGGCCTGACGCCGCCGCCATGTCTTCGGCGCGTCAAGCGTCTGGAGGACGTCGGCGTCATCGCCGGATACCGCGCCGTGCTCGACCCCGAATCCGTCGGCCGCGGCCTGGAAGTACTCGTCGACGTCGAGGTCTACGCCAACGATCGCAAGACCATCGAGGAGTTCGAGGAGACCGTGACCTCCTACGACGAAGTCATCGAGTTCCGCAGGATGTTCGGACGCCCCGACTACTTCATCCGCGTCGCGGTCGCGGACCACGCCGCCTACGAGGCCTTCCTGACCGGCAAACTCAGCGGACTCCCCGGTCTCCTGCGGATCACTTCCCACCTGACCATGCGAAAGATCAAGTTGGACGCTTGATCTGCGGCGCGGGACCGCGCGGTTGGCCTCAGTACCGGATCCGGCGGCCGACCAGTCGCGCACGCGCCGCCCCTCGCCAGCACTGCTAACCCGCCGGTACACGTGCTGTCCCCACCACGTGTCCACATCGTGCGGGGCGCGCGTCGGCCTTCGTCGCCCCCTGCGGAGTGGCGCCGTTGCACTTCGGCGCGATCTTGCGCACGTGGACGGACAGTTCGTGCTTCACCGAGTGCACGGTGCTTGCCGAAGCGACTCTCGCGCTAGCCCTACAAACGTCGTTCACGCGGTGGTCCGCAGCGCCGGGATGGTGGGCACCCCGGGCGCGTTGGCGATGTCCTCGACGGTCATCTTGAAGCTGTCGGGGTAGATGTCGCGCTGGGTGCGGCGAGGGGGTTCGCTGGTGCGCCAGGTGTACAGGCACTGGGCGCACTGCAGCACGTCCCACGCACCAGGCACCGGCGAGGTGTGGACCTTGTCGATGGTCTCGTGCGCGCAGCGCGGGCAGACGGTGTTAGCGGCGGCCACCCGGCGGGAGTGGCCGCCGCGTCGTGTTCGCCGTTGCGGTCAGGACGCCCCCGCGCATCCGAGGCGCCCGGACAGGCCGGACTGCTGATAGGGGCACTACCTTTGCGGGACATCCTTGACGAAGACGATGCCGTCGCTGTCCGCCAGGTGTGTTGGGTCAAGCGGGGCGTAGCCGAACCAGGGGGACAGGCGGGGCGCGGGCCGCATGTCGTCGAGGGCGGTGGCCAGCCGCGACGCGTCGATGACGCAGCGGTCCTCTGGGAGCGCGTACAGGAGCCCTTCAACGGTGTCCGGGGGCGGGGTGTCCACTCCCTGGTGCCGGATCGTGCCGAGGGCCGTGGCCACGAAGGCGTACTCCTCGCCGAGTCGCGCGCTCACCAGCGCGCCGGCGCTCCACCAGTCCACCTGCCCCTCCCACAACTGCATGGTGCTTTTCTCCCGCTGGAGATGGGAGTTGTGGGCGTGGATGAGTGCTGGGCCCCGAGCGGCGACTGCGAGGAGGTTGTCGGCCATCATCAAATCCCGCAGTGCGCAAAGCCGCGTCATGCGGGCCGGTGAGGTGTCGGCCATGCGGTAGTGGTATCGCAGTAGGCCGGTTGCGGTGCGCCCGTACAGGCGTGCCCGGTCCCAGTCGTCCCGCGAGGTCGCCGTGATCAGGTGCGGCGTCTGGTGGTCGAGCAGCGCCACCAGATCGTCGGCGAGTAGCCGCAGTTGGCTGGCCTCGGCCGACTGTCCCACGGACTGGGCCGGGTCCATCATCGCGGCGGGATTGGTCCACCGGTCGTCGGCGCCGAGCAGGTGGTCGAGCAGTTCCGCGGTGCAGGGAAGCAGGTCCGAGTCCACCCGGGCCGAGAGGTAGCCGTGGAGTGCGGTGAGGGCCTGCCGGGGGCTCGCGGCTCCGGTGATCTCCAGCGGGCCGTCGAAACCGGCGAAGCGGACCCGCTCGGGCGCGGGCCGGCCGTCGTTGTAGGCCCGCATCCAGCGCACAAGCTCGCGGTTGGCCGCGGACGCGCCGAACCCGTGGCTGAAGCCGTGCTCCATGACTTCGTCGAGAGTGCCCGTGCCCGAGGTGACGTAGTCGTCCACGACCAGGCCCATCACGCAGTCGCTCTCGATCGCGATCGTCCGGTAGCCCTCCTGCTCGACGAACTGCCGGAAGAGCTCGTTGCGCAGGTCGAGCAGAGTGTCCTCGCCGTGGGTGGGCTCGCCCAGGGCGAGCAACCTCGGCCGGGCCGGCAGCAGCCTCATGACGGCGGCGGCCTCGACGGCATGGGTGATGTCCTTGATGTCAGTAGCCATGCCTTCAACGGTATCGTTGAACTTTCGGTTGAAACTTTTCGCGATATCGGCAGGACTATGGATCGAAAGTCTCAAAGCGGTGAACGGCTCAGGCCGGTTGATCTGGCGCGCGGGCACGGTCTGTCCACACAGGCGATCAGGAACTATGAGGAGGCCGGCATCCTTCCGGCCGCCGGTCGCACATCCCACGGCTACCGCACCTATACCTCGCTGCACGCGGCGGCCCTGCGCGCGTTCCTCGCCCTGGTGCCCGGCCACGGCCACCAGACGGCGACGTCGATCATGCGGGCGGTGAACCAGGGCGCGGCCGATGAGGCGTTCCGACTCATCGACGAGAGCCACGCCCAGCTCCTCGAAGACCGCCAGACCCTCCAGGCCGTGGAGAGCGCCCTCCGCGATCTGGATCCCACCACGGCCTGCGAACCCGGTGTGGGATCCGAACTGGGCGCGGTGTCCGGGCCCGGCGGCACGTTCATCGGGCCGCTGGCAGGGAAGCTGGGAATCCGGCCTGCGACGCTACGCAAATGGGAGCGCGCCGGGTTGGTGCGCCCGCGCCGCGACCCGCTGACCGGGTACCGCCTCTACGACGAGGCCGACGTACGGGACGCCCGGCTGGCCCACCAGCTCAGGCGGGGCGGTTACCTGCTGGAGCAGATCGCCCCGCTGATCGCCCAGGTGCGGGCCGCCGGCGGGCTGGAGCCGCTGGAGGCCGCACTGTGCGACTGGCGCGGCCGGCTGTGCGCCCGGGGGCGGGCGATGCTGACCGGGGCCGCCGAGTTGGAGGCGTACCTGCGCGAGCGCGGATGAGACTTCGGTCACCAGCCGAAGAGAACGGCAGTCACCAACGGTTCCGGCCCGGCGAAGCAGTACGGGCTCAACTCCGCGCGGGACGGCGCCCCGTGAGACGCCCCACCCCAGGCCGACCGCTCACCCGACAGCAACTCGACCGCCACAACGGCGCTCCGACGGTCGGCAGCAACGACTCGCGAAGGCCCGACGCCAGATGGCCGCAGGGGCGCCGATCGGCTCGGAGAAGGCTCAGCGCGCGAACTGCCACCGATGTGCCGGCCAGCGGCGGCGCTCCAGTTCGGCCTCGCCCGGAGGAACCGGATCCACTGAAGCGGCACGAGAACATCCCGCATGCCTTGAGGCGCCTCTAGGGCGTTGCGTATTGCCCCGCCGTCTCAAACCGGCGGGGCAATACGGCGATGCGCGCCACGTCGTGCGTGCGGTGCATACGTTCTGCTCGCTCGGGCAGGCGTTCGGCCAGCCGACGAGAACTCGCTAACAAGGGTCGGCACAGCACTCGATACGTGATCGATTGGGCGGAAGCATGACCACCACAGATCACAAGGCCAACAACAAGGAAAGTCGACAGCGCAAGCCGCGGGACAACGGGATCTCGTTGTCCACGGCGATGCGGGCCGCCGCACGTCAACTCGGCGAACTACTGCAGTGCCAGACAGTTCAGGTATCCGCGGTCAAAGCCACCGAGGCCGGCTGGTCGGCGAACGTCGAAGTCGTGGAGGTCGAGCGGATCCCGGAGACCACGAGTGTGATGGCCTCCTACCGGGTGGCACTCGACAGCGACGGCGAACTCATCAGCTACGAGCGGACCCGCCGATATGCGCGAGGTCAACTGGACCGCTGACGAAACACGGGAACCTGGAGGGCGAAGGAGATATGACGGTTGCACCGCAATCGAATTCAACAGCAGGCGGAAGCGGTTCGGGGAATCTGTACGACGTCCTCGAACTGATCCTGGACCGGGGGCTCGTCATCGACGCGTTCGTACGCGTCTCCCTGGTCGGCATCGAGATACTCAAGATCGACGTGCGCGTTGTCGTCGCCAGCGTCGACACCTACCTGCGGTTCGCCGAAGCGTGTAACCGCCTCGATCTGGAATCAGGCCGCAAGGCGCCGACGCAGCTCACCGACATAGTCGGCGAGGCGACGGAGAGCGGAGCGAAGGGCAAGTCCAAGGGCGCGCTGACCGGAGCGGTGGAGGCGCTGAGCGACTCCCTCCAACGGGCGGGCGATTCGGAGCCCGAGGAGCAGCCGGAACGCAGGAGCACGGCGTCATCGAGCCGCCGGACCTCACGCAGGCGGGAGGACTGAGCGATGTCGACCTACATCTACGCAATCACGTCGGCGGACCACCCGCTGCGGCTCAAGGGCATAAAGGGGGTTGGGGATCCGGCCGGCGAACTGCGTGCCCTCGGGACGCAGGCGCTCAGCGCGGTCGTCAGCGACGCCCCGGCCGGACTGCGGGCCAAGCGCCGCGACCTCGTCGCACACCAGGACGTGCTGGAACGGCTGCTGGCCGACGGAGCGGTGCTGCCGATGCGGTTCGGCCTGGTGGCCCCGGACGACGAGCAGGTGCTCACCGCGCTGGACGACCAGCGCGACGCCTACCTGGAGCGGTTGAAGGAACTCGAGGGCTGCCTGGAGTTCAACCTGAAGGCTTCCCGCGACGAGGACGACCTGTTGCGGGAGATCATCGCGGAGTCGGAAGAGGCGCGTCAGCTCAACGAGTTCACCCGGGAGAACCCCGATGCGCGCAACCAGAAGATCGCGCTCGGCGAACTGCTGTCCCGTGAAATCCAGCACCGTAATTCCGTTCAGGCCCAGCACATCGTGGACCGGTTGGCATCCCTCACGGTACGCCAGCACGCCGCCGAGCAGCAGGACTCGAACTTCCTGAACGTCTCGTTCCTGGTGAGGCGGGAGAACATGGAGTTGTTCTCGCGTGCGGTGCGGGAAGAGGCCGAGCGCCGCGGACCGGCGTATTCGCTGAGCCTGCACGGCCCTCTGCCGCCGTACAGCTTCGTCTGAGACTGTTGGTGATGGGACTCGTCACGCGGATTCTGACGCTTCCGCTCGCCCCCGTGGAAGGCGCGGTGTGGGTGATCGACCAATTGGTGCTCACCGCGGAGCGGGAGTGTCACGATCCGGCGCCGCTACGGCGGCAACTGGCCATCCTGGAACAGCGGTTGCTCGACGGTGAGATCGATGAAGCCGAATTCGACAGACTGGAGGACGAGTTGCTCGACCAGATCGAGTGGCTCGAACTCCATCGCCGCGGCGGCGCGTAGCACATCCCCTGCGCCAACCGCCGTGAAAGCGAAGGAGAACGAGGTGGACGACAGATGATGAACAACGCCAAGATCGGCCTCGCCGTAGTCGGCGGGTATTTTCTCGGGCGTACGAAGAAGGCGAAGATGGCCATCGGTTTGGGCATGTTCCTCGCCGGGCGCAAGCTGCGCCTTGAACCCCTCAGGCTGAACAAGATGATCGCCGGTTCCCCGGTGCTCAGCGGCCTGAGTGACCAGGCCCGCGACCAGCTGGTGGACGCCACCAAGTCCGCCGCCTCCGCCGCCCTGGCCAAGCGGATCAACGGCCTTGCCGATTCGCTCCACGAGCGCACCCTCCAGCTTGACGCACCCAGCGGTGCGGCGGACGACGACCGCGACGACCCGGCCGACAGGAACGACGGGCAGGAAGAAGGCGTCAGCGGGAGCAACTCCTCCGCAGCGGATTCGTCGCCCCGCCGCAAGGCGGCCAAGTCTCCCCGAGCCACACGTTCCAAGGCCGGCTCGGCGTCGGCCACGGCCCGGCGCACCGCTGGCAAGTCCGCGAGCGACACTGCGGCTTCCAGCGCGCGCAGGACCAGCTCCGCGGCGCGCAGGACCGCGGCCGCCGGCCGCAAGACGGCCAGCCGCGGCACGCGCAGGACCAGTGAGCGTGGGGGCGGCGATGACTGAGTCCACCACGACAAAGGTCCGGGACCTGCTGGAGCAGAACCCCGCCACCGCCCGGCTCAAGGACGAACTCCAGGAATACCTGCAGGCGCGCGCGGAACACGCGCTGGCCGACCTGGGCCACAAGCTGGGCGAGGGCATCAGCAGGTTCGCCGAGCCCGGGCAGGGCTCCGGACGGCTCGCCGCAAGCCTGGCGAAGGGCGGCAAGGCGCTGAGCGAGGGGAAGACACCCGCGCAGGCGGTGACCGCGCTGGGCAAGTCGCACCTCAAGGACGCCCTGACCGACAAGGTCAAGGGCCTCTTCGGCAAGGGCCGCAAGGGCGGCGGGGGCAAGTCCAAGAGCGTCACGATCACCGAGGACATCGACGTCGGTGTGCCGGCCCGCGAGGCCTATAACCAGTGGACGCAGTTCCAGGAGTTCAGCACGTTCGCCAAGGGCGTGGTGAGCGTGGAGAAGACGGACGACACCAGTAGCAACTGGACCGTGAAGGTAGCCAAGTCCACCCGGAGTTGGACGGCGAACGTCACCGAGCAGGTCCCCGACGAGCGGATCGCCTGGACGACATCGGGCCCAAAGGGGACGATCAAGGGCGTCGTGACGTTCCATCCCCTCAGCGACAACCTGACCCGCGTCCTGCTTGTCATCGAGTACTTCCCCAAGGGGCTGTTCGAGAAGACCGGGAACATCTGGCGGGCGCAGGGCCGACGGGCACGCCTGGATCTCAAGCTCTACCGCAAGTTCATCATGCTGCGCGGTGAGGCCACCGACGGCTGGCGCGGCGAGATACGCGACGGCAAGGTGGTCAGGGACCACGAGGACGCCGAGGAGCGGTCCGCTGAGCAGCACCCGGCTGAGGAGCAGGCCGAGGACGACGCGGAGGTCGACGTCGACCCGCCGCATGAGGCGGTGCGGGACGACGAGCCGGAGGACGCGGAGCGGTTCGACGACGTCGATGACTTCGACGACGAGGACATGGGCCCGGACGAGGACGAGGACGATCTGGCCGAGGACGACGAGTACGCCGACGACCCGGAAGGCGACCTGGTGGACGAGGTGGACGAGGAGGAGGAACCCAACCGGCACGAACACGACGAAGACACTGGCGAAGCGGAGCGACGGGACGACACCGGTCGTCGCGGTCAGGCGGCGGACGCCGGCCGACGCTGACGAGCCGATGGGACTGATGACACATGGCTGACTTGCTTCAGGGCCGCACCGCCTCCGAGCGCATGTCGCCCTACGACCGGCAGGGTTCGGCGGCGAACCTCGCGGACATCCTGGAACGGGTCCTGGACAAGGGCGTGGTGATCGCGGGCGATATCCGCATCAACCTGCTCGACATCGAACTGCTGACCATCAAGCTCCGGTTGGTGGTGGCCTCGGTCGACAAGGCGAAGGAGATGGGAATCGACTGGTGGGAGCATGACCCCTCACTCTCCTCTCGCGCCCGTACCAGCGACCCCGAGGTGACTTCGGGGGACGAGCGACTCGCGGTGGAGAACGAGCGACTGCGAGCCGAGGTGAGTCGGCTGCGTGCCAGGGAGATCGAAGATGAGCGATGACCGGGTGAGCTACGTCTACGCCGTGGGGAAGCGCGGACCGGCGCTCGAATCAGCCGCCACCGTGGGCGCCGCCGCGTCCGGCCACCGCGCGCTGCGTACCGTCTGCGAGGGCGGCTTGGGCGCGCTGGTGTCCAGCGTGCCCGCCGAGCAGTTCACGGAAGAGGGCGTCAAGTACCAACTGGAGAGCCTCGATCAGCTGGAGGTGATCGCCCGGGCCCATCACGCCGTGGTGGCCGCGGCGTGGGAGCACACGACCGTACTGCCCATGCGGCTTGCCACGGTGTTCCTCGACGACACGCGGGTCGCGGACATGCTGCGCGAGCGTGCTCACGACCTCGCGCGGCTGCTTGAGCAGTTGGAGGGGCATGTGGAGTGGGGAGTGAAGGTGTACGCCGACCCCGGGGCCGCGCCCACCACCGCCGCAGCGCCGGTGGCCACCGTCTCGGTCGGCTCCAGTCCCGGTCGCGACTACCTCCGGCAGCGCCGCGCCCGACGTCAGGCGCACGAACAGGCACTGCGCGCGGCGGACGCGGTCGCGGCCCGGGTGGCCGGTGCCGCAAGGGAGGTTGCCAGTGCGGGAGTTGAGCACCGCCCACAGCAGGACGGTCCGGTCAGCGCCGGGCAGGGTGAGAACGTGGCGAACTACGCGTTCCTCGTGCCCTCTGAGCACACGGCGCGCTTCCAGCGAGCCGTGCGGTCCCAGGCCGCCGACGCGCCTGGGGTGCGGATCGAGATCACGGGGCCGTGGGCTCCGTACTCCTTCGCCACGACGGACGCTCACGACGGCTCGCGGACCGAAGACAACGATGGACGTTGAACCGACCGCGCCGGGCGCGCCGGTCCGCGACGCAGACACCGCCCTCGTCGGTCGGCATGTCGCGCTCATCGACCTGCTGGACCGACTGCTGGCCGGTGGTGTGGTCCTGACCGGTGATCTGGTGCTGTCCATCGCCGACGTGGACCTGGTACGGATCAACCTGCGCGCGGTCATCGAATCGATCACTGATGGCACCGTCGGCGGCTGGGAGCCTTGAGATGTGTGAACCGACCGGAGTGTGTGCCCGTCCAGACGGTGGGGCCGCCGAACGACTCGCCTTGGACCCGGACACCGTGGAACGCGACCTGGTCAGGCTTGTCCTGACCGTCGTGGAGTTGCTCCGCCAGCTCATGGAGCGCACCGCGATCCATCGTGTCGACGTCGGTGACCTGAGCGAGGAGCAGGAGGAGCGGGTCGGTATGACGCTCATGCTCCTGCAGGACCGGATGTCCGAGCTGTGTGGCCGCTACGGGCTGACGATGGACGACCTCAACCTCGACCTCGGGCCGCTGGGTTCGCTGCTGCCGCGCGCCGGTGACGAGCCGGTGCTCGGTGGCCCTTCCGGTCAGTCGGGAGGCTGACGTCAGCCGCCCTCCCCCGCGACGGGCGCGCCGTGCGACCTGCCGGCGCCGCCGGGTGGTACCGGTGGAACCCCGTCGTGTTTTCACAGCGGCGGTCTGGTGATGACGTTCCAGATGCGGGCCGCGACATGCAGGTTGAGTCGGACCTCGATATCGGTGATGTCGAGGCCGGAGATCTCCCGGATGCGACGCAGCCGGTACCGCAACGTGCTGCGGTGGATCGCCAGCGTCGCCGCGGTGCTGTCGTAGCTGCTGTTCTCCAGATAGGCGGTGAGTGTTGCGACGAGGTCGCCGTGGTGCACCTGGTCGTAGTCGATGAGGGGGCCGAGCCACTCACGTACGAACTGCTCGGTGTGCGCGTCGTGGTCACTGGTGCGCAGCACCCGGTAGAGACCGAGCCGGTCGAAGGCGATCAGGCCGCGGGGGTCTTGGGAGTTCTGCCGGATCTCCAGGGCGCGCAGCGCCTCCTGGTAGGAGTGGGAGAAGTCGGACGGGGCGTCGCACTGGCCGCCGACCGCGATCACACCGTCCGCGGAGCCGAGTTCCTTCGCCACATCCTCGTAGAACGCGTCCCCGACGGCCGGGCCGCGGACGATCAGTACCGCCGCACCTGACCGGCGTCCCAGCAGGACGTCGTGCCGCCCTGCCGCGGCTGCCCGACCGACCGCGGCGGTGACCGTTCCGGAGCCCCACGGCCCCGTCCACCTGACGACCACCACGTGGTGGGCCCCGTGCAGGTCGTGGCCGACCGCCTCGGACCGGGCGAAGGCGCTCTGCTCGTCCGTCCCGGTCACCAGGTCCTCGACCAGATCGCACTGCATGCGCAGTTCGGCATCAGCCAGGCTGCGCACGTGGGAGAGTTCGCGGGCAAGCACCGTGCCAGCCTGGTCCAGCGCGAACGTCTCGGTCTCCCCCGCCTGGTGCTGCGGGTCGGCCAGTACGAGGACGCCGAGCACCTCCCCGCGCGATCGCACCACGCCGACCAGGAGGTCCCGATCGCGCACCGGCCCGCGCTCGCGCTCGGCGCGGCGCAGCACCGCCGTCCGGCGCGCGGGGGCCAGTCCGGTGGGCCGAGCCGAGCCCTGGGGCCCGGCCCAGGCCCGCAGATTGCCGAACCGGTCCTCGGCCCGGGTGGGGAAGCCGGTCAGCTCGTGCAGTAGGTGCACGATGCCCGGCTCGCCCTCGCCCGAGACCGAGACCCGGCTGAGCGCCTCGTGTATCACCATCCGGCGTTGGAGCTCGGCCACGGCGCTCCGCAGGCACGCGTTGACCGCGGTCACGCCGTTGTTGATCAGCCGCAGTTGCCGTACACGCTCGCGCTCACCCTCGCACTCCTGGACGTGATCCAGCGCGGCGGCCGTCTGACGGGCCAGGAGGGTGACGAGGTGCGTGTCGTCATCGGCCGGGGCCGTGGGCGACCGTACGACGAGGTAGCCGAGGCAGCTACTGCGGTTCCGCAGCGCCAGGGCCCGGGCCCAGCCGAATCCCGGCAGGTCGAGCGCGGTGTCCTGGCCGCCCAGTGCGCGTACTCCGGCATCCATCGCGTGGTCCTCGGGCTCAAGCGCGGAGGTCCCGCCGCGCCGCAGCTCCCCGTCGTGCGCCAAGTAGCCCACAGCGGTCAGGGAACTGCCCAGTGAGGCGATCCAGGAAGCGGCGAGTTTCAGGACGTCGTTCTCGTCCCGGCCGTTGAACATCGTCGGCGCCAGCTCGCAGAGGCTGGCCATCCTGCCCAGGCACTGCTCGGCCCGCGCGTTCGGCGGCGTGCCCTTCACCGGGATGGCGTTCATGCCGTCTCCTTCCCAAAGAGCGCGGCGCTGGTCGTGCGGCCCGTGGGCCGTACGGGCTGCGCACCGCGGGTCGGCCGGGCCCCTGTGCCAGCGAAGGAGCCCTGGTCAGGCAAGGGGCCTCGACCTGCGAGGGTGAGTCACTATGTGCGTTTTGTCCCCTTAGGCCCATGTCTCGGCTACCCGCCCCGCGCAGGCTGACACAAGAGCAGGCTGAAACAAGAAAGGAGATACCTGCCCGCGCCGCCCGGGTCACCCCGCCGGAACCTTCCGGCGAAGAAGCTGCCCGGGCCCAAGCGTCCGACGACCGGACGGACGAAGCCGCCGCCCACCGACCGGGGGCCGAAGCGCTCTGCTCGGCGCGGCGCAGCCCACGCAGCCCTGGCAGCCCGAACCGCCGGCCGACTCCCGGCCCACCGAGTCCCGAACACCGTCCGGTGGGGCACAGGCGACCCGACGACCCGGACATCCGAAAGGCGGAGCCACGGACCAGCACACCCGAAGCGGACGAGCGCTCGCCTGGACGTCACAGGCAGCGGAGGCGTGGCGGCGGGCGGTGGACCGCGTCATCGCCTCCGATCCAGGGCTCATCCGATTCCTGAGCGCCGCCCGCATCGTCACGGCGATCCTGCTGTGCGCCGCGCTGCTGGCCGCGTCGCACTACCCCCCGCGGACGGTGGTCACCGGTGCGACGGCGGCGGAGGTCTTCTCCTTCGCGGTCTCGGCCACGAACCGCAGGGAACAGGCCGTGACACTGGCCGTCGGCCTGCCCACCGGCTTGGCCGCGCTGACGGTCGGCACCCTGATCGCACCGAACCGCCCGCTGGCCGACCTGATGTGCGTGGTGGTGGTCTTCCTGGCCGCCTACTCCAGGCGGTTCGGCAAGCGGGGCAGTGATCTGGGTGTCATCGCCTTCCAGATGTACTTCATCTCCCTGTTCGTGCGCACGGGACCGGAGGTGGTGGCCCAGGAGAGCACCGTGCTGGTGATCGGCTGGTGTTCCGCCGTGGTGGTGCGGTTCGCCGTGGTGCGCGTCTCCCCGCAACGCACTCTGCTCCGCCTGTGCGAGTCCTTCCGGGCCCGGCTCCTGCAGTTGATCGACTCGTTGATCGAGGTGGCCGAACAGGGGCCCGACGCCCCTACGGCCGAACCGGCGATGCGCAGACTCCGGCGGCGTACGGCGCGCCTGCACCAGGCCGCGCTGATGATCCAGGACCACCTGGACGAGGGGATCAGGGATCCCGCGGTCGCGGCCGATGTGCAGCGGCGCATCGCCGATGCCGAGGTCGCCGCCGAGCGGCTGGGGGCCATGCTGCTGGGGGCGTTGGGCAGGCCGGGTGCCAATCCGGTGGCCCATGACCTGACCGACCGTCTCGTGGCGGGCCGGCCGCCCGAGCAAGTGCCGCTGGAGGTGGCGCGGCCGGACCTGGTGCGCCGCCTCGTTGCCGACCTCAGGGCGCTGCGGGAGATCGCCAGCCGCACCGCGGTCAACGACCAGGGCGTCGGCCTGAAGATCGTCCGCGACAGGCTGCTCGGCTACCGGGATCCCGAGCGACTCCCCGAGGCTCCGGCGCCGGTGCGGGACGTCTTCAGGGCGATCGGGGAACTCAGTCGTGGGCTGATGGGACTGCGCATCGCACTCGCCGGTCCCGACGACAGCCCGGACGACAGCCCGGAGGCGGCGCGCTCGCGCGAGGAACTGCAGACGGAAGAGGCGGTACTGGAAGCGGAGGACACCGCGCAGCGGGCGGCGAGCCGACAGACCGAGCCAACCGGCATGCGCCGGGCGAGCACCCGCGTCGCCGTGCAGGTCGCCGTCGCTTCGGCGTTGGCCATCCTGGGCGGCGAACTGCTGTCCCCGCAGCGCTGGTCCTGGGCGGTCCTCACCTGCTGGGTTGTGTTCGTGAACACCTCCTCCAGCGGCGAGATCCTGGTCAAGGGCTACCGCCGGATCACCGGAACACTGATCGGCGTGTTGGCTGGGATCTGGCTGGCCGACCTCGTCGGCAACGAACCCTGGACGGCCTTCGCGCTGCTCATGCTGTGTGTCTTCGGCAGCTTCTGCACCACCGCGACGACCTATGCGCTGTCGTCCTTCTTCGTCACGGCCATGCTCTGCCTGCTGTACACACTGCTGCACAGCCTCACGCCCGGACTGCTGGAGCTACGGCTCGGGGAGTCGGCGATCGGAGCCGCCTGCGCCATCCTCGCTGGCACGCTCGTCCTGCCCGTACGCACCTACGAACGCACCGAGCAGCAGGTCCGCGAAGTCCTGGGGCGGCTGCGGGAGGTGACCGGGCAGGGCGTCGCGGAGCTCAGCGGTGGCCGGCCGGTGGATCTGCTGGAACGAGCCCGGACGCTGGACAACGCCCTGGACGAGTTGCGGACCGCCACCCAGCCGCTGCGGCACCCGATCACTCCGCTGCGCAACCGCCGAAGGATCACCCGATACGTCCTGGGGCTGCTGGAGACGGCCGCCTACCACGCGCGCAGCCTGGCGGCCATGGCACAACTGGCCACGGGACGTCGCACGATGAGGTCCGACGTACGGCTGCGGGAGGCCGCCCAGCGTGTCGACCGCAACCTCGACGCGCTCATCACCTGCCTGGAAAGCGGCGGCAACTGCCGAGAGCCGCTCGACACCGGCGCGAAACCGCTGTTCGGACGCTGGCGGCGCACGTCGTCGGCCGTCCGCGAGCCGCGCCCGGAGGCACGGCAGACGGAGGAGCCGGACACGACCGCCGCACAGGCACTACGTCATCTACAGCGGGTCGACGAGGAGGTCGTCGGCCTGGCCCGCCCGCTGGGCATGCGACTCGACACCGACCAGCGGGAGCCATCCGGCCGCCACGACGACGCCGAGGTCATCGCCGCCTGAGGCAACGGGCGCTCCGGACGGCCACGCGGGGCGTGCCGCCGGTGCCCGAGTGTCCGCAGGCCTGATGATCGTTGCCAGACGGACGGGTCCCGGTACCCGGCGCAGTGAGCGCCGCGGGTCGGTCGCGTCCCGCCATCGAGCAGAGGAGCTGCCATGAAGTTCGGGATCTCAACCTTCCTCACCGATCAGGGCATCACGCCGACCGCACTGGCACCAGCCGTCGAGGAACGCGGATTCGACTCGCTGTTCATCGCCGAGCACACCCACATCCCGGTGGAGCGTCGTACCCCCTACCCGTTCGGTGGGGAGCTGCCGGAGAAGTACTACCGCACCCTGGACCCCTTCGTCGCGCTGAGCGCCGCGGCGGTGGTCACCGAACGGCTGCTCGTCGGCACGGGCATCGCCCTGGTGGTGCAGCGGGACCCGATCATCACGGCGAAGGAGGTCGCCTCCCTGAACCTGGTCTCGGGCGGGCGCACCATCTTCGGGGTGGGAGTGGGCTGGCTGCGTGAGGAGATCGAGAACCACGGCACCAACCCGGCCACCCGCGGCCGGCTGGTCGACGAGCGGTTGCGTGCCATCAGGGAGCTGTGGACCAAGGAGAAGGCCGAGTTCCACGGCGAGTTCGTGGACTTCGACCCGGTGTACAGCTGGCCCAAGCCGGTGCAGCACCCGCACCCGCCGATCTACGTGGGTGGCGGCGAAGCCGCGTTCCCACGGATCGCGGAGCTCGGTGACGCCTGGATCGCCAACGTCATGCCCCCGGAGGAGCTCCGTCAGCGGATGGAGCGCCTGCGCGGCATGGCGAACCGCGATGTGCCAGTGACGGTGGCCTACACGCCCGCGGATCCCGAGTTGCTGGAGGGCTTGCGCAAGGTGGGGGTCGACCGGGTGCTGCTGGACCTGGAGACGATGCCGGAGCGGGAGTCGTTGGCGGAGTTGGACCGGCTGTCCGAGATCGCCGCCAGCTTCCGCTGAACGGCCGAGCAGCGAAGCGCCGCCGGTCCTCGGACGCGAGCCGCGATCGGCCGCCGGGACGGATCCGGCCCCGCGGAGCTCGCCTCCGGGGCCGGAAAGCGGCAGGCCACCGCTCCCCCTCGACCTGGCAGGTCGGTACGGCGGGCGTAATTCGTCCCCGCGGGGCCATGTCAGCGGCCGCCCGGTTCGAGCACGCTGGCAGAAGGTGCGATGGGATCCCACCCGATGGATCGCGCCGTCCGCAGGGGGGAGTAACGATCTAGGAGTGCCAGATGGCCAAGGCAGTCGGGATCGATCTGGGTACCACGAACTCGGTGATCGCCGCGTGGGAAGGCGGTGAGGCGTCGGTCATCCCCAATTCCGAAGGCTCCCGCACCACTCCTTCCGTGGTCGCGTTCACGGACACCGGGGAGCGCCTGGTGGGGCAGCTGGCCCGTCGGCAGGCGATCCTCAACCCCAAGGGGACGATCTATTCGGCGAAGCGCTTCATCGGCCGCCGCTTCGACGAGGTGACCGAAGAGGCCAAAGCGGTGGGCTTCGACGTCGTCGAGGGGCCCGGCGGGCTGGCCCGCTTCGAGGTACGCGGCAAGCAGTACGCGCCCGAGGAGATCAGCGCCCTGGTGCTGCGCAAGCTCGCCGAGGACGCGGGCAAGACCCTGGGTGAGAAGGTCACGGAAGCGGTCATCACCGTGCCCGCCTACTTCAACGACGCCCAGCGCACGGCTACCAAGGACGCCGGGAAGATCGCCGGCCTGGAAGTGCTGCGCATCATCAACGAGCCGACCGCGGCGGCACTGGCCTACGGGCTGGACAAGAAGGGCCATGAGACGGTGCTGGTCTTCGACCTCGGCGGCGGCACCTTCGACGTCAGCCTGCTGGACGTGGGCGACGGCGTGGTGGAGGTCCGCTCGACGGCCGGTGACACCCACCTGGGCGGCGATGACTTCGACCGGCGGTTGGTGGACCACCTGGCGGACGCCTTCCAGCGGGAGAACGGGATCGACCTGCGCAGCGACCCGCAGGCCCTGCAGCGGTTGTTCGAAGCGGCCGAGAAGGCCAAGGTCGAGCTCAGCTCGGTCACCCAGACCCAGGTCAACCTGCCGTTCATCACGGCGGACGCCTCCGGCCCCAAGCACCTGACCGAGACGATCCGGCGCTCCACCTTCGAGCAGATCACCGCCGACCTGGTGGAACGCTGCCTGGACCCGGTGCGCCAGGCGATGAGCGACGCCAAGGTGACCGAGAACGACATCGACGAGGTCATCCTGGTCGGCGGCTCGACCCGCATCCCCGCGGTTCAGGCGCTGGTGCGCAAGCTCACCGGCGGCAAGGAACCGAACATGAGCGTCAACCCCGACGAGGTGGTGGCGATCGGCGCGGCCATCCAGGCCGGAGTGCTCAAGGGCGAAGTCAAGGACGTGCTGCTGCTCGACGTCACCCCGCTGTCCCTCGGCGTGGAGACGCGCGGCGGCGTCATGACGAAGATCATCGACCGGAACACCACCATCCCGGTCCGGCGCTCCGAGACGTTCTCCACGGCGGACGACAACCAGCCCGCGGTCGACGTGGTGGTGCTGCAGGGCGAGCGCGAACGGGCGGCGGACAACCGCGTTCTGGGCCGCTTCCGGCTGGAGAACATCCGCCCGGCGCCGCGCGGCGAGCCGCAGGTCGAGGTGACCTTCGACGTCGACGCGAACGGCATCCTCAACGTCAGCGCCAGGGACAAGGACACCGGCGCCGAGCAGGGGATCACCATCAGCGAGAGCTCCAACCTGGACCGCAGCGAGGTCGAACGGATGGTCTCCGAGGCCGAGCGCAACCGCGCCGAGGACCAGTCCCTGCGCCAGGCGGTGGACGCACGCAACGAACTCGACGCGGTCGCCTACCAGGTGGAGCGGCGGCTGAGCGAACTGGGTGACTCCGTCCCGCAACACGAGAAGGCACGCGCGGAGATGCTGGTCTCCGAGGCCCGTCAGGCCGTCAAGGAGGAAGCGACGGTGGACCGGGTCCGCGGCCTCACCTCCGAGTTGCAGCAGATCTACCACGGACTCGCCAGCCGCCGGCCCGGCACCCCGCCAGAAGGCGGCGGACCGGCCGAAGAGGGCGGGCCGGCCGAAGAGGGCGGGCCGGCCACCGGCGAGGGGCCCGACGAGGACGTCGTCGACGCCGAATTCGATCGGGGATGAGGCACCGCCATGTCCGAGCATGAGGACCAGCACCCGCCGGACGAACAGGCGACGCGGCAGCCGACCGGCCAGGACGAGGAGTCGGCCGCCACCCCCACCGTCGAGGAACTGGACGACCGCTGGCGCCGGGCGATGGCGGAGCTGGACAACCAACGCAAGCGGCATATCCGTGAGTTGCAGCAGGTGCGGGACGCCGAACGCGGGCGGGTCGCCGCCGCCTGGCTCCCGGTGGTCGACAACCTCGAACTGGCGCTGTCGCACGCCGAGGCCGACCCCGGCTCCGTCGTCGAAGGGGTGAGGGCGGTGCGCGACCTGGCCGTCCAGATCCTCAAGGACCTCGGATACCCGCGTCATGACGAGACGGATGTGCCGTTCGACCCCACCAGGCACGAGGTGGTCACGGTGGTCGACGAGCCGGACACCGCGCCGGGCACCGTGGTGCGGGTGCTCCGGCCCGGATACGGCGACCCCGATCGGCAACTTCGGCCAGCGGCCGTGGCCGTGAGCCGGAAACAGGAGTGACGGCATGGCGCGCGATTACTACGAAGTGCTGGGTGTGTCGCGCAATGCGAGCGCGGACGAGATCCAGCAGGCCTTCCGCAAGCTCGCCCGCCAGAACCACCCGGACATCAACAGCGACCCGGCCGCCGAAGAGCGGTTCAAGGAGATCAACGAGGCATACCAGGTGCTGTCCGACCCGAAGACACGCGCACGGTACGACCGCTTCGGTGCGGACTTCCGGCAGATTCCGGAGGACTACGACGAGCGGGTGGCCGCGGGCGCCGGATTCGGTGGTGGCGGCGGTCGGGTCCGCTGGACCACCGGCGGTGCGCCCGGCGGCGGAAGGGCTCGGGTCTACACCAGTGGTGAGGGCTTCGAGGGCGCCGGAATCAACATCGAGGACCTGTTCGGCGGTATTTTCGGCGGCCGCGGCGCCCCCGGCCCGATGCCGGGCGCCGACCAGGAGGCCGAACTCCGGCTCACCGTGGAGGAGGCACACCGCGGCGGCAAGCGGAAGGTGACCATCGGCGGCCCGGAGCACCCTCGCACCTACGACGTGGACATACCGCCCGGTGTGGTCGACGGCCAGCGGATCCGGCTCGCTGGAGAAGGCGGCCGGGGCATGGGCGACGGCCCCGCCGGCGACCTGTACCTGAGGGTGCGGATCCTCCCCCACAAGCGGTACCGGCTGTCCGGACGCGACATCCATGTCGACCTGCCGGTGGCCCCGTGGGAGGCGGCCCTGGGCGCGACCGTGCCACTGGCGACGCCGAGCGGCACCGCCAAGGTCACCGTCCCGCCCGGCTCCTCCAGCGGCCGCCGACTGCGGCTGCGCGGGGAAGGCATGCCCAACCCGAAGGGCAGGCCGGGCGACCTGTACGCCCACATCCGAATAGCGGTCCCGCCCTCGCCGACTCCCAAGGAGAAGGAACTGTTCGAGGAGTTGGCCGCCGTTTCGACCTTCGACCCGAGGAGGCAGTGAGATGAGCGTCCGTCCCACGCCGACCGCGGCACAGCGCGCACGGGAGACGGCAACGGTCCACTACCCGCTGACCCGGCCGTACCGGCTCAGCCTTGACGTCGTCGCCCGCCGCAGCGGCCTGCACCCCGACCTGGTCCGCCGGTTCGTCGCGCTGAGCCTGGTGGACGCCGCCCGGGACGCCTCCGGGGAGCTGTGGTTCGCCGCGACCGCACCGTCCGCCATCGCCCGTGTCCAACGACTGCGGACCGGACTCTGTCTCAACTACGCCGCGATCGGGCTGGTCCTGGACCTACTTGACCGGATCGAGTCCTTGGAGACCGAACTGCGCCGCGTGAACGCCGCCCATCCGCGAGCCGACGCACCCATCGGACAGCGAAGGAGTGGACCGCCGTGGACATGAACCGACTCACCCAGAAGTCCCAGGAAGCGCTGCAGGAAGCACAGACCACGGCAACGGGGATGGGCCACACCGAGGTCGACGTCGAACATCTGCTGCTCGCCCTGCTCGCCCAGGGCGACGGCCTCGTACCGCGCCTGGTGGAGCAGTGCGGTGCCAACCTCGACGCACTCCGGGCGGACGTACGCGGCGACCTGGAGAGGCGCCCCAAGGTCACCGGTCCGGGCGCCACACCAGGGCAGGTGTACGTCACCCAGCGGCTCGCCCGGCTGCTCGACACCGCCGACCGGGAGGCCAAGCGGCTGAAGGACGAGTACGTCTCGGTCGAGCACCTGATCCTTGCGATGATCGACGAGGGCAGCGCCACCCAGGCCGGCCGCCGCCTCAAGGAGCACAACGTCACCCGGGAAACCTTCCTGTCCGCGCTGACCCAGGTACGCGGCGCCCAGCGGGTGACCTCCGCGACGCCCGAGGGCGCGTACGAGGCGCTGGAGAAGTACGGCCGGGACCTGGTCGCCGAGGGCCAGGCCGGCAAGCTCGACCCGGTGATCGGCCGCGACGCGGAGATCCGCCGCGTGATCCAGATCCTCAGCCGTAAGACGAAGAACAACCCGGTCCTCATCGGCGACCCCGGCGTCGGCAAGACGGCCATCGTCGAAGGGCTCGCACAGCGCATCGTGCGCGGGGACGTTCCCGAAGGCCTGCGCGACAAGACGATCTTCGCGCTGGACATGGGCTCGTTGGTGGCGGGCGCCAAGTACCGGGGCGAGTTCGAGGAGCGCCTCAAGGCGGTACTGGCCGAGGTGAAGGCCGCGGAGGGCCGGATCCTGCTGTTCGTGGACGAACTCCACACCGTGGTGGGCGCGGGCGCCGCCGAGGGCGCCATGGACGCGGGCAACATGCTCAAGCCGATGCTGGCCCGCGGCGAGTTGCACATGATCGGCGCCACCACACTGGACGAGTACCGCAAGCACATCGAGTCCGACGCCGCTCTGGAGCGGCGCTTCCAGCCGGTGATGGTGGACGAGCCCAGCGTCGAGGACACCATCTCCATCCTGCGCGGGATACGCGAACGCCTTGAGGTCTTCCACGGCGTCAAGATCCAGGACAACGCCCTGGTCGCCGCGGCGACCCTCAGCCACCGCTACATCACCGACCGCTTCCTACCGGACAAGGCGATCGACCTGGTCGACGAGGCCTGTGCCCGGCTGCGCACCGAAATCGACTCCCTGCCAGCCGAGTTGGACGAGCTCACCCGCCGGGTCACCCGGCTGGAGATCGAGGAGGCCGCGCTGTCCAAGGAGGACGACCCGGCCAGCAAGGCCCGACTTGAGGAACTGCGCCGCGAGTTGGCCGACCTACGGGCCGAGGCGGACGCCAAGCACGCGCAGTGGGACGCCGAGCGGCAGGCCATCCGGCGCGTCCAGGAACTGCGCCAGGAGCTCGAACAGGCCCGCCACGAAGCCGAAGAGGCCGAGCGGAACTACGACTTGAACCGGGCCGCGGAACTCCGCTACGGCAAGATCGCCGAACTGGAGCGCAAACTCGCCGCCGAGGAGCAGCAACTCGCCACCAAACAGGGCGAACAGCGGCTGCTGCCAGAGGTGGTCACCGAGAACGAGATCGCCGAGATCGTCGCCGCCTGGACCGGCATCCCGGTGGCCCGGTTGCAGGAGGGCGAGCGGGAGAAGCTGCTGCGGCTGGACGAGATCCTGCGTGAGCGGGTCATCGGCCAGGACGAGGCCGTACAACTGGTCGCCGACGCCGTCATCCGGGCCCGCTCCGGGATCCGCGACCCGCGTCGGCCCATCGGCTCGTTCATCTTCCTGGGACCGACCGGTGTCGGCAAGACCGAGCTCGCCAAGACGCTGGCGGCCGCGCTGTTCGACAGCGAGGACGCCATGGTGCGCCTCGACATGAGCGAGTACCAGGAGAAGCACACCGTCAGCCGCCTGATGGGAGCACCCCCCGGCTACGTCGGATACGAGGAGGGCGGCCAGCTGACCGAGGCCGTGCGCCGCAAGCCGTACTCGGTGGTGCTGTTCGACGAGATCGAGAAGGCGCACGCGGACGTCTTCAACACCCTGCTCCAGGTGCTCGACGACGGCCGGATCACCGACGCCCAGGGCCACACCATCAACTTCCGTAACACGGTCATCATCATGACCTCCAACCTCGGCTCCCAGCATCTGCTGCAGGACGCCACCGCGGGCGGCGAGATCAAGCCCGAGGTGCGGGAGTTGGTCATGGCCGAGTTGCACGCCCACTTCCGGCCCGAGTTCCTCAACCGGGTCGACGACGTGGTGCTGTTCCGGCCACTGGGCCTCGCCGAGATCGAACGGATCGTCGACCTGCTCTTCGACGAGCTGCGCAAGCGGCTGGCAGAACAGCAGATCACCCTGGAACTGACCGAGGAGGGCCGCCGCCTCATCGCCCAGGAGGGCTTCGACCCCGTCTTCGGGGCCCGGCCACTGCGCCGCTTCATCTCGCACGAGGTGGAGACCAAGATCGGCCGTGCTCTGCTCCGCGGCCAGATCCGTGAGGGCATCACGGTGGTGGTCACCGCTCACGACGGCGAGTTGGTGGTGGAGCTCCCCGATGCCACGCAGCAACAAGCCAAGGCCGCGTGACCGCGGCCGTCAGGAGGCATCATGAGCGGCACCGCACACCCGCGGACGCAGACCGTCAGGTGCGGGAACTGCGGGAGGACCAACCGGATTCCGGCCGCCGCGGACGGCACCCCCAAGTGCGGAAACTGCCACCAGGCGCTGCCGTGGATCGTTGACGCCACCAGCCAGGACTTCGCCGAGGTCGCCGAGCAGTCGACGCTGCCGGTCCTGGTGGACCTGTGGGCCACCTGGTGCGGCCCCTGTCGGATGGTCAGCCCCGCGCTGGAGCGGGTGGCGCGCGACATGGCCGGCCGGATCAAGCTGGTCAAGGTGGACATCGACAAGTCTCCACAGTTGCAGCAGCGGTTCGGTGTGCAGGCCGTCCCGACCCTCCTCATCCTCGACCAGGGCAGGGAGATCTCCCGGCAGACCGGCGCCGCACCGCCCAACGTGCTGCGGGACTGGGTGGAGCAGACGCTCTCCCGCCGCGCCCAACCCGCTTGACTCCCGGAGGCAACCATGACCGTCCTTCACGACCCCCATCTGAGCCTGGTCCGCGACGTCGTTCCGAGGACCCCCGACGGATGCGAGGAGTGCCTCAGGCTCGGCATGGGCTGGGTGCACCTGCGCCTCTGCCTCACCTGCGGACACGTCGGCTGCTGCGACTCCTCGCCGGGCCGGCACGCCAGGGCGCACGCCGCCGCCATCGGACACCCCATCGTCCGTTCGCTGCAACCGGGCGAGCACTGGCGCTGGTGCTTCGCACATGAGGCGTTCGTGTGAGCGGCCGGGCACCGGACCGGGGAGAGGGAGCCGTCATGGGCGGCGGCGACGCCGTGCGCGCTGACGAGACGCCCGACACACACGGTGCGTACCCCCGGCTTTCCGACCAGCAGATCGAGGTGCTGGCCGCATGCGGCGACAAGCGGAAGGTGGAGGCCGGTGAAGTCCTCTTCCGCGAGGGCCAGGTCTGCACCGAGTTCATCGTCGTGCTCAGTGGCAAAGTGGCGATCCTGGAGGGATACGGAGTCGACGAACGCGTGCTGCGGATACACGGCCCGCGGCGCTTCCTCGGCGAACTCGCGCTCCTGGAAGGCCAGGCCGCGTTCTTCACCGCCGTGGTCGTCGAAAGCGGGACGGTCCTCGTGGTGGATGCCGGCGAACTGCGCGCGCTACTGGCCAGCGAACCCGCCCTCGGCGACCTGATATTCCGCGCCTATCTGCTGCGGCGTTCCGAACTGGTGGGGCAGGGCACCGGCTTCCGGATCGTCGGCTCGGGCTACTCGTCCGACACCCGCCGACTGCTTGAGTTCGCCGCCCGCAACCGCCTTCCGCACCGGTGGATCGACCTGGAGAAGGACAAGGGGGCGGAGTCACTGCTCAAGCGGCTGGGCATCCCCGCCTCCGACACGCCCGTGGTCGTGCTCAACAGCAGCCGGGTACTGCGCAATCCGGGCAACGCCGAGCTGGCCCGCGCCCTCGGCATGCGCTCCGCCGAACCCAACGACCACGTACGTGACCTGCTGGTCGTGGGCGCCGGACCGGCCGGGCTCGCCGCCGCTGTCTACGGGGCCTCCGAAGGGCTGCGGACCACCGTGCTGGAGGGAGTGGCCACCGGAGGCCAGGCGGCCACGTCCTCCCGGATCGAGAACTACCTCGGCTTCCCCGCTGGAATCTCGGGCGCCGAACTCGCCGAGCGGGCTGTTGTGCAGGCGACCCGGTTCGGTGCCGGGATCACCGTTCCGGTACAGGCGGTCGGGCTGGAGCGGAGGGAAGGCCACTACGTCGTCTCCCTTGACGAGGAGGGCCCGGCCATGGGCCGGACGATCGTGCTCGCCACCGGTGCCCACTACCGTCGGCTGAACGTCCCCCACATCGACGAACTGGAGGGCCTGGGCGTGTACTACGCGGCCACGCTCGTGGAGGCCCGCAGGTGCCGTGCCGATCCCGTCGCGGTGGTCGGCGGGGGCAACTCGGCCGGGCAGGCCTCCCTCTTCCTCGCCCGGCAGGTGCCGAAGGTCCACCTGCTGGTGCGCGGTGGCGACCTCGGCGCCAACATGTCCCGCTACCTCGTCGACCGGATCGAGCGGCATCCGGGAATCGACGTCCAGTTGCACACCGAAGTGCGTGAGGTGCACGGGGACCGCTCCGTGGAGTCGGTGACCGTGGAGGACAACCGCACCGGGGACCGTCGCACCCTGCCGGTACGAGCACTCTTCATCTTCATCGGGGCCGAGCCGTGCACCACATGGCTGGAGGGTGCGGTCTGCCTGGATTCGCACGGCTTCGTGGAGACGGGTCAGGACGCCGCCACGAACACCCAGGAGAACGACTGGAGTTACCTGGGCCGGTCCCCCATGGCGCTGGAGACCAGTAGGCCGGGCATCTTCGCCGTCGGAGACGTACGCAGCGGCTCGATCAAGCGGGTGGCCTCCGCCATCGGCGAGGGAGCGATGGCCGTACGCCTGATCCACGAGCGTCTCAGGGAGGTGGGAGTTTCCGCCCAGGACTGACCTCGATCGGGCCGACACAGCCCAACCCACCTCAGGAGGTGATCGGTATGCCCGTCATGGGTGTGACCAAGTTCGAACGCTTCTTTCGGGCCGCGGCCGGACTCTCCGTCGACAAGAACGACCTCAAGCGCTACGCCGACTTCATCGACCAGAAGCTCTACGACTTCTTCCTCATCGCCCAGGCCAAGGCCAAGGCCAACGGTCGGGACATCATCGAACCGCAGGACCTTCCCATCACCAAGGGACTGCAGGAGAGCATCCACGCCTTCAAACAGCTCGACCAGGAGATCGAACTACAGCCGCTGCTCGACCAGTTGGCCACCCACCCCGCACTGGAACTGTCGGCCAGCGAGGAGACACAGAACAGACTCCCGGCCATCGCGGGCGGGCTGAGCCTGGCGATGGCGAAGTCGTTCCGGATCATCGCCCCGGACCGCACCCACCCGCTCACCCCGGAGTGGGAGCAGGTCCTCGGCCTGTTCGACCTGCTGCTGTAGCCGTTGCCGAGCCATGCGTTGACGTGTTCGGCGCCCTGCCTCTGTCTTTCGGTAGAGCGCAGATCGCCCGTGAGGTTCACGTCTGTGTAGCGGTGGGACGTCGATACTGGTCAGCGTGTCGCTCACCAGCCCCTTCCGCCGTTTCACCCGCTGCCGCCCGTTCGCCGCGCCGTCCCCCCGCGGATCCGTGTCGCCGGTGGTGGAGGTGGTCGGCGCGGCGCTGGCGACTGCGGGCCTGTACGCGGTGGCCGTGCGTCTCGACTACCTGCCGCACCCGGGATTCCAGCTGCTGGCGGTTCCCGCCGGTGCCGTGCTCCTGCCGCTGCGTCGTCGGCTTCCTGGCGCGGTGCTGCTGGTGCTCGCGGTGCTCACCGGCACGCTGCCCTGCCTCGGGCCGGTCACGGCGGCGACCGCGTACAGCGTGGCCCGCCGCACGGTTCGGGCACGTAGGCGGGCCCGACTCCTCGGTGCGGCCGGTCTCCTCTGCGTGCTGTCCGCGACGGCGGTCGCCCCCTGGTTCGGCCCCGGATCGGTGCCGTACGGGGTGGCGCTGGGGCTGGTCCTCGCGGTGACCGCGGTGGTCGTGCCCGGCCTGGTCGGCACGGCGTACGGACAGCAGGGCCGACTGGTCAGGGCGCTTCGTGAGCGCGGTGACGCGGCGGAACGGGCCAGGCGGCTCGCCGACAGCGAGGCGCGTGTCCAGGAGCGGTCCCGCATCGCCGCCGAGATGCACGACATGGTCGGCCATCGGCTCAGCCTCGTCTCGCTGTACGCCGGCGGACTGGAGCTGGCCTTGGACCGCGCTCACCCAGAGCTGCGCGAGGAGGCCGTCCTGGTACGGCATACCACCCAGGACGCGATGCGTGAGTTGCGGCAGGCGCTCGGGGTGCTCGGGCCGCTCGGCCGGGACACCGGGCCGGACGCGCTCACCGACGCGACCGGCACCCGCGCGGGCATCGAGGCGCTGGTGGCGGAGTCCCGCGACGGGGGAATCGCCGTCCAGCTCGACTGGAGGGGAGCGGATCTCGGCAACCGCTCGGAGCGGGTTCGCCGCGCGGTGCACCGGGTCGTACGGGAGGCGCTGACCAATGTGCACCGGTATGCGACGGCGGCGCATGTCACGGTGCGGGTCGTGCACGGTGACGAGACGGTGCGGGTCACCGTCCGCAACGGTGCGCCGCCGAAGCCGTCGGCCCCTGCCGAGGACATGGGCACGGGGCGCGGCCTCGCCGGTCTGCGGGAGCGGGTCGAACTGCTCGGCGGCAACTTCGACGCCGCTGCGCTGCCGTCCGGCGGATTCCAGGTGGAGGCGGTCGTGCCGACCGAGCCCGGTGAGATTGTCGCCGCGGAACGACCCGGCACCGGGCCTGCCTCGACCGGACCGACGGCAGACACCGCTTCGTCCGGTGGCGCGGACCGCGTCGGGCGCCAGGACTCCGTTCAGCTCGGCCGCCGGACGGCCGAGGCGCTGACGCTCGCCTTCGGGATGGTGGCACTGTGTGTGCTGATGGTCCTCGGGATCGGCTTCGTGTTCGTCGGCCACCCGCGAGGCACGGGGCCGCCCCCGCTGCCCCACATCGGCATGAGCTTCCAGGACATGGCCAGGGACGGCGTGGTGGACAACCTGGCCGTGCGGGCCGCGGCCACCGGTCGCGAACCGTCCCGTCCCGCTGGCACGGTCGGCTGCGTCTACCCGTTCAACGGGGCCACCGAGAGCCGCCCCGACGGCTTGGTCGTTGCCCGCTACTGCTTCGACACCGCACACCGTCTGATCGCCATCGACCGTTTCACCGTCCCGCTGGTTCGGGACGCCGCGCCCTGGGAGATCGCCCCGTGACCGAGCCCGCCCGGCCGATCCGTGTCCTGCTCGCCGACGACGAGGCGATGGTCCGGCACGGGGTCCGGCTGATCCTCCGGCACGCCGACGGGATCGACGTCGTCGCCGAAGCCGCCGATGGGCACCAGGCCGTGGACGCGGCTGCCGCTCACCGTCCCGACGTGGCGCTGGTGGACATCCGGATGCCGGTGTGCGACGGGCTGAGCGCGATCGCGCCGTTGCTGGCCCTGGATCCGGCGCCGCGTGTGGTGATGCTGTCGACCTTCGGTGACGAGGACAACGTGGTCCGGGCGCTGGGCGAGGGCGCCTCGGGCTTCCTCCTGAAGGACGAGGGCCCCCAGGAGCTGATCAGCGCGGTACGGGCGGCTGCCGCCGGTGACGCCGTGCTCTCTCCCGGCGTCACCGGTTCGGTGATCGCCCGGATGCTGCGCGGCGGCGGATCCGGGCTGGCCCGGTCCGCTGTCGGGGACGAACGGATCGCCCGGCTCACCTCCCGGGAGCGGGAGGTCCTCGTGATGCTCGGCGAGGGACTTTCCAACCACGACATCGCCGAGCGGCTCGGCATTGGGATCGGGACCGTGAAGACGCACGTCGGCGCGATCTTGGACAAGACCGGTTCGGCGAGCAGGGTGCAGGCGGCGCTGCTCGCCCACCGGGCGGGTCTGGTCTCCTGACGGACGTCGCCACGGCACTCGCTGCGCGGCGCGGGCTCCCTGCTGTGTGAACGGTCTGAGGCCGTGGCACGAGGTGTGGTCCCGCGCGGGCAGGCCCTCCTCTCCCCAACGGCATAGGCCCCTCCCTCTGAGGGTCTGCCCGAGGGCGGAGGCGGACCGTTCGACTCCTCCCTCGGACAGAGCCCAACTCCCGCCCGCAGAGCGATGTTTGCGCAGGTGAAGGCGGTGAGGATGGGTGTGTCCCTCCGGCCCGCCGCGCTCTGTGCGGACCGTCGAATCACAGGCGGAGTACTCATGTCCCAGATGTTCCCCACCCCCGCACCCGGCTCCCCCGTCACCGAACCGGCTGCCCGCGCAACGGGTCTGACCAAGGTGTACGGGAAGGGTGAGACGCGGGTCACCGCGCTGGACTCGGTGTTCGTCGAGTTCGCACGGGGCCGGTTCACCGCCGTGATGGGTCCCTCCGGTTCCGGCAAGTCCACGCTGATGCACTGCATGGCCGGGCTGGACCGGGTCACCTCCGGCTCGGCGCGCATCGGCGGAACCGAGCTTGCCTCCCTTTCGGACAAGCAACTCACCACGCTGCGGCGGGACAAGGTGGGATTCGTCTTCCAGGGCTTCAACCTGCTGCCGACGCTCACCGCGCTGGAGAACATCACGCTGCCGCTGCGGCTCGCCGGCCGTAAGCCGGACCCGGCCTGGCTGGAGACGGTTGTCACCACCGTGGGCCTGGCGGGTCGGCTCGCCCATCGGCCCACTGAGCTGTCCGGCGGCCAGCAGCAGCGGGTCGCGGCTGCCCGCGCCCTGGTCTCGCGTCCCGAGATCGTGTTCGCCGACGAGCCGACTGGCAACCTCGACTCCCGCTCCGGCGCCGAGATCCTTGGCTTTCTGGGCGACTCGGTACGGGAGTTGGGGCAGACGGTGGTGATGGTGACCCACGACCCGGTGGCCGCCGCACACGCGGACCGGGTGGTGTTCCTCGCCGACGGCCAGCTCGTGGACGAGCTGCACGAGCCGACCGCTGACGCGGTCCTCGACCGGATGCTCCGGTTCGAGGCCCAGAGCCGCACGCGCTGACCCGGCCAGGTGGCGGGCGCCCGCCGCGCGCCTCGCACAGTCACCCGCGTTTCGGGCCCCGCACAGCACCTGGCAGCCCTTTGTCTTCTCCGTACTCCGCACTCCCCTGGAATCGCCCCCATGCTGCGAACAGCCCTGCGCAACGTCCTTGCGCACAAAGCCCGTCTGCTCATGACCGTGCTCGCGGTCTGTCTCGGTGTCGCCTTCGTCTCCGGCACGCTGGTTTTCGCGGACTCCTCCTCCGCCGCCTACCGCGCCGCCGTATCCAGGAACTTCGCGGACATCGCGGTCAGCGTGACGCCGAAGTTCGCCCCGTCGGCCACCGCGGAGGACCAGCGCACCACCGTGCTCGACGACGCGCTCGTGCGGAAACTCGCCAAGCTGCCGGGTGTCACCACCGCGCGTCCCTTGGCCGACGGCGCTGCCACCCTGTCCGCAAAGGACGGGAGCCCGCTGCGTGTCGGCAAGACATGGGCGAACCTGGCAGCCGCCTACGTACCCGGCGAGGGAGGCAAGGACAGCCGCTACCCGCTCGTGAACGGCCGCGCCCCGCACAACAGTGACGAGGTGGCCGTGGACAGCGGAACCGCCGCGGCCGGCGGGTTCGGCATCGGTGACATGGTCACGATGGCCACCAACGGTCCGGTCATGACCAAGCGGCTCGTCGGCATCGTCTCCACCAAGGACCCCCGGGTGACGGCGGGCGGTACTCTCGCCCTGTTCGACAAGGCGACCGCCCAGCGGCTGTTCGCCTCTCCCGGCCACTACACCGGCATCGACCTGGCCGCCGCGCCCGGTACCGCCCAGTCCGAACTCTCCCACCGGGTCACCGCCGTGCTCCCGGCCGACCGCACCGAGGTCAGCACCGCCACCGCCCAGGCCGCCCAACAGGCCGTCAACGTCGACGTGTTGACCCGGGGCTACGAGAAGATGCCCATGATCTTCGCCGGGGTCTCGCTGTTCATCGGCTCGTTCCTCATCGTCAACACCTTCACGATGCTCGTGACGCGGCGCACCCGTGAGATCGCCCTGCTGCGGGCGATCGGCGCGTCGCGCCGCCAGGTGGTCCGCTCCGTCCTTCTGGAGGCCGCCCTGGTCGGCCTCGCCGCGTCCGCGATCGGGTTCCCGCTCGGCCTGGGCGTCGCCTCGGTGCTGCCCGACATCCTGAACACCTCACAGGAGGTGCTGCCCAGCGGCCCTCTGGTCATCAGTGCCCAGCCCGTCGTGGCCGCGCTCGCCGTGGGCGTGGGGGTCACGGTGCTCGCCGCGTGGCTGCCGTCCCGCCGGGCGGCGAGGATCGCACCGGTTGAGGCCATGCGCTCGGCCGAGCAGCCACCCTCCGCCGCCCGTTCCCGGATCCGCGGGCTGGTAGGACTGGTCCTGCTGGTGCTCGGCGCCGGGCTGCTGGTGTCGCTCGCCGGGGCGAAGGACGCCTCAGAGGGAAACCTGGAAAGCGCGATGCTCGGCTGCGCTCTCCTCGGCGCCGCCCTGGTCGTGCTGGCGCCGCTGCTCGCCGGCCCGGTGGTCCGGCTCATCGGACGACTGACCACCCGCTTCGGCGTCATCGGCCACCTCGCACGGGAGAACGCCCTGCGCGACCCGCGGCGTACCGCGGCCACCGCCTCCGCCCTGATGATCACCACCGCGCTGGTCGCCGGGCTCGCCGTCATCGGCAACTCCACCGGGCAGGCCCTCGACCGTCAAGCCGCGTCCGGCCTCGGGGCCGACTACGTGATCAGCACCCGTGACACCACGACCGCCATCGACACGGCCGCCGTACGGCGGGTGGCCGACACCTCCGGAGTGCGGACCGCCAGCGCCATCGCGGACTCCACCGTGTTCACCGGTGGCAAGTCCCAGCAGATCTCCGGCGTCGACCCGGAAACCGTGAACAGCGTCATGAGGCTCCACTTCGTCAGCGGTTCCGCGAAGAATCTCGGACCAGGCCGAATCGCCGTGTCCCGCAGCCTCGCCGAGCAAGGCGGCCTGAGCGCGGGCAGCCGACTCAACGCGAGCATCGGCCGGGGCCAGGACTTCAAGCAGTACAGCGTTGTGGGCGTCTACGAGGACAACCCGGTGGCCCGCGACGCGCTGGGCTACCGCCCAGAAGTCCAGAACAACAGCTTCATGCCCGGCTCCGTCCAACGCCTCCTGGTCCGCACCGACAACAACGCCGTGTCGAAGGACACGGAGAGCCGGCTGCGCGCCGCCGTGGGCAACAACCCGCTGCTGAAGGTCCAGGACCGGGGGCAACTCGTCCACGAGGCCGCCGGAACCGTGGGGAACCTGCTCACGCTGATGTACGGGTTGCTCGTCATCGGCGTCGTGATCGCCGCGCTCGGAATCGTCAACACCCTGGCGATGTCGGTTTCGGAGCGCACTCGCGAGATCGGCGTGCTGCGCGCCATCGGCATGGATCGCGTCGGCATCCGACGAATGATCCGCCTGGAGGCGGTGACCGTCGCCGCCTTCGGCACACTGCTCGGCCTGCTCGGCGGACTGTTCGGGGCCTGGGCGGTCGGCGCGCTGGCCAACGGCGCGATCACGCAGTACTCGCTCGCACTCCCCTGGGGAACGCTGGCGCTCGTATGCCTGATGTCTCTCGCGCTCGGCGCGGTCGCAGCGGCCCTCCCGGCCCGCCGCGCAGCCGCGCTCAGTCCGCTGCGAGCAGCCGCGGAGCTGTAGGGCCGCGGCAACCGCCCGCCGCAGCGAAGCTGACGGCGGGCGGTCCGGCATGCCCCCCGCACACGTCCTTTCAGGCCCCTGATTCGGGGACCGTGCTCAGGGTAATTGAGATGTGGTGGCGGACTGTGTTCCTGCACACTTCACCGATGGGAACCGGCACCGGCTGGTCTCCGCAGGAGAGGGCCTTGCACCACCTCACGGCCCTGTCCTCGGGAGATCCGCTCGACCCTCGGCTGCGGCTGACGATGAACTTTCACCCCGACCGGGCAGCGGACGGCCAGCCGATCCTGCTCAAGATGGCGGCGGACCGTGTCTATCGATCCCAGTTCGTAACGGGCACCAGCAACGGTGGTCTGACCGCTCACCCGGGCGGGGACCGGTGGCGCTGGGAGAGTCGCATCTTCGTCGGCGCCTACGACCATGTGGCCGCCGACGAGCGCCCTGTCTACGGTGCGTTGAACTTCCGGCGCGACCCCGCGGGCGGGGCACCGCGATTCGGCTCCTCCCACTTCCGGCTCACCGGCGACACCCTGGCCCGAACCACGTTCTGCTACCCCGACAGCTCCACCGAGCCGTCCGACTTCGGCGTCGCGGCTCGTTTCTCGCTCATCGAGTTGGCTGAGGCCGGTGGCCTGGATGCCATGGACGGTCACATCGAGGCGCAGATCCACGGGCCGGTCAGGCTCGACCGCCACGTCGAGGCGCTGGTTCTCGACCCCAGCTACCGCGGCACGACCGTGGAGGACGCAGCCCGCCGACTACCGTGCCCGATCGAGTGGCATCCCGGTTTTCGGCTCAGCGTGGACCGTCTGCGCCGCCACCCGGGCTACCGCGGACAGCGGTACGTCGACCTGGGAGCCGAGATCGCGGTCGACGGCCGGATCGACCCGAAGATCATCGGAGATGCCGTACAGACAGGCCGCTACGACCCGCAGGACCTGAAGAAGGTCTGGCACTGCCTGGCGCGCTTCGGCCCTCCGCCGCTGGACGCGGGCCCCGTGGGGCGGCCGCCCGACCACTCCGTACAGTTCACGGATAATCGGGTGGGAACCAGCGAAAGAGAGAGCAGCACACGGCCATGACGGCGACCACGGAACACCAGCACACCAACGACCAACCGGACGCCGTGGACGGCACCGCACCCGAGTTCGGGCCGGGCGTGGCCCCGGAGCGCCTGCAGCTGTGCCTCGACGTCCTCGCCGAACTGGACGACCTGCCGATCGACCACCCGGACGCGATCACCGTCCGCAAGGCCGTGGCCCACATCTTCCGCACCGTCAAACAGCGGCGCCGCCAGGAGAACCGGGCGCGCAAGACTGCCCATGACCGCGCGGTGACGGCCGCAACCGCCACCGGCGCGCCTGGCCGGATCGACGACGAGACCGCAGGCGTCTTCGGGCTGACCACCCCCACCACCACCGAGATAGCCGGCATCCTTCAGCGCCCGCGCTCCTGCTACACCTGCAAGGCTCGCTACGTCGAAGTGGATGCCTTCTACCATCAGCTCTGCAGGGACTGCGCCGCGGACAACCGGGCCCGGCGCGACGCGCGAACCGACCTGACCGGCCGCCGCGCACTGCTCACCGGCGGCCGAGCCAAGATCGGCATGTACATAGCCCTGCGGCTGCTGCGTGACGGCGCGCACACCACCATCACCACCCGCTTCCCCAACGACGCGATCCGCCGCTTCAAAGCGATGCCGGACAGCGCCGAGTGGCTACACCGTCTCAAGATCGTCGGGATCGATCTACGCGACCCGGCCCAGGTGGTCGCGCTCGCCGACTCGGTGGCCGCCGCCGGCCCGCTGGACATCCTGATCAACAACGCCGCGCAGACCGTGCGCCGCTCCCCCGCCGCCTACTCCGAGCTGGTCGCGGCCGAGTCCGCGCCACTGCCCGCCGGAGAACTGCCCACGAGCGAGGTGATCGGCCGTTTCGGCAGCGGGAGCGTCGACCACCCGGCGCTGCCCGGTCAGGCCAGCGGGGCACACGAGGCACTCGGCGCGCAGGAGGTCACCTCGCTGGCACTGGTCACGGGCTCGGCCTCGCCAGCCCGGATCGCGGCTGGTACGGCGATCGACGCGGGCGGGCTCGTCCCCGACCTGGCCGCCTCCAACAGCTGGGTGCAGACCGTCTCCGAAGTCGAGCCGGTCGAGATGCTCGAAGTCCAACTGTGCAACTCCATCGCCCCGTTCATCCTGATCAGCCGACTGCGTCCGGCGCTCGCTGCCTCCCCGGCCCGACGTACGTACGTGGTCAACGTCTCAGCGATGGAAGGCAAGTTCAGCCGAGGCTACAAGGGCGCCGGGCACCCCCACACCAACATGGCCAAGGCCGCGCTCAACATGCTCACCCGCACGAGCGCGCAGGAGATGTTCCAGGTCGACGGCATTCTGATGACCGCGGTGGACACCGGCTGGATCACCGACGAACGCCCGCACCCCGACAAGATCCGTCTGGCCGACGCGGGCTTCCACGCTCCTTTGGACCTGGTCGACGGCGCGGCGCGGGTCTACGACCCCATCGTCCGCGGCGAACAGGGCGAAGACCTCTACGGTTGCTTCCTCAAGGACTACGCCCCCACCCCGTGGTGACGGCGATGCCGCTGACGTCCTGACCGTCCGACAGGGGCCGCGGGACGTCCGGCGTCATGTTCGCCCGTGCGACCCTTGCCGTCGAGAGCAAGGGTCGCACGGGGCACTACGGCCTGGACGCAAGCCGGGCGAGCCACTCACGCAACAACGCGAACTCGGCCGCCGTGAACGCATCAGAGGAACGCGACAGCACCGCGTCCAACGCGATGGCCCGCGAAGAGACCGATACCTCCTCGTTGGCTGGGGCGCTTTGGGTGGTCAAGGTGGCCAGCACCGCATCCCGGGTCCGTGTCGACAGACTCAGGTCGCGGGCATCAGCCGAGGCGGAGATCAGGGCGAGGGCGACGCCGGCACAGGTGGCCTGGATCATCTCCGCAGCCTGCTCCACCGGCACCCGCAAACGCCCCGCCCGCGCCACCCGCCCCAGCATGCCCAACAGCACCCGGTGCGTTTCCCCCGCCGCGCTTGGACGCTCGCCAGGACGCACCGCCCCGTACATCAACACGTAGAACGACGGATGGGTCAGGCCGAACTCCACGTGCAGGTCCCACCCGCGCCGCAGATCCTCCACCGGATCCTCGGTCGCCGCCATCGCCTGCTTGTCCGCCAGATAGCGCTCGAAGCCATAGGCGGTCACCGCATCCAGCAGACCCTGTTTGTCCCCGAACAGGCGGTAGAGCGTGGGCGCCTGGACCCCGGCCGCCGCACTGACCGCACGAGTGGAGACAGCATCAGCACCACCCTCGGCCAGCAGGTCCGCCGCAGCGATCAGGATGCGTTCACGCGTATCCACAGCCTCACAACCCACCATAGAACCAATGCTAGATGACCACTGTTAGCGACGATACGCACGACGTTGACGCCGGGCCTGTGGCAGGCGCACCACGACATGCGAGGGAGGAAGCGGTACCACCCGCGCTCCCTCCCTCGCGCTGCGCGCCAAAGCGCCTTCCGGCTACGGCACGAGGACGGCTCGGAACTGCGCCTTGCCCATGGACTGGAAGACTGCCTCGGCCTGCTCCAACGGGTGTGTCTCAATCATCGGCCGCACCCCCTTGAGCGCTGCGAATGCCATCGTCTCCTCACTGTCCTTGGCGTTGCCGCTGTACCAGCCACCAACCGAACGCCGACCGAAGACCAGCGCGTCCGGCGAGACATCGATCGGCTGGTGGTCAGCGGCGACGATCAGCAGCCGACCGTTGGGCTTCAACCCCTGCACCAGGTCCGACTGTGCCGGGCTGGAACCGACGGTCGACAACACGACGGCCGCGCCACCGAGGCGCGCCAGTGCCTCACCCGCGCTGCCCTCGTTGCTGTCGATGTACTCATCAGCTCCCAACTGACGCGCCAGTTCCTCCTTGGCACGGCCACGGTTGATGGCTACCGTCCGAAAGCCCATCTTGTCGGCGAACTGCACCGCCAGATGCCCCAGACCGCCAATACCGTGAACCGCCACCGTCTCGCCCGGGCGCGCGCCGGAGTTGCGCAGGGAGTTGAACGTGGTGATTCCCGCACACATCAACGGCCCCGCCTCCTCGAACGACAACGCGTCCGGAATACGAGCGAGGGCGTCCTGGGGTGCCACCATGTACTCCGCGTAGCCACCGTCGTAGTGCAGTCCGACGATCGTGCGGTCGACGCAGTTGGTGAAGTCACCCTCACGGCACGGGTCACAGACGAAGCAGCTCCCGCCATGCCAGCCGATACCGACGCGGTCCCCCGCCTGCCAGGCGGTCACACCAGGCCCCAACGCGTCCACCACACCGGCCACCTCATGGCCGGGAACCCGCGGAAGCTGCGCGCCGAACAAGCCGAGGCGCACGATGTTCTCCCCCGCGCACACACCGCATGCGTGCACCTTGATCCGCACCTGACCCGGCCCGGGCTCCGGCACCGGAACAGTCGCCATCACGAACTCGCCACCCGCCGTAACCGCCTGCGCGGCACGCATCGTCGAGGACGCCATAACCATTTCTCCTTATTGCTGCAGACAAGAACTTGATGAGGCCGAAAGGCCTGGGACGCTTCAGAGAGCCGGGAAGTCAGGGATTCCGGGGCAACTGGTTTGGCGGATACTCCGCCACTCCCTCGGCAGTGGCCAGCGAGCCCAGCGGAACGCTGTCGGCGAGGGCCCTCCCGGGCGGCCTTGCCATAAAGATCAACTTCACGCCTCCTACTCCTGCGTACCCCGCGACCGCGAGGGCGATCATCATCGCTAACGCTGTGGCGTTAGCACCGATAAATCGATGCTAACAGATTGCCGTTAGCAGTGATAGAGAGTGGTGGGCTGCCCGATGGTTACCCCAGGCCCCACAGCAAAGGACGCCCGCACCGTGAGGAGCCTGGCGCGCCCCCTCCCCGTAGGTGGCCGAAGGCGCCAGCCCGAATCCTGCTTCCGCCTGTCGACCACCAGCCTGCTGGCCCGTCGGAGGTCCAGAACTGTTCACCGCACTCCCGCACGGACGCGACGGCGAGCTTCGCGTCATACATCCGCGGCGAGAGACGGACCGATCGGCGGATCCACACAGGTCCTTGCGCAACGGCTCCGCGTCTCGACGTTGCCGCCGATCGTCGTGAAGTGCGTCGAGTCGGCGCGGTCACGGCGGATGAGCGCGACGTGGTCGCCGCAGAACACCAGCGCGCTGGTGCGGACTTTGATGTGTGAGAAGGGTGCCGCAGCCTCTGGGGCGCTTGTCATGTGAGGACCTACCCCGTCGGTGTCCTGGACACCGGGACCCAGCCGTTCCACGTCAACGGGCCGATGACAAAGCCGCATTGGACCCGGCGGAGGGACTACGTGGTAGTCGCGCTGAGGGTGACGCGGTGCTGGAGGCCCTGCTGTTCATGACCGCTGGCACTGCGAGACGACGCGCAGGGCGCCGCGCCGCCGCGCATGGGCGTCGACCTGGACGCCGGGACGGCCATGGCCCGGCGGCGCGGATAGCCTCTGGCTTCACGAGGTGAGTTGCCGGTATCCGCGGCGCGACTCCAACGGGCAACCGGTGCCTGCCTCATCGGGGAAGAGGCCGCCGACCGCCTGGCGGCGGCCGTCGCAAGGATGGCCTTCTGCGGTCAGGCAGCCAGTTCCCTCAGCGCGGCGGTGGCGAAGGCGTGGTCCTGCTCAGGGGCGCCGCCGCCAACGCCGAGGGCGCCGATGAGTCGGCCGCCATGGTGGATCGGGACGCCACCGGCGATGAAAAGCAATGGGCGGTCGAGGGCGGTGGGCAGGGTGTGGAAGAGGCCACCGGGCTGGACGGCGTCGACCAGGTCGGCGGTGGCGGAGTCCAACTGTAGAGCGGTGTAGGCCTTGCGGGTGCTGGTCTCCCCCGAGATCAGCACGGCGCGGTCGTCGCGCGGAAGGCGAGCAGATGTCCGCCGGCGTCCAGGACAGTGACGCTGACCGGGACACCTGCGGTCTCTGCGGCGGTGCGGGCGGCACCGACCAGGGTCTCGGCGTCGGTGGTGGTGAGCAAGGCGTGGGCGTTCAAGGTGACTCCTCAGACGGTGGTGGACAAACGTGGGAATGAGACGGTGAACGGGCCGCAGTTCAGCGGGAAACGAACTCGCCGTGCACCGGGCTGGCGGCGGCGCGCGGCGCGCTCGGCTGGTCGCGGCGCTCAAGGGCCGCGGACCCGAAGGCGAGCCCGAGGGCAGAGCCCGCCAGGATCGCGCCGACCCAGTTCGGCGAGGTGTAGCCGAGGCCTGCGGCGATGACGATGCCGCCGAGCCACGCGGACAGGGCGTTGCCCAGATTGAAGGCACCGATGTTCACCGCGGAGGCCAGAGTGGGGGCGCCGTGCGCCTGGTCGAGAACCCGCTTCTGCAACGGGGGTACGGTCGCGAAGCCGAGCGCCCCGACCAGCAGCACGGTGATCGCGGCCAGCACCTTGCTGTGCGCGGTCAGCGTGAACAGACCCAGCACGAGGGCCAGGCCGCCGAGGGTGGTGTAGAGCATCGGCATCAGCGCGCGGTCGGCGAACCGCCCGCCGACGAGGTTGCCGATGACCATCCCGACGCCGAACAGGACCAGCAACCAGGTGACCGCGCCGTCCGAGTAGCCTGCGACGCGGGTCATCATCGGCGCGATGTAGGTGATCGCGGCGAAGACACCGCCGAAGCCGAGCACCGTCATGGCCATGGCGAGCAGGACCTGGGGGTTGCGCAGGGCGGCGGCCTCATGACGCAGATGGACGCCTTCGGGGCGGGGCAGGACGGGGACGAGCCTGGCTATCCCGAGCAGGCCCACCACGCCGAGTCCCGCGACGACGGCGAAGGTGGTCCGCCAACCCGCGGCCTGGCCGATGTAGGTGCCGAGTGGCACTCCGACGACGTTGGCGATGGTCAGGCCGGTGAACATGGTGGCGATGGCCCCGGCCTTCTTCCCGGGGGCGACCAGCTCGGCGGCGACGACCGAGCCGATCCCGAAGAAGGCACCATGCGCGAGCGAGGTGACAAGGCGCCCGGCGAGCATCAACCCGAAGCTGGGTGCCAGTGCGGACAGCAGGTTGCCCGCGATGAACAGGCCCATCAGCAGCATGAGCATCCGCTTGCGGGGGACCTTCGTGCCGAGCACGGTCATCAGCGGCGCACCGAACAGCACGCCGAGCGCATAGCCGGTGACAAGCAGTCCTGCGGTGGGGATGGTGACGTGGAAGTCGGCAGCGACCTGAGGCAGCAGACCCATCACCACGAATTCGGTGGTGCCGATACCAAAGGCACCGATGGCGAGAGCGAGAAGCGCGAGAGGCATTGACTCAACCTTCCGTGTTGCTTGAGTGAGCCTTTAGCATGCTCTCACAATAGTTGCAGACGCCTGATACTTGCAAGTGCATCTATCGGAAGAGGTGTGGAGTCAGTGAGGAGGGCCCCTACAGCGCCGCAGCACCCACAGCCGCCGGCTGCGCCGACGTACACAAACCCGCGCGAGGAGGGCGACCAGGCAAACCAGAAGCCATGCAGCCAGCAATCAGAGCGCGCACCAAGCACTCCGGGCGACCTACGGGCCATCGCTACCGCAGGGACTGCGCCGGTCGGCGCCCGGCAAAGCAGCCCGATCCGCGCAAGGCGGAGATCAACGCCACGAAGGCGCCCACGAAACTCGACCGGGGGTCGGCGCGCGGCGTCAGGCAGCCGCGGGACCGTCCAGCGTCTCGACAGCCGCCACGAGCGACGTCAGTCGGGGATCTTGGCCGGCACGGTCAAGGGCCTCGCGCAGCGCCGCGTCATGAGTCGGGCGCGCCTCGGCGAGCAGGGCGAGCCCAGCCTCGGTGACATCGGTGTAGATGCCCCTGCGGTCGGTCGGGCACAGATATCGGGCGAGCAGCCCGCGGTCCTCCAAGCGCGTGACAAGCCGGGTGGTCGCACTCTGGCTGAGGACCACCGCGTCGGCGACCTGGTTCATGCGCAGATGGCCGCCCTCGCCGTTGTGCTGATGACTGAGAACGTCGAGCAGGGAGTACTCCCGCACGCTGAGGTCATGCCCACTCTGCAGGGCACGCTCGATGTGCGCCTCGATCCGACCGTGCAGGAGGGAGAGGGCATACCAGCCGTGAGCGAGACCGGTCGCCGTGGCGTCCGTGGCAGCCATGGCTCCTCCTCCACTTGCAGCCGGGGCTCCCCCACAGCCCAGCATCGATCACACTTTCACAATATACCGCGCCTGCAATTAGTAGGCTAAGTAAGGAGCAGAGCGTCTGCCACCCGGCCTGGCCGCAGCCACCGCGAAACCGCCGGGCGTCGGACCGCATGGCGACCACCTCCGTACGCGAGGGCCGATGCGTAAGGCCTGCGACACCACCGCGCCCCCGGAAGTCGGCCCCACGCATTTGTCTTCCAGCCCAGCCAGTTATATGAGATTGATAGTCACAGACTGCTTGCGTGGGCCACGCAGAAAGTGTGACACTGCACCTGACTTTGACTCAGCGACAAATGACGCCGCTTCGAAGCAATTTACCAACCGAGGCCGTGATTGCCGCGCCAGACTTCTGGGCGGCTGACGTCACACCTCAATCCAAGCCGTTCATCACAAGACCTTCTGGTCTTACCGCAGCACTGGTTCACGGGGCGTCGCTCGGCAAAAAGGAGACACGCCCGCCGTAACCCGCGCTCCATCCCCTGCTCACGTCGGTGTGAAGGCGGTGGCTCTGATTGAGTCACATTGGTAGTTCCGGTGCGCGCCTTCGCACGGCAGCCCGCGATTCGCGCTCGGTCCATTCCGCCCAGAAAGACCTGGGTGCCGTCCGCCGCTCGCTGCGCAGGGACGTCAGAGCGGGAGCGCTCGCGGCAGTGTCAATGCTGCCCTCAGTACTCGGACTTGGAGTCGCCTCCGGACTTGGGGCCGCCTCCGCGGTGATCAGCGCAGTGCTGGGTGGAGCGATCGCGGCCCTGCTGGGCGGAGTTCCTCTACAAGTCACCGCTCCCACGGGAGTGCTCGTCGCGGTCCTGGCTCCCGTGACACGTACCTACGGGCCCGCCGGCTCCCTTACCGTAGGACTACTGGCCGGCTTTCTCCTGATCATTGCGTCCCTCATCGGCGCCAGTCGCGTCGTGCGCCATATGCCCGTGTCAGTGATCCAAGGGTTCACCATCGGTGGCGTACTGGTAATCGTGCTTCGGCAACTCACCGTCATTCTGGGCCCGTCCGGCAGGCACGGTGGCCCTGTCGCCTTCACAGCGGCCAGGGCGCTCACGGCATTTATGGCACATCCGCACTGGCATACCGTGATTGTGGCGAGCGTGACGATGACGGTGCGTCTGGTCGACCGCCGATCGCCGCTGCCTGGACTCGTCACCGCGGTGACAATCGCCGCTGTCACCGTGCTGACCCTCCGACTGCATCTGGCACTGCACCACATCGGATACGGCACCGGCGGGGTCCCCCTGCCCTCGGTGAGGTTCCTGGAAGCTTCCTCGGTGCCGGCCCTTATGCCTTCCGCCGCACTGTTGGCGCTGCTGGTGACTCTTGAGTCGTTGCGGGCCGTCATCTCGACACAACCGATCAACGCGGCGGACCAACGTCTCGAAGACAGGGAGTTGTTCGGCCAGGGAGCCGCCAACCTCACCGCTCCTCTCTTCGGAGGCATAGCCGCCACAGGCAGCGCCGCGCGCACGGCCGTGAACGTTCGTGCTGGCGCCACGTCCCGCGTCGCCTCCCTTGCGGGTTGCTCGACCTTGGCCCTCATCTCCTTGACCGCCGCACCGCTGATCGCCCAGATTCCTCGCGTAGCGCTGTCAGGGGTCGTGATCGCCACCATGGTCCGGTCGATCGACGTCAAAGCACTGCGCACGCTCGCCCGTGTTGACCGAAGCCAAACCGTGGTCGTGGCAGTCACAGCGGCCACTCCGCTTGTCTTCAACTTCGCGATCGCTCTTGCCGCCGGATCCACGCTGGCGGCATCACTGGCCTTGCGGCAAATCGCCCGTACGGCACACGTCGAGCCGGTGCCCGCGCCTGGGAGACCGGTGTTCTTCGAATCGCTTCCCGTCAGATGGAATCTGAGCGCAGGACTCCCAGAGGAGCAAACGGACAGGTTCAGCCTCGAAGGGGCGCTGTTCTTCGCCACCGCCGACCGTCTCCTGCACCCCGTCAGACGATCCCCGGCCCGCCTGATCATCTTGGACATGTCTCGGGTGACCTCGGTCGACGCCACCGCCCTGATGGCGTTGCGGGCGGTCGTTGATGCGTTCGCGCGTCGCGGAACCCACGTGCTGCTGCGTGGTGTCGGCCCGGACTACACAAAGGCCATGCGCGCTGTCGGCCTGGCGAACGAAGCACGGGCCAGCAAGTATCCCGTCGCCGACACGGGTGGTACCGAAGCCCGCCCCCCTGTCGGTCCGCCTGGACCACGTAAGGCTGCTGACGGCTGTCCCGTACAGGATCGGCAGGCACCAGGGTTCCGTCGACGATGAACACGACGTCCTTGCGGACCAGCGTGCCGGGCTGAACGCCGGGCGAGGCCCGAGGCGGCCGATGATGCGCTACGGCGTCACGGAAGGCAGCGCTGGCCGCGGTCTCGCGCAGTTGGAAGGCGAGACGCGGTCCACCGTGCGCCAACTTGCACGGCTATATTGGGAGTTGTCACCCTGACCCTTCCCTACCCGACCAAGTCGCTCCCTGGCCTGCAACTGCGCCCGCTCAACTGGCCATACAGGGGCGCTCTGACGCCGCGATCAGACGAGGCGCGGCTGGCCCAACTCAGTTGCCGTCAGCTTTTGGTCGATGAACTTCACAGCAGAGTCGACGCGGGTGAGCGTCAGAGCGGTCGCCGCAGCGGCTCCACCGTCCGCCGGGTGTCAGCGCATCGACTTCCCGGCCGCCACGATGTCCGCGGTCATGTCGTCCGCGGGTTGCAGCGAGGTTCTCATGGCGGCCGTCAGATCTGCCGTCTCGGTGCCGGGATCCGCGGATTCGGTGGCTGCGGTGCACCTTTCGGCGAAGCCGGCGATCAACTGGACGTAGGCGGCCCAGTGGGCGCTGGTCGCGGTTCCCGGCGGTGGCGGGAAGGCCCCGGTTTGCGGTGCGACGTGGGCGAGGGTCTGGCAGGCGAGTCGGAATCGCGAGTCGTGGGAGATCGCGGCCCAGGTGGCCTGCTGGCGAAGTGCGGGCTCGGCTGCCTTGAACAGATTGGTGAGGGCGCTCTGCGCCGTGAGGGCCTGGGCGATCCCACCGCCCCTCAGCCAATCCGGATAGCTCTCTCGGGCGACTTCCGCGGGGTCGAAGTGCGGCGCCACGTAGTCCACACCCACGCTGTCGACCTTCTCATGGTGCGGCGGTGGCCAGGCGGCCAGTCCTATGAAGCCGCAGGCCAAGGCCACCAGGCCGAGGCGCGGTGCCGTCCCGGACAAGTGCCCCAGCGCGGGACGTGACCGGGGCGAGCGGCGCAGCGCCCGCCCGAGCAGGACACCGCCGACCGTCATGGCAGACCCGAGGAAGCCGACGTCCCGCAGGGCCTGGAAGGCGACGAAGACATCGCCGTGACTTGGGCAACCGGCCGTCGAGATCTGCAGACCGGGCACGCAGGAGTCGGTGACATGGGCTGCCCACAGGGCAAGGCAACACAGCACACCGGTGACGGTGGTCGCGAACAGACTTGGCATCAGTCTCATCCGCCGGGCGCCGAGCACCAGACCGGTGCCCAGTTGGACCACCAGGACGGCAGCGATCTCCCAGCAGACGAACACCACGGCGAACCCACCTCCCGCACGGGTCCCGGACGGCACGGTCGCATGGGCCACCGCGCGCAGGCTGACCTCGATCACCAGCCACACCAGCGCCGCGACGACACCGCTGCGTGCGGCGGACCGCACAGTCCCCCGCCGGGCCGCGCCGAGCAGCAACGGCACCAGCCAGAGCAGTGGCGCGGCGAAGCTGGTGACCGGCCCGAGAACGGGCAACAGCACGAAGGGGTACAGGACGCCCTTCACCACGGCCGGGTCCAGCACGGTCCAGTGAGCCTCCAGCACACTCTGCCGCCACATCGACGCGTCGCCCGCCAACGTGTCCGCGATCGGTGGCATGCCGTAGTTGAGGTTGTTCCACCAGCGCAGACAGGCCCAAGCTCCGGCCAGCACGGCGACGGCGGCAAGCAGACCACCCGGCCACCGGCTCGTCGCACCCACCAACTGCGAACAGTAGCCGGCCCAGTGGCACAGCAGCACGGTGCACACCAGCATGAGCGCGACGAGCACCAGATCCCGTCCCAGGCCGGCCAGCGTGAACGAATTGACCGAGAGGGCAGGGGAGTTGTGCAACAGCAGGCCCTCGCGCAGCATGACCAGGCCGTACGACGAGGCAAGGCCGAGGCCGAGGCCGAGCCCCGCGCGAGTGTAGACACCGCGCCCGCCCTGTCCGGATCCGATGAAGCTGGCACCGCGCCAGCCGGCGATGCCCACCACCATGGCCGTGACCAACGTCGCCGCGTCGTGCGCACCCTGGTTGATGAGTGAGCCGGACGAGCCGTCCCAGCTTGAGTCCAGCGCCAGATAGGCGTAGATGCCCGCGATCTGCACGGCGAAGCCAGCCGTGAAGTTCTCCCAGAACCCGGGCCGCAGCAGGCGCACAGGCTCCCCGAGCAGGCGGACACGAGCTGCCAACCTCGGATGGGTGTGCCACCACCGAGTACCGTCCTGCGCAGCGGCCGCCGTGAAGACCTCACGCAACACCGCCGGCGCCAGCCACTGCGCGGCCCGCGCGTCGGCGTAGCCCTCCCGTACCCGGAGGACCGCGATGCGTGAGACGTAGACCAGGGCCGTCAGGACCGGGAAGAACCAGCCCAAGGTGGCCAGTTGGGTACTCCACAGCGACCATCCGACCTGGAACGGGTTGCGAAACGGCTGGGCCGTGGCCAGGGCCGGGTCCACCAGGGAGGCCAGCGCCGGGATCACCGTCACCAGCACGAACGCGCGCCAGGCCGCGAGTGTCACATACGTGATGGTCACGTCTCCGTTGCGGTCGTGGGCCAGCTCGTGCAGCACCACGGCGCGGAACTTCTCCGGAGAATGCCGGAGCTGCACCACCAAACCCGCGCTCAACGACACCTCGCGCCGCCCGAGTCCCCCGAACGCCCGTCCTGCGGGACGCGGATTGGCCGACTCGATGAGGAACCTCGGTGGCCGGGCCAGGCCCGCGGTGCGGACCAGCGCCCGCAACTCCTCCCGCAGGGCCGTGGTGTCCGCCGCCGACAGCGCCTCGATCGGTATCAACCGCTTGCGCCGCCTGCGCCACACCGGCTGTAGGGCGAACAGCGCCAGCGTCACCACGGCCAGCAATGCGAGTGAAACCGCCACCCACAGAACGCTGTTGGGCGTCACGTTCGCCATGCACCGGTGGTACTGGTTGTATCGCGCCTGCTCGTCGGGCGGCAGCCACTTGCCCATCGCCAGGTAGTAGCCGCTGCGCACCTCGCACCGTGCCTGGGCGGCGACGCCGTCGATCGGGCGCCAGATGGTGCTGAACAGCCAATACCACATCGCGGTCGCGCTCGCGGACAGCAGGATGAGCGTGCCGAAACGTAACGTTGTGCTGGCCGGAGCGCTGAACGGGCCGTCGGCGGAACGCGTCATCTCAGGCCGTTCCCCGTCGACCCGTCCTCGCCCGTTGCACTCTTGGCAACCACCGCAAGCAAAGCGTCCACCAGCGCCGTGGCACTCTCCGGTGGCAACTGCAACTGCCCTGCGCGCTGGAGAAGTTGGTCACGCAGATCCGCGGCGGTCGCTGAACCGGGCTCGGCTTCAGGCGCGGTCGCCGCGATGCCATCGGCTCGTCGTCGTCCGCGCAACCGGCTCCAGGCCCGGCCCAGTTCACGGCCGCCACGCTTGATGATCTCGTCGCTGACGTTGTCCGTGAGCCGGTTGTAGAGCGAACTGGCCAAGGTCAGCGCCACAGGGGTGACCAGCGCCACCGCCGCGTCCCAGCCCGACTCGATGATCCCGTCCGAGTACCGGTGATCGCGCCGCACCTCGCCACGCCTGGCGAACTCCGCCGCAAGTGGGGCGAAGAACGCCAACTCCTCGGGTGCCACGACGGCAACGGCCTGCCGGGCAACACTTGAGACGAACTCCTGCCGAGCAGCCTCTTTCGCATCCCGCATCGCGATCCCCCTCCTGCGCAGCCGCCCCTTGGCCGCGATCCGCACTGTGAGTGAACCACCAACTCCCCTGTTCGGTCGGGCTTTCGGAGTACTCCCGGGGGCACAAGCCGTGGAGCGGCATGTACCGCAGTCAGCCAGCGGCAGGCCATGGGATGTCCGGGCAGGCAGGAGCACACGACAGCGACGGGTCGTCGTGGCCCTGGCCAGATGCGGCGGGCGTCGACAGCGCCACCCCGGATCTTCGCCGTGGTCCAGCCCTGCGACACCCGCCGCCGACCCACGGGCACGCCGACCCGCCTCGGCCCCCTCACCGATCCCGCCGACGCGACAGCAGTCTCCCGCTGGCTGCACGCGGGCCCGCCAGATGACGGCAGTCTGCCCAGACGACTGCTGGCCAGCCCACCGGCACGGGCGGTGGCCGGTCTGAACTGACCGGGGGCCACTTCCATTACGCTGGCCGTGCCTGCACGTGCAGAGCCCGCGACCATGGTTCCGCTCGGCCGCGTCGGACGCCCCGACGAAGTCGCCGCCACGGACAGATCCGATCTGGATCACTCCGGCACAGGGATCCGACCCGCCATTACTTCAGCTCCCAACCCCATCGAGCCCAAAGAAGCTGTCGTTCCGGTTGAGGTGTGGATGTAACCGGAGGGCGAACGTGATGGCCGCGACGGCGAGGGAGGTGGCCAGCAGCGACCAGCCGAGACCGAGTTGGATGACGGTTGCCGCACCGACAGCAGCGCCGAAGGTCATGGCGGCGATGATGCCGAACCGGCGGGAGGCGTGGGCGCCGGTGCCGGCGCAGGCGTCGTGCACCAGCGCGACAAGGGCACCGGTGAACGCGAAGGTCGCACGGAGTTCGGGGACGCCGATGCGGCGAATGACGGCACAACGGATGCCCATGGTCGTCGACAAGAGCACGACGCAAGCGTTGCGGCCCATCCGCGAGTCGGGAGCGAGGAACGCCACTGCCGTGGTCACCGCGAGCAGGGAAATCTCACCCGCCAGAGCGGAAAACAGCCAACGCCGGCAACCCGGCGCGACACGGAAAGCGGCACCTGCCGTAGCGACACCCGCCACAAACCCGGCGACGGCCAGCAACGGAGCGGGATCGGATAAGTGCGGCGCTCCCCCGAGAGCGAAGCCCACCACCATGACGTTGCCGGTCATCATGCCGACAAAGACGTTGCCCAGGCTCAGGAAACTGATCGCATCCAGCATTCCGCTCGTCACCGTAAGAGAAAGCACCGCTGCGGGCATCGGGTCGTCGGGCGCCTTGAGGCCGGGCAGTGAAGTGCGCATGAAGGCTCCATGGGTATGCGTACGAATGCCGTGACGCGGTCGGCAGCTCCGGATTGATCTTGCCCGAACAACCATGGGCGTGCAAAATCCTGTCGAATCCAAGACAAAACCGAGGAATCTTTGGGACGTGGGTCGAAGCTTTTCAGCCATAAAATCGCCAGTAATTTCGGGGAGTTGAATTCAAGCGACAAGCGGAACCCTGGGCACGCGGGCCGCTCAAGCCATCGTCATCTCGCCCTCTTCCACCACACCGTTCACGCACCTACCCTGGCCTCCGCGACACGCGATCACCACTGCGGGCAACGCCTGAGGAGCAACGGATGGTGACGGACCGGCAGGATGGTGGCGAAGCCGGGCTGCGGCGTGACGCGGTGGGCGTGCGCGAGGTGTTGTTCCAGAGCATCACCGCCATGGCCCCGGGGGCCGCCGTCGTGGCCTCGATCCCCGGTGGCGCGGCCTTCGCCGGCGGCAGCCTTCCGCTGTCCGTGCTGGTCGCGCTCATCGGCTGTCTGCTGACCGCCTCGTGTGTGGGCGAGTTGGCCCGCCACCTTCCCGACGCCGGTTCGGTGGCCACGTACAGCGCCCAGGGCCTGCACTCCGCAGTAGGGTTCCTGGTTGCCTGGGCCTATGTGTTCGTGGAGGCACTGGTCGCCCCGATGCTGCTGCTTCAACTCGGCTTCACGATGGCCGGGAGCCTCCATGGCCAATGGGCTGGCTACCCGGCCCAGTTGTGGTGGCCATGGGCGTTGGCCGGGGCGGCGGTCATCACCGTGGCAGGGGTGTACGGCATCCGGGCCGCCGCCCGACTCGGCACCGCCCTGGGCCTCTTCGAGATCGCCGTCTTCCTTCTCCTCGCGGTGCTGCTCACCGTACGCGCCGGAGCCCACAACACCTGGTCCGTCTTCACCACCGCGCACACCGCGCCAGGGTTCTCCGGCGCCGGTGGCGTCCTGGCCGGCTCGGTCTACTGCATCCTCGCCTTCGCGGGCTTCGAGTCCGCCGCCCCACTTGCCGAGGAAGCCCACCGGCCACGTCACACCGTGCGCCTGGCGGTGCTTTTCGCCGCATTGGGAGTCGGAGGCATCTATGTGTTCACCACGTATGCCATGGCCGTCTTCTACGGGCCCGACCGGTTCGCCTCGTTCGGGGCAGAGGGGGCGGCATCCTGGGACGGGGTGGCGCGGGCGTCGTTCGGGCTGATGTGGGTGCTGGTGTTCCTCGCCGTCGTCAACTCCTGTGTGGGCAATGCCAACGCCGGCGTCACCACCGCGACACGTACGGCCTTCGCGTTCGGGCGCGTCGGGGTACTGCCTCGCGCACTGGCCGTCGTGCACCCCCGGCACCGCTCCCCCGTGGTGGCCGTCGGTGCCCAGTGCGCTGTCGCACTGGCGGTGGCGTTGGGCCTGGGGTTCGGATACGGCCCCACCACGGCCTTCTACCTTGTCGCGACCATCATCGTGACGGTCGTCATCGGTGTCTACATCGTGGTGAACCTCGCCTGTGCGGGCTTCTTCCTACGCAGGCGACGCGCGCAGTTGCGCCTCGTACCGCACTTGCTGTTCCCGGTCCTGGGCATCGCCGCCTTCGTACCTGCCCTGCTGACAGCGGCTGGACTTCCCGTCTTCCGGTTCGTAGCCAAGCTGGCCGCGCCCGTGTCGTACGCGGGTGCGGTGGTGGGAGTGTGGATGCTGCTGGGTACGGGCGTGCTGCTCGTGTTGCGGCGGCGCCATCCGCAGCGGCTTGCCTTGGTCGGACGGGTCCATGCCCAGGACGAGGAACAGCGAACCCCTCACAGAAGTGGAGCGGCACCCGAATGAGCGATCCGAAGATCGTGACCGTGCGGCCCGAACCGGACCAGTTCGCCTGGACGTTCGGCGGCGTACCGCCGCTGACGCACATCAAGCCGGGGACGGTACTGCGGCTGTACACCGAAGACTGCTTCGCCGGGCGCGTCCGGTCGGAGAAGGATCTGGTCTCGCGTGTGTGCGAGTTCCCGTTCCTCAACCCGCAGACCGGCCCGTTCTACGTGGAAGGCGCCGAGCCGGGAGACACGGTGGCCGTGCACTTCGTGTCCATCGAACCCGCGCGCGACTGGGCCGCCTCCACGACCGTGCCGCTGTTCGGTGCGCTCACCTCGACCCACACCACCGCATCACTGCAGGAGCCGCTGCCCGAGGTCGTCTGGATGTGGGAACTTGACCGTGCACGTCGTACCTGCCTGTTCAGCGCCCGCGACAGCGGCATCCAGATCGAACTGCCGATGGATCCGATGCACGGCACGGTCGGGGTCGCACCCGCCGGACTGGAGGTGCGTTCCGCCCTTGTCCCCGACGCGCACGGCGGCAACATGGACACCCCCGAGATGCGGTCTGGCGTGACGTGTTTCCTCGGCGTCAACGTGGCGGGCGCGATGCTGAGTCTGGGCGACGGGCATGCGCGGCAGGGCGAGGGCGAGACGTGCGGGGTGGCGGTGGAGTGCGCGATGAACACCGTGGTGATCGTCGAACTCCTCAAGGGCGTCACCACGCCCTGGCCGCGGCTGGAATCCGACACCCACATCATCTCCACCGGCTCCGCCCGTCCGCTCGAAGACGCCTTCCGGATCGCCCAACTCGACCTGGTCGACTGGCTCAACCGCGACTTCGGGCTGTCCCGCCTCGACGCGTACCAACTGGTGACACAGGCCGCGGAGTCGCCGCTGGCGAACGTCTGCGACACGAACTACACATGCGTCGCGAAGCTGCGCAAACAATGGCTGCCCGCGGGGACCACCCATCGCGAGTTGCACCGCCAACTGCGTGAAACTGCCTCGCTGATCCCCGCGTAACGGCTGACCCGCCAACGGCGCCTGGTGGATGAAGTGTTGGCCGACCTCCTCTCGTCCGGGACACTTTTCATCGCCAGCCCCGACCTCGTGCACCGGCTCCGCGTCGGTGCGCCGCTCCGCTCAACGCCGTCCGCGCCGCGGCGGCCGCCGGAGGCCGAGCCGCGACGCCCGTACGAGCGAGCCGGGCAAGCGAAAAGACCGGTTCCGGCGCGGCTGCCCGGAACCGGTCGTCGTGATGCCGCAGCTCGGTGGTCAGCGACTGGTCACGAGTTGATGCAGGTGTTCCCGAACGTCGGGTTGAGGAGCCCGATGATGTCGATGCTGTTGCCGCACAGGTTGATCGGGACGTTGATCGGGACCTGGATGACGTTACCGGAGATGACGCCCGGCGATCCGACCGCCGCTCCGCTCGCAACGGAGTCAGCGAATGCCAGGCCGCTGCCACTGGCCAGGACTCCTCCGGCAACGGCGGTCACAACGACAGCTTTCTGCAACTTCTTCACGCCACGCTCCTCATGGGGGTCACAAACGACTGATCCGCCACGGTATGCGGGTAGACGCCTCCCGCCCTGCTGAAAATGCCCCGTTCGGGGAATTACACCCGTTCGGCGGTCAGTTCATGAGCCCCCCAGGGCACCTTCGGGAAAACGGACGAGCAACTCCCCGCACGCGCAATCAGGGACTGCTGCGAACCGCACCGAGCAGCGCGGGTTGACCGCTTGACTGCTCTCTGCGGTAGAGACGCCCCGCTCGCGGCTCGCAGGAGATGGCAGGCTGGCTCGAACAAGGCACCGGGGAGGGCGGATTGCGGCTGTGCGCGGTCAGCCACTGGACCAAACCCCGCCGCCTGACCCAGCCCGTGAGCGTGCGTCGTGCAGTTTCTTGCTGAACCGGCAAGGAGTCTCGTCGTCGCCCACTCGTACGTCGCATGATCGGCGCTGAGCCATGCACCAGCGAGTCGCTGCGGTGTGGCCCACAGCCGACCAACAGTCCTGGAGGACCCATGCCGAAGCAGCTTACGGATGCCACGCACCGCCTGGTCGCCTCTCCGGCAGGCCGGGTCCACCTGGTGGAGCAGGGAGACGGGCCACTGGTGCTGCTCGTGCACGGCTTCCCGGAGTCTTGGTACTCCTGGCGCCATCAGCTGCCGGTACTGGCTGCGGCCGGGTATCGCGCGGTCGCCATTGATGTCCGCGGATACGGCCGTTCTTCCAAGCCTGGCGGGACGGCCGCGTACCGGATGCTCGATCTGGTGGATGACAACGCCGCGGTGGTGCACGCGCTGGGCGAGGAGTCGGCGGTGGTCGTCGGCCACGACTGGGGCGCGACGATCGCCGCGAACTCCGCCCTGCTCAGGCCGGAGGTCTTCCGTGCGGTCGGGCTGCTGAGCGTTCCCTACGCTCCCCGCGGCGGCCCGCGGCCCAGTCAGATCTTCGAGCGGATGGGCGGGAACGACGAGTTCTACGTCTCCTACTTCCAGCAGCCCGGTCGCGCCGAGGCGGAGATCGAGCCCGATGTGCGCGGCTGGCTCGCGGGCTTCTACGCGGCCCTGTCCGCCGACACGATGCCCCCAACGAGCGCCGCGGACCCGCACTTCGTCAGCGCGGGCGGGACGCTACGCGACCGGTTTCCCGCAGACCGGCTGCCCAACTGGCTCGGCGAGGACGATCTCGACGTCTACGCCGGAGAGTTCGAGCGTACGGGGCTGTCCGGCGCGCTGAACCGCTACCGGAACATGGACCGTGACTGGGAGGACCTCGCTGACTTCGACGGTGCCCCCATCACGCAGCCGTCGCTGTTCATCGGCGGCGGCCTGGATGCCTCCACCACGTGGATGGCCGAGGCGATCAACGCCTATCCCGTCACGCTGCCTGGCCTTGTCTCCTCCCACATCCTCGACAACTGCGGCCACTGGATCCAGCAGGAGCGTCCAACCGAGGTCAACCGGCTCCTGACCGACTGGCTCGGCAGCCTGCCCGCCTGAAGTCGGCGCAGCGAAGGACGGCCGCTGTCATGGCTGTGTACGAGGCGGAACCTTGAGGGTCGGGGTGTAGTAGCCAGCCGGGACGGGTTCCCCCATGGGTACGCCACCGACCTCGACCCACGCGTGGGCGCGGAACGGAGCGGTGCGCACCCCGGTACACCAGGTGGGCCAGGTTCCGCCGAGACGGCACAACAACGCTGTGGCCAGCGCGTCCTGGGCGATCTCGACACCGGCCTCGCCCATGCGAGCCGCTCCGCTCTGCTGCGCTTCGGCAACGCCTTCCTACCCCGCCCAACCCCTCTGAGGTCCCGGCGGTACGAACCCGACTCCCGTATGCCGCTTACGCCGGCTCGCTCCGCTTCCCGTGCTCCGGCGCCATACCCGCCGACAGGCGGCTCGCGCCCTCGTCTCACCCCGGTCCCGGTCCCGCACCGCGCACAGAGACGACCAATCCGAAGTGACATCGCCGATGTCGTGACATGAGCGGCGGCACGTCGGGGGTCTGCCAGCCCCTGTACTACCGCCGATCGGCTACTTGGCCGGTTCGATCGCCAGGGCGTGGTGGAACACGTTGCGCGGGTCCCAACGAGCCTTGATCCGTTGCAGGCGTGGGTAGTTGTCCTTGTAGTAGAGCGTGTGCCACGGCACGCCCGAGGTGTTCCACGCCGGGTCGGCCAGGTCGACGTCCGGGTAGTTGATGTACGAGCCGTCGCTGACCTCGTTGGGCACGGGAACCCCGCCGGTGTCGGCGTACACGTCGCGGTAGAAGTCCCGGATCCAGGCCAGGTTGGCCGCGTCGTCGGCCTGGTCGGACCAGATCGTCTGGTACACGGCCTTCATGACCACGTCCCGCTGGGCGACCGCCGTGGCCGTTGAAGGCACCGCACCGACCCGGCCGCCGTACCCGATGAGCAGCATTCCCCTGGTCGAGTTCTTCGACGAGTCGGTCAAGTGCTGGTATATCGCGCCGAGTTGGCGGTCGGTGAAGGAGCGTCGCAGATAACCTGCCTTGAGCTTGTAGCGGCGAGTGGCCACGTCACCGGCCTCCCCCGTGCCCGGCCAGGTCGTGGGGTGCAGCCACGGCGCGGTCTGCCGCGTGTTGAGCGTCGGGCTCAGACCGGTTCCGGCGGTGACCGCGGAGAGGAACTCGGTCACCAGGTCGTTGGCGTTCGGGATGTCCGCGTCGATCTGCACGGTCATCTGCATGCTTCCGGAGACCCGGTGCATAGGCATCAGGATCGCGTACAGGCCCGTGTACCGCGAGCCGGGCGCACTGTTGTGCTCGTGCCAGTCACCGAAGTTGCGCAGCAGTCTGGTGAAGGCCCGCTCGGTCATGCGCCGGTCCCAGTTCCAGACGACCACGCACTCCAGCACGTTGCGTGGTGCTGGCGGCAGCAGCCGTGACGGGTCGGTGCCGGTGGTGCCGGGCGAGCGCAGCCAGTATCGGGTGACCACGCCGAAGTTCCCGCCGCCACCGCCGGTGTGCGCCCACCACAGGTCACGGTTCGGGTCGTCCGGCTCGCGGGTGGCCACCACCACACGGGCGGTACCGTCACGGTCGACGACCACCACCTCCACCCCGTACAGGTGATCCACCACCGAGCCGTACCGCCGCGACAGCGGCCCGTATCCGCCACCCGCGAAGTGCCCGCCAGCACCCACCTCCGGGCAACCACCCGCCGGAATCGTCACGCCCCAGCCCTTGAACAACGTCCGATACACATGCCCGAGCGTGGCCCCCGGCTGCACGGCGAACGCGCCCCGCTCGGCGTCGTATCCGACCGCGTCCATCGGGGAGAGGTCCAACAACAACCGCACCGCGGGATCGGCGGTGAAGTTCTCAAAACAGTGCCCGCCGCTACGCGCCGCGATCCGCCGCCCGGAACGCACCGCGTCCGAGACGGCACGCAACACCTGATCCGTGGACCCGGCCACACGGATCTCCTCCGGGCGGCCAACGAACCGGAAGTTGTCGCCGAGCAACAAGCTGGCGTACCGCCGGTCGCCAGGCCGGACAGCCACCGGCCCGAACGCCGTGGCCTGCGGTCCGGCCGCGGCGGCGGTCGCGGTGGGCGCTGCGGCCAGCGGGCCCGCCAGCCCCGCGGCAACGCCACCGGCCGCCACCGCGCCGGCCTTGGCGAGCAGCCCACGGCGATTCAGCGAGCAGTCATCCGTTCGGCCCATCAGCATCTCCCTGGAATTCCGAGTCCGTCCGCGATGGGAGCACTGCTGCCCGTGTTGCCGCCCGACATACCAACGTCGCGGCAAAAGTCAACTCGTCACACGGCACTTCACAGCGCGCGGGGACCACCACGAGCAGGGGGCCGCCGCTGAGCAGGAGGTCACGAAGCCATCGGCATTCACTCACCGTTCACAGCCAGTTGGCCATGCGTACTTGTCCGCGTATGGGTGGCCGACCCGGGCCCCATCGCTCAACCTCCCCCGGGCTGAACCCAGTTCGACGGACGGCTCGCACACCCTCTCGTCACCAGCATCGGGTGCAGGGGATGGTGTCGGTCGCGAGATATCGGGCAGGCGCTGCCGTAGGGATCCGTGCGGGAAGGACGCCGACACGGTGAGTCGCGTGCCGGGCGAAGGGCGGGCGGGCAGATGAGCGTCAACGCGGAGTCGATCATCGACTGGTTGGGCGAGGAGGTCGTCGACCCCGAGGGACACCGGGTGGGGCGCCTCGCGGACGTCTACGTCGACACATCCTCGGACGAACCGGTCTTCGCGGTGGTCAAACTCGGCCTACTCACCAGCCAGCGACACGCCTTCGTACCACTGCGCGGCGCGACAGTGGCTCCCCGGCACGTGAGGGTCGCCTACTCCGCGGCGTTGGTGCGGAAGGCGCCGGCACTTGAGCCAGGCGGTGTGCTTCCGGTTGAGGCCGAGGTCGATGTGTACAACCACTACGGGCTGGAGTACACACCAGCCGAGACCCCGGGCGGTCGGCGTCTGGCACGCCGGTAGGGCCGGGGACGAGCGATACCAGGAGGTGGGGCAAGAATGCGTACGGCGGTTCTCGCAGTGGTTCTGGCCTGCGTCGTGGCAGGTCTCATCGGCTTCATGGTCAAGGGCCTGCTGTGGCTCCTCGCGGTGGCGTGCGCCGTGTTCCTGGTGACCGCCGCCTCCGCTCTCCTTCTCGCGGTAGGGCGCGTGGTGAAGCGGAATCGCATCATCAGGCAGTGAGCGCTGCCAGGAGTTTCCGATGCGCGCGGGTCCACCCTGCATATGTCGTTGTGTCTCGGCGGGGGGCGGCGGCGGGAATGATCCGGCGGGGCGCCTCGTTGCCTGTGGGCCCGTCCACGTCGCTACCCCTGGAGCATCGTGTCCGAGACCACGTCCGCCACATCCACCGTTCTTCCCGTACTCCCGGCTCTGAGCGTGCAGGCCGAGCGACTGATCGAGCTGGGAGTGCACGAGATCGCCGGGCTGCCCGCTACCGAACTTCTTTCCTTCGCCGCGGCCGCCGAGGCCCCTGCGGGCGGCGACGGCGCCCTGCTCGCTGTGCACCCGGACCACGCTCCTGCTTCTGCCCTCGCGCCGCTGCTCCGCCACGACGGCAAGCCGGGCTTCGTGGTCACCGACATGCCCGACGTCGACCTCTTCGCCCCACTCGACACGGTCTCGCTGCCCGACGCCCCGCTCTACCTCCTCACCGGCCTCGACCGCGGCGACCAAATGGCCAACTGGAGCCCGAACGAGGCGCTGCCCGCCCTCACCGCGGAGGCCCGCACCCCGTTGCTGCTCACTGAGGGTGTCCACTGGGTGATGCAGCAGCCCGCCGTCCTGGAGCGCAACCACTGCTTCATGACCATCGGCTCCCGGCTGCGCAAAGCCAACGGCGCCCTGGATGCCCGCACCCCTGCGATCTGGATCAGCAACGGCACCGGACGGGACGGCCGCGAGCGCCGCAACGCCCCCAAGATCGGCTGGTGCTGGGCGGGCAACCGGCACACTTGGCTGGGCTTCGCCTCCGCGACGGGCCGCCGGGTCCAGGACCTGTAAGGAGCCGTGAACACGTGACGGCCGCCTTCGGCCGGGCGCGGCGGCACCGCTGATGCCGCCGCGCCCGGCTGGGTACTCCCGGTCAGTGTTCACCGGTGCTTTTCGCCCGGTTCCCACCGCCCCTTCTCCTCTCGGGCTGCGGGCTTCTCCAGCGCGTCGCCTGGAGCGCAGGCGCCCCCATCCGGGTGGTGCCGTTGTTCCGGCTCAGTTCAGACCTCGCTGAGGAGCCGGGTGCGCAGCCGGGTCAGTGTCCGGGACAGCAGCCTGGAGATGTGCATCTGGGAGATACCCAGCTTTTCGCCGATCTCCTTCTGGGTCATGTCGGAGCCGAACCGCATGGACAGGATGGCGCGTTCGCGATCGGGGAGTTCGGCGATGAGCGGCTTGAGGGCCGTGAGGTTCTCCACCCCTTCCAGGGCGGGGTCCTCCACGCCAAGACGCTGGATCCACGAGGTGCCCTCCTCGTCCTCATCGTCGGACTGGGCATCGATGGACGAGGCTGTGTAGGCGTTGGCCGCGACCTGGGCCTCGAGCACCTCCTCCTCGCTGATGCCCAGGCGCTCGGCGAGTTCGGCGACGGTCGGCGCGCGGTCGAGCTCCGCGGCGAGGGCGTCGGTCGCCTTGGCCATGTCGATCCGCAGTTCCTGCAGACGACGCGGTACCCGCACCGACCAGCTCGTGTCACGGAAGAACCGCTTCATCTCCCCGATGATCGTCGGCATGGCGAACGTGGGGAACTCGACGCCGTAGGCGGGATCGAACCGGTCGACGGCCTTGATCAGCCCGATCGTCCCGACCTGGAGGATGTCCTCCATCTGGTCCGCGCGGTGGGAGAACCGCCTGGCCGCGAACCGCACCAGCGTCATGTTCGACTCGATGAGCGTGTTGCGAACGTACTGGTACTCCTCGGTCCCCTCCTCCAGGACCTCAAGACGCTCGAACATCGCCTTGCTGACCTGCCGAACCTCCGCGGTGGTCGCCCGTCCCTCGACGAGCGCGTCAAGACAGTACGCGTCCTCGCTACTGGAACTGTCCACGACATCGTCACCCTTGGCGCCGACCTGCTGGTGAGCGAGCTGGACCGACATTCTCCTTGCCTCCTGCTAGTCGATGAACAGTTGTTGTTCGACAATTGAGTAGCCTCCTACCCATCTGGCGGACGCTAAACATCGCCGCAGCCCCCAATGTCCTGTTAGCGCCACGAGGTTCGCAGGCGCGTTGACCGGCGCCACTCAGTCGTCAGTCGCGCCGCTGCCCGCGGACGCACCAGGACCGTCCGGGCGTCCGGGACGGCTCCCGAGTTCACCCACACCTCACCCGTAGCTCCGTTGGAAGCCAGGGCGGGTTCGAACACGGCTGTGAGGCTCCTATGAGTCGCCTGTGAGGTCGTCAGGTCCACCGCCCCTCGCCTCCTCGAAGGAACCCGCCGTGAAGCGCTCTGCTGTCGCCACCGCCGTAGCCCTGCTGGCGTCCGTCGCCCTCGTAAGTGGCCACGCCTTCGCCCAGGATGTCCGCCACGCACACGCCGAGTGGCAGTTCCTCTCCACGAAGACGCCGTACGCTCCGCAGGAGGGACTCGGCGACTACCAGCGCCCGCCCCACGGCTTCACCCCGATCTTCACCGAGACCGTCTCACGCCATGGTTCCCGCGCGATGACCGACAGCGATGACGGCGATTCGGTGGTCGCGGTGCTGAACAGTGCCGCGAGGCAGAGCGCGTTGACCCCACTCGGTGCCCAACTCGCCCCGCGAATACGATCGCTGCTGACTGGCGCCGCTTCGATCGGCTACGGCAACCTCTCCGGGCTCGGTGCCCGGGAGCAGCGGCAGACCGCGCTGCGCATGGAGCGCCGCCTGCCTTCGCTCTTCCGCACGATCCGCAACCGGCGAGAGCCGATCGAGGTGGAGACCTCCGGCGTTCCCCGTACCGTGGCCAGCGCCAACGCCTTCACCAGCGGCCTGGTCCAGGGTGATCCGGGCCTGGTCGGGCTGATACGCAAGCCGGTCGCCGACAAGGATCTGCTGTACTTCCACAAACAGCCGCAGAACGCCGACTACCAGGCCTACCTGTCCCATGACCCGGAGCTGGGGGCCACCCTCACCCGTATCGACGGCGAGCCACGCACGGCCCGAGCGGCCAAGGACGTGTTCTCGCGGCTGTTCGGCCCGGACTTCGTGGCGGCGACCAGCACGGCGGACCAGATCGACTTCTCCCGCTCGCTGTACGAGCTGTACAGCGTCGCGCCCGATCTGCGAATCGAGACCCCGAACTCGGACCTCGACGCCTTCCTCCCGGCACGCGACGCCGAGTGGTTCGCGTACCTGGACGACGCCGAGGAGTTCTACGAGAAGGGGCCCGCCTTCCGCGGGCGCACGATCACCTACAAGATGGCGAACGTCCTGCTCGACGACCTCTTCAGGCAGGCAGAGGCGAAGGCGAGCGGCACCAGTGGCAAAGGCGCGGTGCTGCGGTTCACCCACGCCGAGGAGATCGAGCCCCTGGCCGTGCTGCTGGGGCTACCCGGCAGCACCAGGGCAGCGGACCCGTCTCGGCCGTACACCTACCGGAACAACCCCTGGCGTGGTGCGAGAGTGGCACCGATGGCCGCGAACGTGCAGTGGGATGTGTACGCGGGGCCCCGCGACGGCGGCGGCACCGAACACCTCGTGCGGATGCTCTACAACGAGAGGGAAACCGCGTTCAAGGCTTCCTGCAGGCCCGTGGCCAGGGGCAGTTACTTCTACGACCTCGCAGAACTGGAGCGTTGCCTCCACCGCGGGTGATCGCCTCCTCGGCCGTTCAGACGGGTTCGGCGCGGATACCAGCACCGCCTCTCGGCCGCCTGTCATCCTCGTCGCGACGGCGGCCGGCCCGATGCCGACGCGGAGGATGCCACCGGCACACCGGCTCGTGCCTTCGCCCAGCGGGCGCACGGCCATGCCCGGGAGTCCGTCCCCGCCTGACTGTCGCGCAACCGCGGTCCCGGCTATCCGTGCGGTAGCGGATGCACGGCGAGGTGGCGCGCCGAATCGTGCAGCGCCCGCAGATACGCCGCCAGCCCGACGGCTGCCACCGCGACGGAGTCCCACGGTGCGGGGATCACCCGCGAGCCTCCGAAGCTGCCGAGGCAGGAGAACAGCAGCAGCGCCACCAGGTAGCCGACCAGCCAGAGCCCGGCGGTCAGGTCGGCGAGGTCGCGCTCCCGCCGGATCTGCTGGTACGCGTACAGCAGCGCGGACAGGAAGAGTACGGGAAGGGCGACGCGCAGTTCGTGCCAGCCCGCCCAGTAGAAGATGAGGGTGGCGATCACGAAGGCCGCGGGGGCGAACCAGCGGGTGCCGCGTACCCAGTTGGCCATTCGTCCGGGGTCCACCCGCCGTACCGAGGCCTCGGCGACGACGCTGATGGAGTAGGCGAAGAGGCCCAGCACGCTGGTGGCCGCCACGATGGACTGCCAGTTGCCGAAGGGGAGCAGGAAGGCAACGCCGATGGCGAAGTTCACCAAGAGTGCGCGTCGCGGCACCCCGGAGCCCGCGTGCACTCTGGCCACGGCGGCGGGCAACAGCCGGTTCTTGCCCAGGGCGTAGGCCTCCCGGCTGGTCTCCGCGGTGAAGACGAGTGCGGAACCGACCGGCGAGGCGATGGCATCGGCGTAGAGGACCCAGGTCAGCCAGGTCAGGTTGAGTGAGGTGGCGAGTTCGGCGAACGGGGAGTTGAAGTTGACGCCGTGCCAGCCACCGCCCAGCTTCCCGGCGGGCACGGCGGCGATGAAGACCATCTGCAGGACGAGGTAGAGGGCCATGGAGAGCAGCAGTGCCGTGATCACCGCGCGTGGGATGTCGCGGCGCGGGTTGCGGGCCTCTCCGGCCAGGTCGATGGGGCCCTGGAAGCCGGTGTAGGCGTAGATGACTCCGGCGGTGGCGATCGCGGACAGCGGTGCGGCATACCCGTACGGCGCGAAGCCGCCGTGCCCGGTGAAGTTGTGGCCGTCGAAACCGGATGCGAGCAGTGCCACCACGGTCAGCACGGGAATGGCGAACTTGGCCACGGTGACAGCGAGGTTGACGTGGGCGAAGAGTTGTACGCCGAACCAGTTCACCGCGACGAAGGCCGCCATGAGCGCCAGTCCGGCCACCATGCCGAGTGGTGTGAGGTGGCCGGCACGGTACAGGTTCGGGATGTAGTGGCTGGCGTACTGCAGCACCGCGGCCGACTCGCTCGGCGGGTTGGTGGCGTACGAAACCCAGATGCCCCAACCGACCAATGTCGCGACGAGCCGTCCTGAGGTGTAGAGGGGCCACCGCACCAGCCCGCCGGTCTCCGGGATCGAGGCGGCCAACTCGACCATGACCAGCGCGATCAGAACGAGGGCGAGGCCGCCCACGATCCAGGTGAGCAGCGCCGCGGGGCCGGCGGTGCGGGCGGCATGCATCGGGCTGAGCAGCCAGCCCGAGCCGATCACGCCGCCGAAGGCTATGGCGGTGAGTTGCCAGAACCCCAGTCGGCGGCGCAGTCGCTGGTCTTGGCCGTTGGTGTGCTCATCACCAGCGACACGTGTCGTCGTCACCGTGCGGCTCCTCTGCGCGGCTCGGGCATCTGCGACATGGGTTCGAAACCTGGTTCCCAGCACGGTTCGTGGCGAGCGCTGCGTGCACGACGTTTTGTCCAACGCGCTTGGCGGGCGCCCGAGTTCGACGACGGATGGAGCTTCGTGAGTGCGGACTGTTGCTGAGCAGTGTGGCGCCACACCCACTGCTCGGCAAGAGCGGGGCGGAAGGCGCTCGGGACCCGGCGCTGGAGCGGCGTGGTACTCATTCCTGCCGGGACTGTTGCAGCACCAGGAGGGCTCGGGCTTCGACCTCCACCTCGGTACCGGACTTGATCAGCGATCGGTATTCCACATAGGGGATGGCCGTGTCCACGGCCACGCTCCACCATGCCCCCAGGCCGAGCGGCACCGTGAAGGTGAGCGGTTCATGGTGGGCGTTGAACAGCAGTAGGAACGAGTCGTCCTGGATGCGGCGACCGCGCGGGTCCGGCTCGGAGATGGCCTGCCCGTTGAGGAAGACCGTCAACGACTTGGCGAACCCCGCGTCCCAGTCCTCGTCGGTCATCTCACGACCCGCCGGAGTGAACCAGGCGATGTCCGACAGGCCGTCCCCACCACCGCGCACCGCGATGCCCTGGAAGAACCGCCGCCGCCGGAACACCGGGTGGTTCCTGCGGAACGCGATGAGTTCCCGGGTGAACTCCAGCATCGCGCTACCCTCGGCGACCGCCGACCAGTCCACCCAGGACAGCTCGTTGTCCTGGCAGTAGGCGTTGTTGTTGCCGTGCTGGGTCCTGCCGAGCTCGTCCCCGTGGGAGAGCATCGGCACGCCTTGGGACAGCATGAGCGTGGCCAGGAAGTTGCGTTGCTGGCGGGCGCGCAGGGCGAGTACTTCCCGGTCGTCGGTCGGCCCTTCCACCCCGCAGTTCCACGAGCGGTTGTGGCTCTCCCCGTCGCGGTTGCCCTCGCCGTTGGCCTCGTTGTGTTTGTCGTTGTGGGAGACCAGGTCGCGGAGGGTGAATCCGTCATGGGCGGTGACGAAGTTGACGGAGGCGTACGGTCGGCGTCCGTCACTTTGGTAGAGGTCCGACGAACCGGTCAGGCGGGAGGCGAACTCCCCCAGGGTGCCGCCCTCGCCCCGCCAGAAGTCACGCACGCAGTCGCGGTACTTTCCGTTCCACTCGGTCCACAGCGACGGGAAGTTCCCCACCTGGTAACCGCCGTCGCCGACGTCCCAGGGCTCGGCGATGAGCTTGACCCGGGAGATGACGGGATCCTGTTGGACCAGGTCGAAGAAGGAGGACAGCCGGTCCACGTCGTGGAACTGCCGGGCCAGGGTGGCCGCCAGGTCGAAGCGGAAGCCGTCAACGTGCATCTCGTCCACCCAGTACCGCAACGAGTCCATGATCATTTGCAGGGTGAACGGATGGTCCATGCGCAGGCTGTTACCGGTGCCCGTGGTGTCCCAGTAGTAGCGGGGGTCGTCGGACAGCCGGTAGTAGGCGGCGTTGTCCAGTCCGCGGAACGCCAGCATGGCGCCCAGGTGGTTGCCCTCCGCCGTGTGGTTGTAGACCACGTCCAAGATGACCTCGATGCCCACTTCGTGCAGGCTTTTGACCAGGTAGCGGAATTCCTGCACCTGTTCGCCTCGCTGGCCCGAGGAGCAGTAGGCGTTGTGCGGGGCGAAGAATCCGATCGTGTTGTAGCCCCAGTAGTTGGACAGGCCCTGCTGCTTCAGATGGTGGTCCTGGACGAACTGGTGGACCGGCATCAACTCGATGGCGGTGACGCCCAGTTCGGTGAAGTAATCCAGCATCACCGGATGCGCCATGGCGGCGTAGGTGCCCCGGATGTTCTCGGGAATGGCCGGGTGGGTCCGCGTCAGGCCCTTCACGTGGGCCTCGTAGATCACCGTTTCGTGGTAGGGGATCTGTAGCCGGTGGTCATGCCCCCAGTCGAAGTACGGGTTCGTCACCACCGACTTCATCACGTAGGGGGCGGAGTCGGCGTTGTTCCGTCGGTGCGGCGCGCCAAGACGGTAGGGGAAGACCGCCTCGTTCCACTCGACGTCCCCCTCGATCGCCTTCGCGTAGGGGTCCAGCAGCAGCTTGTTGGGATCGCACCGGTGTCCCCGGCCCGGCTGGTAGGGGCCGTGGACGCGAAATCCGTACCGCTGACCGGGGCCGACATCGGGCAGGTAGATGTGGTGGACGAAGCCGTCGGCTTCCCTGAGTTCGACGCGTTCCTCACCGTCCCGCTCGTCGAACAGGCACAGCTCGACCTTCTCGGCCACCTCGGAGAAGACGGCGAAGTTGGTGCCGCTCCCGTCGTAGGTGGCTCCGAGCGGAAAGGCGCTGCCCGGCCACCGGTTCGAGTCCGCGGCGTCCTGCCAAATCGGCATGTTCGCAAACCTCCAGGTCGGACGGATCACAGCACCAGCTCGCCCAGGGTGACACGATGCATACCCCGTGTGCTGCAGCCTTCCCGCGAGTCGATGACCTATGTCCTCCGGGGGCAGGATGGTTCGCGAGCTGACTCGACGACTTCGAGCCGGGTAGGCGCGGGGCATGTCGAAGTTCACGTGGTGGATACGGTTACTCGGACTCGCGATGGCGGGCGGCGCGCTCGCGCTGCTTGTCCAGCACTGGTCGGACGGCAGGCCGTGGCCGGACGCGGGGGTGTCAGCCGCGCTGCTGTTCGTGGTGGCGCTCGTGATCGGGCTCGCCGCACGACGGCACCCGCGCCGACACCGCTAGCCGTTCGCGGGTGCGGCCCTGACGCCCTTGCCGGGTAGGTGGGTTGCGGTCTGGATCCCTGATGTGTCCGTGGGTTCCGCCGACGGCGGGTGCCATTCGAAGAGCAGGATGGTGGCGTCGTCGTCGAGCTGCCCCCGCCGGTGGTCGAGCACCGCGTGAAGCAGTCGGCGCAGCGCCTCGGGCGTTGGTTCACCGGCGGCGATGGCGCGGATCACGAAGTCGGTGAAGCGCCGTTCCCCGAACACCTCTCCGGTGCCGGAGCGTGCTTCGGTGACGCCGTCGGTGTGCAACAGCACGCGGTCGCCGGGCTCCAACTGGGCGTGATGGATGCGGCGGGGCACGTCGGGGTAGCCGGGTCCCAGGCCGAGTGGCAGCTCGGCGTGGTGTTCCAGGGCGCCGGAGATGACGTGCTGGCCGCGGATGAGCAGCGGCGGCGGGTGACCGCAGTTGGCCCACCTGAGCTGACCGCTGGCCAGGTCGAGGTGGGCGAAGACCGCGGTGAGGTAGCGGTGCGGGAGCCACTGTGCCAGGGCGTGGTCGATGGTCTCCACGATGTCCTTCAGATCACCGCCGGCGCGGCGGGCGACCCGGCAGCCCGCGAGGCCGACGGCCGCCGCCAGGCCCGAGGCCAGGTCGTGGCCCATCGCGTCGATGACCGTGGCGTCCAGCGCCTTGTCGGACAGCGAGTGGTCGAAGGCGTCGCCACCGATGTCGTAGGCCGGTTCCATGACGGCGCTGGAAGTGACCTGCCGGGTGCCCACGGTCCGCGGCGGGAGGAAGGCCCACACCATCTCCGCCGGCAGACGCATCGGCCGAGCGCGTGTCGCCTGCAGGTAGGTGTCGCTGTACATGCTCCTGGAGAGCAGCAGCAGGGTCGTCAACGACGCCAGCGCCCGGCAGCGGCCCAGCAGTGTGCCGTCCAGCGATCGGGCGTGCAGGCCCAAGACACCGATCCGCTCGATTCCGTCCATCATCGGCAGCCAGGCCGCCAGTCCCTCCTGGCCGTCCTCAGCCACCCGCAACGAGACCGTGCGGTAGGCCCAGCCGGCCAGCGTTGCGTCCACCGGCAGGCCGCCCTGGCTGCTGTCCGGTACCGTCCCCAGCGGCACGAGCCGCTCCTGCTGCACGTCGGCCAGGTAGACGGTGGCCTCGTCCAGCCCCAGTTCCCTGGCCGCCCGCGCCACCAGGGCGGGTATACCCTCCACCGGCAGGTGGTGCGACTCCTCCAGCAACTCGCGGAGCAAGGCGCCGAATCCCGCGTCATCCATCCTTCCGTCACCTGCCGTGTTCGGAGATACAGCGACGCGACGCCTCGACCCGTGATCGTCTGGCAGGGGTGGCTCCCGCCGGAGCCGGGAGGAGGCGTCCGGGTACTCGTCCGGGCCGTCCCAACTCAGGCGCTGAGCAACCGGTTGAAGAACGAGCGGTAGCGTTGCAGCGCGGTGCGCAGGTCCTCGGTGCTGACCTGTTCGCCCCGGTTCCACTGCCCTTCGAGGCCCTGCTTGTACTCGGCGAAGGTCGTCGCCAGAGTCTGCATGACTTCGGCGACGAGGGCATCGGCCGAGTGCACGGCGTCACGGGGGTCGTCGACGAACCTGTTCTGGATCTCCTGCCACTGGGACCGGAAGGTCTCCTGGTCCTCTTCGTTGAGCAGTTGGGGCAGATCCTCCGTGGCGGGCTCCGCCTTCTCGGGGGCGGCGGTTCCGGCTTCCGCCTTCTCGGGGGCGGCGGTTCCGGCTTCCGCGTCCCGTCCCGTCTCGATTTCGGTGCCTTCACCCGGGTAGGTGGGCTGCTCGGTCGGCGGCGCGGCCACGTCCTCAGTGTCTTCCTGCGCTCCGGCGATGTCCTCGGTTGAGAGGCCGCTTTGACCTGGGTCTGTTTCGTGTCGCATGGTCTGTGCTCTTTCCTGGTCCGTGCTCGTTCCGTCCACGTCCGGCCTTCCTGGCTTCTCCGTACCAGGCGGGGGTCCCCCGCTATGCCCGGACGGGACGCTGCTGGCCGCCATCGCCGAGGAGTTCCTCGAACAGCGCCCGGTAGTGGACCATGGCACCTCGCAGTTCCTCCGTGGTCGCCTGGTGGCGAGTGCTGCGCTCGTCGATCTCGTGGGCGGCCCTGTAGTGCTCCAGGGTGCGGCCGTGTTCGACGGAGAGGTCCTTGAGCTGCTGCTCGTAGCCCTCGGTCGGGTAGCCGCGGTCGTGCATCAGCGACGTCACGAGTCGATCAGCGTCGTGTACCGCGTCTTCGGGCCGGTCGACGAACTCCTCCTGCACGTGCACCCAGTTGTCGCTGTACCGGTCCCGTGCCGCCGGAGCCAGGGGCTTGATGTCCAGCGCGTCGTGGCGCTTCTCGCGTGCGCTCAGGTCGCGTTCGGCGGCCCGGCGGCTGTCAGTGGTCTCGACCGTCCGCTCGTACTCCGGTCCGAAGCGTTCCCGTAGCCGACGGCGACGCATGACGAGCGATGTGGCCAAGGCGGCGATGACGATCACAGCCGCCACGGGAACGATGATGGCGATGAGGGTCCCTGTTGACATCGGGTTCACCCCTTGCGTTGCAGGCAGTCACCGAGTGGTCGGCTTCCCTGCGGCAAAACACATCAAACCTGCGACATTTTGTTTAAAAGGTGCCATACGGGCAGACGTGGCTTGGGGAGCCCAAAGAGGGATCCAAGGGAGCCGTGGAAGGAGCTGGCCATGAGTGCTGGCAAGAAGGCCGAGCACGCGGTCAAGAGGGCCAAGGGCAAGGTCAAGAAGGACACCGGCAAGGCCATCGGTGATCCTTACCTGGAGAGCGAAGGCAAGGGCGAGCAGTTGGAGGGCGGACTCAAACAGGCCGGGCAGAACATCAAGGACGCGTTCAAGCGCTGACGGGGTCGGCCCGCCGACGCCCTATCGCGCCGTCCAGCCCGGCGGCCGGGCACGCGGGCCCGCACGGCCGTGGTCGACCATGCGGGCCCGCGTGGCCGTAGGGCCGCGGCGCGCCTATCCTCTGTGCAGTGGTTCTCTTCCAGATCCAGCGCTGCTCGGCCCTGCCGACCGGCGAGGCCTGGAGCCGACTGACCCGTTGGGAGCGCCACGGCGCGCACATGCCGCTCACCAGGGTCGTCGTGACGACATCGCCGCCGACCCGCGTGGGCACCAGGTTCGCCGCCCGCACCGGCGTCGGCGCCATCGGGTTCGACGATCCCATGGAGGTCGTGCTGTGGGACCCACCGGCTGGTGGCACCTGCGGCCTCTGCCGTCTGGAGAAGCGGGGTTCCGTGGTGTCGGGCTGGGCCACGATCGAGGTGTGCCCGCGCGGCACCGGCTGCTGGATCCAGTGGCGCGAAGACCTACGGGTACGGTGGCTGCCTTCGGTGTTCGACCGGCCCGTTCGCTGGATCGCGAAGCGGGTCTTCGACCGCGTCCTGGACGCTCTGCTCCGCGAGTGAATCCGCTGTGCGCCACGGGTGTTTGGCCCCGGTCGGCGTGCCTACTCGTTCCCGGTGCCGCGCGATCCGTACGTTCGCGCCGTCACGGAGGCGGCCAGGAAGGCCTGCAACGCCCGCACCAGTGCGGCGCGTTCTTCGGGGTCCATCGCCGTCAGTACAGCGGCCAGCGCTCGACGTCGTCGCGCCGCTATGTCATCGAGCAGCCGCCTGCCTTGCGCGGTGACCGACAGCAGTACCTCCCGCCGGTTGCGCGGCTGAACGGACCGTTCGAGGAAACCGGCCGCCTCCAGACGGTCGCACAGCCGACTCGCGGTGGGCATGCCGATGTCCAACTCCGCCGCCAGACCGGTCAGATTGAGCTTGCGCCGGTCCTCCAAGGCCTCCAGGGCGCGCAGTTGCAACGTGGACACGTGGGGCGCCGCGAGATGGAAGGCTCTTGACCACACCGCGACGAGTTCCTGCACGGGACCGGACATCCGCTCGGCGGATTCATCCGGACGCGGCCCGGGACTCTGGCCAAAGCCCATGGGCCACTCAACCTCCACAAGGGCTGTTCGTCGCGCGGCGAATCGGGGCGGTCCGCATCGGGACCGCTGCTATCCCACGGCGGACGACGCCATCACGGTACGGCACGGGAAATCTCTCCGCTGGAGTCGGTACGGGCAGTTGTTCGTCCTAGCGCCGTACCCAAAGACCCGCGAGGTAAGCGGGCCGGCGTTGTTCGCCGACCCGTGGTGGCGTACGGCCGGTGCATGCCCGCCTCCGGTGTGCGTCAACTCAGGGCTATGCGGGCGTGGACGGACTTGCCGCCCTCGTGACGCCGCGTGTACAGGTACTCGGAGAGCGCGGCCGCGATCTCCAGGCCGTGCCGGCCCACGCGGTCCGGGTCCTGCGGAGCGGGCCGAGGCGCGATGGGGTTGCTGTCGCAGACGGTGACTTCGATTCCCCCGGGTGCCAGCTCCAGGCTCAGCTCACACGGTCCAGGGGCGTACTTGCTGGTGTTGGTCACCAGCTCGCTCACGACGAGTTGGGCGTCCTGGATGACCCGATCGTCGAGCCGCATCCGCATGGTGCGCTGGGCATGCTCCAGGAACTCCGTGGCGAAGTCCCGCGCGGCGGCGATGACGTTCGGATCACGGGCTTCATAGGCTCTGTCCCAACGCAGCGACGACATACGGTTGTCGACTACCCCGATCGTGGTCATGGTAGACACCCGCCCCTCTCTCGCTCCTCCTAGTGGCATCCGGCGGCCTGGTACGTGTGCGTCTACCCGGCTACGTCGCACTTTTCACTTCGCAATGTGCTCTCGTCAATCCGTAATGCGTTGTCTTCATGTGCCAGGGGCCACGGTACGGCGACGTGAAGCGCTCATGTGCGGGTGGACGGAGGCGGTTCATCGGTGCGCGGGGCGCCGGGGCGGCCCTTCCAGTCCAGGCACACCACCGTGGCGTCGGCGGCGAGATCGTGGCTGCCGAAGTGCTCGATGAGGCCGTGGACCACGGCCCGGGCGGTCTCGTGCGGCGTGGCGAGCCGCGAGGCGCTGATGGTGCGCCGCAGTGTCCGTTCCCCGTACAATCCGCCGTCCGGCGAACGCGCCCCGTGCACACCGGTGCTGACGATGACCAGCCGGTCGCCCGGGGCGACATGGAAGGTCTGCTCCTCGTACTGGGTCTCCTCGAACATGCCCAGCGGCAACTGGCCTTCCAGTTCGATGAGTTCGACGGTGCCACCGCGCTGGCGGAACAACTGCGGGGAACCGGCGTCGACGACATCCACGAGACCCGTGTCGAGGTGGAACCGCAGCAGCAGGGTGGACGCGTAGACCACGCCCCCGTATTGGGCGTAGACCGCCTGGTCAGCGAGGCTGGCCTGGTCCGCGATGCCGACCCCCGCGCGGCGCGCGTTGCGTAGCGCGTTGACGGTCAGGTTGGCCAGGAGCGACGCCTCGATCCCCTGGCCCATACCGTCGGTGACGGTGACCGTGAGGTGCTCGGCGCTGGTGGACCAGTCGAAGTTGTCGCCGCCGATGGCGTAGGCGGGCTCCAGATGGGCGCCGAGGACGTACTCGTCCCGGGCACAGCCGCGACCGGGCAGCAGTTGCCACTGCATCTCGGCCGCGAGGGTCAGGCGCTTACGGCGGCGGGCTTGCAGGTACAGGTCCGTGTCCCGGTCCGCGGCGAGCAGCTCGTGGCCCAACGCGGTGGCGAACTCGGCCAGTTCGGACACCGTGGCGGCGTCCGCGTCGGCTGCGGGCAGCTCGACGCAGAGCACTCCCAACCGGTCACCGCGCACGGTGATCGGCAGGTGGGCCAGAACGACAGCCGGGTCCTCGGTCCGCTCCACCACGGGGACCTGCGTGGAGTAGGAGCGACCGGGAGGGCCGTGGTGAGCTGGTACGGCTTCGGCACCGTGCGGCGGCTGCGGCACTGGTTGCAGCACCGCCGAACCGTAGTCGGCCATCAGCAACGTGACGGACCGCGCCCCCACTCGGCCCGCCAGCAGCCTTTGGGCGGCGGGGATCAGCGCGTGCGGCGCAGCCTCGCGCAGGACGGCCTCGGCGGTCCTGCGTCTATCGTCGTTGGTCACAGCGTCCACGTCCTGTTCGGGGCGTGTTGGGCCCGTAGTCGTGTGCTCGGTCGGTCAGTCCTGTGCATTGTCCGTGACCAACGGTGGTGGTGGGACCTGTGCGCCGCTCGGCGGGGGCGACGTGATCGGCTTGGCGGAGCCTGGCCCGCACGCTGCCGCATGGTGCGGGCGCCTGCGCAGCCGCGGCGCGCCAGGGGCGCCCAGGGGTTCGGTGCCGGTGTGACAGAGCAGCAGGCACACGTCGTCCTCACGCTCGGAGTCGCGCAGCATGCGCCCCAGCACGGTCTCGGCCACGCCGTCCAGGTCCTGGGCCAGGTCCGCCGCGTCGATCTCGGCCAGCGCCGTGCCGAGGCGGGCGATGCCCGGGTCCAGCCCCTCCCTGCGCCGTTCGACCAGGCCGTCGGTGTACAGCGCGAGGGTGGAGCCTGGTGGGAGTTCCACGGTGTGGTCCCTGATGCCCTGGCTGAGCGGAATGCCGAGCATGGCCCCCGGCTTGACGTCCAGGATCCGAACCCGCCCTTCCGAGGTGCGCACCACGGGCGGCGGGTGGCCCGCCGCGGCCCAGGTGACGGTGGGGTCGCCGGGACGGAAGCGGGCGATGGCCGCCGTGGCGTACAGGTCCGGCTCCAGGTGGTGGAGGAAGGCGTGGAGGCGGGTGAGCAACCGCCCCGGGGAGTCGCCGTCCACGGCGTAGGCGCGCAGCGCGTTGCGCAGCTGGCCCATCATGACCGCCGCGTGGAGTCCGTGCCCGGTCACATCGCCGATGACGGCGATCAGGCTGCCGTCCGGCTGGGCGAAGGCGTCGTACCAGTCTCCGCCGATGTTCAGGCCGTGGGTGGCGGGCAGATAGCGGGCGGCGAGCTGGAGTCCCGAGGTGACCGGCAGGTCGGTGAGCAGCGTGCGCTGGAGTGTTTCGGCGATGTCGCGGTTGTGCTCGTACCGCAGGGCGTGGTCGATCGCGATCCCGGCCCGGCGGGCGAGTTCGATGAGCATGACGGTGTTGTCGGTGTCGAAACGGTCACCGGGAGGAGTGAGGGTCAGCACCCCCAGCGTGGAGCGCCGGGCGGTGAGCGGCAGACAGAGCAGGGGCACTCCCGGAGCCAGTGCCGAGGGCGGCAGATCGCCGACGCCGGGCAGGTTTCCCGGATGGTCCGCGGCGTACTGCGGGCGCCCGCTGCGCGCGGCGACGACGGCGGCCGCGGGATGTGGAGCCCGCGTCTGGGCGTCGTCGCCCTCCAGCAGCCAGACGTCGGCGCTGCGCGCGTGTTGCGGCACGAGGAGCTCAGGAAGGCGGCGGAGGATCTCCCGGTGGCTGAGCGAGGCGGTCAGGGCGGCGCTGGCGTCGGCCAGGAAGGTGAGCCGGTGGCGAGCGCCTTCCGCCTCCGCGCGGGCCGCCTTCTCCGCGGCGAGCAACTCGCGCTGCGTCCGGTCGGCCGCGTCCAGTTCGGCGTGGAGGGCGAGGACACCCTGGTTGGTGTGGTGGAGTTCCTCCCGGTGGAGACGGACGAGTCGCTCCAGCTCGTCCAGGCGGCTCAGGAGCGCCGCGGTGTCGTCGTCCCCGAGAAGCAACGCCTCGGCGAGCGGAGTGGGCGGCTCGGCGGCCTGACGAGCCGCACGCTCGGGGTCGGGGCACACGACGGTCCTCTGCCAGGAAGGCTCTGCTGAGGACCGGCCGATGCGACGCAGGGCGAGCCGGAGACATCCGGGTTCGCCGTCCGCTGGTGCGTCGAGCGCCTCGAAGACCAACTGCCAGGATCCGGGCTCCTCCGGACACCTCCTCAACCGGGCGGTCAGCGTCGTCAGCAGCCGGGCACGTTCGACGGCGGGCACGCCTCCGGCCGCCGCGAGGCGCGCCACGGCGATACGGGCGTGGGCCGCGTCGGAGACACTGGCGACGGGCCAGGCGTGGGTGCGGGTCATAGCGGGCGGTCCAGCGGTGCGGGGGTCATTACGGCCACTGTGGTGTCGTCACGCGCCGGGCGCGCCGAGCTGCTGGCGTCGCGCAGCACGACCGCGGCGATCACAGCTGGGTCATGGGCGTCCAGGCGCGGGTCCTGGGGCGGGATCCAGCGGCTGGGCAGACCGTCACTGTGCAGGACCAGCAGGCTGTCCTGGTTCCAGGGCACTTGGTGCTCGGGGATGAGGGCGGGGAGGTAGGCGCCGACAATGCCCGGCCGGGAGAGCAGCGAATGCCAGGTGCCGTCCGTGCGCAGCCGCGCGCCGATGTTGCCGACACCGGCGACCACCAGGCGGTCGGTGCCGTGGGCGAGTTGGACCAGCGCGATCGCGGCTCCGCGGGTCCGGCGCAGCGCGCTGTCCAGGCGCCGGAGCATCTCCCCCGGTGTCAGATCGGGCATGCGGCGCAGTTCGTCCACGGCTGTGGTGGAGGCCCGCGCGGCTTCGGGGCCATGGCCGAGGCCGTCGGCGAGCATCAGTGTCAGCCGGTTCTCGCCACGTACGTATGCCCATGCGTCGCCGCTGTGTTCCGCCTCCAGTGCCACATGGACCCCGCCGACCCGGGGCAGTTCCTTGGCCGGTCTCGAGGCGCCCGCCTGAGCGGCGCCGCGATCGGCGAGCCGGGCCAGCACGACCGTGCCGCGACCGAGGACGGTGTGCAGGTCGAAGGCGTCCGCGACACGACGGCAGGTCCCCAGGCCCGCGCCCAGCGAGGTGCTGGTCGAGTAGCCGTCACGCAGTGCGGCGAGGACGTCGGGGATGCCTGGCCCGTGGTCCACGGCCAGGATCTGCACCACGGCCTGCCCGTCGTTGGGCGTGTCGATCAGGACTCGTCCACCACCGGCGTGTCTGAGCAGGTTGGTGGCGAGTTCGGTGGCCACGAGGTCCGCGTCGGCGGTGCGGTCGGCGGTCAGCCCGGTGTGGCCGCACGCCGCCTCCACGGCGACGCGGACATCGCGCACACGGGTGGAATCGTGTACCGGAACGTCCCATACCCGGGTCATCACAACGCCCTGCGGGGGTAGGGAGGCCCGGAGGCCCAGGCGGTGATGGTGACGGTGGTGCCCTCTCCCGGCCGGCTGTCGAGAGTGAACTCGTGCACCAGCCGCCGGGCACCGCCCAGGCCCATGCCCAGCCCGCCGCCGGAGGTGTAACCGTCGGACAAGGCGAGTTCCGTGTCGGGAATCCCCGGCCCGGAATCGGTGAACACGAGGCGCAGGCCATGGATCCGGCCGCGCGCCACCGGTGTGCACTCCATGTGACCGCCTCCACCGTGTACAAGGGTGTTACGCGCCAGCTCACTGGCCGCGGTGACCAGTTTCGTCTGCTGGACCAGTCCGAAGCCGAGTTCGGCGGCGGCCTGTCGGACGTGTTGCCTGATCCAGGTCAGGTCCATGTCCGAGCCGATCGGCAACCTCGCGGCGACGGTACTGGGCACGTGCATCACACGCCCCCTTGCCGTGGATGCGCGCCACAGTGCGCTCCGGACGGCTCCCGCAGCAGGCGCAGGGCCTGCTCGACGTGGAGGGCGGTGCACAGCCCCGGTAGCGTCAGGCCGAGTTCCACCAGCGTGATCGCCACCGCGGGACGGATTCCGGCGACCACGGTCCGTGCCGCCAGCAGTTTGACGGTGGCGGCGATGTCGGCGAGGACCCGTCCCAGAAAGGAGTCGACGACCTCCACCCCGGAGACGTCGATCACCACGCCGGTGGCGGTGGTCTCCGCGACCGCCCGGGTGATGTCCTGGCGCAGGTACTCGGCGGTCTGGTCGTCCAGGTCCCCCTGGACGGTCACCAACAGTACGTCGCCCAGGGTGAGTACCGGGACGTGCGCGCCAATCGCCTCCGTACGAGGGCACGTCACGTCGGATCGACCTCCGCGGACACGCCGACCGCGGCGCCCGTGCCCTGTCGCCGCAGAGCCAACGCCAGGGCGTCGGCCAGCGTGGCGCGGGTGACGACCGATCCCAGGTCGATGCCGAGGTGCACGATCGTCTGGGCGATCGCCGGCCGTATACCGGAGACGATGCACTCCGCGCCCATGAGCCGCGCTGCCGCCACCGTCTTCATCAGATGCTGGGCGACGAGGGTGTCGACGGTCGGCACGCCGGTGATGTCCAGGATCGCGAAGCGCGCCTGCTGGGCGACGACGGCCTCCAGGAGGCTTTCCATCACCACCTGGCTGCGCGCGCTGTCCAGCGTGCCGATGAGCGGAACGGCCACGATCCCGTCCCACAGCTTGATCACCGGAGTGGCGAACTCAAGGAGCTGCTGGCGCTGACGGTCGATGAGTTCCTCGCCCTCGGTGAGCGTGGTCTCCATCACCGCCAGGCGCAGGGTGCCCATCAGGACCGTCAGGGCCAACGTGGTCCGCTGGACCCGCTCGGTCGGCAGGTCGCGGGACTCCGCAGCCAGCAGGTCGGTAACCGGAACCCGTAGCGCGGCCACTTCGTTGGCGATCTGCGCCGGAGTGCGCCCCATTCGGACATGCGACGCGGACATGCGACCCAGTTGCTCGCGCACGACCGCGAAGCCCGGTGCCTCGATGTCCTCGATACGCTCCGAGGCGGCGACCACGGACAGCGCGTCGATCACGACCTTGCACGCCTCCACCGCCTCGTCCCGGGAGACGGTGAACACCGTCCGAAACAGCGTCGCGTCCGCCCACCGCTGGGCGATCTGCTCACGGAAGCGCCGCAGGAAGTCCCCGACCTCCCTGGACGGCGACCACTGCGCTCCCGTCTCGTGTTCCGGCACCCGCATCTCCAATCCGTACCACCGTTCCCAGCACCCGCCGTGGGAACGTCGTGCGCTTCCTTGTCATACGGCAAACTTCGGCGTCGGTGTCGTACCCCGTTTGGCAATCGCTATGCCGCGAAGTGGTCCCACGGCTCAGGCCCAAGGTCGTGCCCCGCGTCCGTGCTTCGGCTTCGCCGGCCTACCGTCCGTGCCAGTCGAGACACACCACGAGAGCGTCGTCGTGCGGCACCGGTCTACCGCGGTGAGCTGCCAGTTGTCTGAGCACCTCGCGCGGCACCTCGGCCGCCGACAGCAGCTGGGTGGCGGCGATGGCTCGGGCCAGTGCCCGCTCACCGTAGCGTTCACCCGAGGGTGAGGCGGCCTCGTACACCCCGTCGCTGACGAACACGAGCCGGTCGCCGGGTTCCACCTGGAAGTCCTCCGCGACGTAGTCGGTCTCTTCGAACATGCCCAACGGCAGCTGTGCCTCGAAGGTGATGGGCTGCACGGCACCGCCGCGCCGCAAACGCCACATCCGCGGCGATCCGGCGTCGACGACCCGCGCCCGGCCGGTGGCGAGGTCGAAGTCCACCATGAGCACCGACAGGTACGACGCCCCGCGGTAATGGGCGTAGACCGCCTGATCGGCCAGCGCGGCCTGGTCGGCGATCGACAGACCGGCACGCCGGGCGTTGCGCAGCGCATTGATCGCCAGGCTGGTCAGGAGCGCGGCCTCTATCCCCTCGCCCATGCCGTTGGTGACGTACAGCATCAGCCGGTCCTCGGTCGCCGACCAGTCGAAGTTGTCGCCGAAGATCGCGTACGCCGGTTCCAGGTGGGCACCCAGTTCGTACTCGGGCCGGGCGCAGGAGCGGCCTGGCAGAAGCTGCCACTGTATCTCGGCCGCGAGTGTCAACCGGTCCTTGCGGCGCGCCCGTAGATACAGGTCCGTGTCCCGCTCCGCGACGACGACCTCGTGCCCCAGGACCTCGGCGACGTCCGCGAGTTCGGCGAGCCGTTCCGGAGTGCAGACGTCGGTCGGCACCACCAGGCACAGCACACCCAGCCGATCCCCGCGCACGGTCACCGGGCAGTGGACCTTCGCCATCCCCTCGCCGACGCCCTCGACGACGGACCGCTGCACCACGAACGCCCGCCCGGCGGGAGTGTTGTGCACCGGCACGGGTTCCCCGGTGTGTGGCGGGGCGGTCACCGGCTGGAGTACGGTCAGCCCGTAGTCCACCAGGAGAAGCTCGACGGACTTCGCCGCGTACCGGTCGGTCAGCACCGCGCCGAGGGCGTCCACCAACTGGTGGGGGGCCGCCTTACGCAGAGCCCGCTCGGCGGCCTCGAATCTGTTCACGATGTTGGATAAGCCATTCTTTGCCAGGAGAGCATCGCACCCGCAAGCGGAGCCTTGTCGTTTGATCCGGCCTCGCCGGTATTTACTGTGGTGTAGCCAGCTAGCCGCCCTTAGCCGACTGACAGCACCCGATGAGCCTGCGAGAGTATGACCGTGACTGCCTCCCCTTCACGCCGACAGCCCGACGAGGTGGCGCGCGTGGCCTCAGAGGCCGCCGAACTGCTGGAGGTCCTGTGGGGCCGGGCGTCGACCGCCCCGGTGTCGGTGTCCCAGCTACGCGTGCTGTTCATCCTCGAACACAACGAGGGGATCAACCTCCGCACCCTCGCCGACGCCCTGAGCTCCACTCCCCCGTCGACGAGCCGGCTGTGTGACCGCCTCCAGGCTGTGGGCTTCGTCGAGCGCGCGCCCCACAGCACCAGCCGCCGCGAACTGCGGCTGCACCTCAGCAGTCGGGGCCGGGCCTTCCTGGCCGATCTACGCTCCCGCCGCGAGCGTGAACTGCAGGCCGTCCTGGCGCAGATGCCCGCCCGAAAGCGGACGGCGCTACTGGAGGGTCTGGAGGCGTTCTGCGCCGCCGCCGCCACGCAGATCCACGACGACACCGCTGACGCACACTCCGCCTGACCAGCGGGACCGCAGTCCGCCACCACCCGGCGCACGTCCGCGCTCCGCGGCCGACCGGCGCGAGGACTCTCCCTCGCCCACCGGAACATTCAAGATCCTTCCCTGCACACCTGTGACGTCGTAACTCTGTTGCCTGACCGCCATAGTTGTCAAACGGCAACTGTCTTCCGGTGGCAAGGTGCTATCCGTTCCCATCGCCGACGGCCCGGCGGAGCGGGCCGCTTCCGACACCCGGCTGCCCGGGGAACTAGCGGACGACGGTGGCGAGGTGGGCGGGAACCAGGTCGTCGTGGTGCTCGACGTGTGCGGCGTCCGTCACCTCACGCATCAGGTCAACTCCGGCCTGGGCACCGGGGCCCTGGCGGATCAGCAGGTAGCCGCCCGCCTCCACGTGCCGGATGTACTTGGGCACGTGCCGCTTGGCGATGAAGTGCCCCATCACCGCTCCCAGTCCGCCCCCCGTCGCGGCACCCTCCGCCGCGGAGACCGCGCCCGCGGCCAGCGGGCCGAGCACCAGCAGCGGCCCGACACCGGGCACAAGCAACAGCGCGGTGCCGGACAGCAGTCCGAACAGACCGCCCACCCACGCCCCCGTCGTCGCCCCCGACCTGGCCACGTCTCCGGTGGTGACGAAACCGTGCACCCGTGTCTCGCTCCGCAAGTCCTGTCCGATGACGGACAGTTGGTCGGCCGGGATTCCCTGCCGCAGCAGAATCCGCACCGCGTCCTCGGCTTCCCGCATCGAACCGTACACACCGACGACACCGTTCACTTGACTCATGCCGCGCCTCCCTTCACTCATACGTTGACTTCTCCCAGCCGCGGCACAACACAGCGGCGGGCCCGCACACGTGCGCCTTTCCGCTGCGGAATCCGCCATGCCCGCAGGGCTCCGGCATCGCACTACAGAGACGCATGGCGTGTTTCCTTGGCACCGCACTACCGCCAACGAGCCGCAGATGCGCCCCCAATTGACACCATGGATTCGGGGAACAGGTTCGCGAACCTCGGCCGGAATACCGCGCAGAACACCTCGCACCGCCGGACACGACTTTGTTCGGTTCGTCACTCACTCGCGCGATGGCGACGGCCAACCGGAGCCGCTCAAAAGGCCGTTGTACATCCGCAGCACACGGGAAGACGTTCCGAGGACGTCCATTGAACGCTCCCGAGCCAGCACACTAACGAGGTGCCATCGCCGGAGCGTCCGGAGAGGAGCCTGGTGCCAAGTGCGCAGAACACCACGTCAACAGCCGTCCCCTACCGCGGCCCGGTCACGGAGGACCGCGGCTCCCGAAGACCCCGATCAGCGGGCGGCCCGCGAACACGGCCAGCCCGAGGACCGGAAGCCGACCACCGCACCACCAGCGGCGGAGTCGACCGGCGAGGACGACTCATCGTTCTCGCCCGGCTACACCTCCCCCGGCTTCTCCTCGCCCGGTTTCGACGGACCGCAGACGCCGGCCGGGCCGCGCATCGGCGAAAGCGAGACCGGAAAGCGGATGCGCGCGGAACAGCAGGGCGAGGACGCCATCACGCCCCGCCCGCTCCCGGAGCGCCACAAGCCACCGCAGCCTCCCAGGCCCAACTCGTAACAGGTGGCCGCCGCTCGATTGAACGCCGGAGCGCAGGGCAGGCGTGGCCGTAGGAGGTCGATGACTATGGTTCCCCTGCTACTCGTTCTGCTCCTCGCACTACTGCTGTTCGGTGCCGGCTTCGCCATCAAGATCCTTTGGTGGGTCGCGGTGGCGGTGCTGGTCATCTGGCTCTTGGGCTTCCTCGTGCGCTCCACCGACTCGGCCGGCGCACGGGGCCGTTGGTACCGATGGTGACCGACGGCCGTCATGAGAGCTTTTGACAGTGGGCCCCACCGGATTCCGGTGGGGCCCACTGTCGTGGGCAGGGACGCTGCGCCAAACTTCGGGAAATGGCCGTGGTTTGGAACTGAGGAGGCGGGTAGGCGCTGAGGCGTCAAAGACTTCGGATCGATGGGAGGGCGATCATGTCGGGGCAGCTCGCCGAGAAGGCCGTTCCTGAAACCGCGGTGGAAAGGGAGTCAACTCCTGAGCAACTGACCACCCTGCTGGCCGAAGGCAAGGCGGACCCCTCGGAGTTGCGTGAGGTCTCGCGGGTGATGTTCGCCCGTTTGGCGGTGCTTGAAGAAGGCACCCAGGAGTACCAGTACGTCCGCAACTCCCTCATCGAGCTGAACATGGCGTTGGTACGGTTCGCCGCGAAGCGCTTTTCCAACCGGGCCGACCAGATGGAGGACGTCCTGCAGGTCGGCACGATCGGTTTGATCAAGGCGGTCGACCGTTTCGATCCCGACTACGGCGTGGAATTCATCACCTTCGCCCTGCCCACCATCGTCGGTGAGATGAAGCGCTTCTTCCGCGACACCAGTTGGTCGGTACGGGTGCCGCGTCGGCTCCAGGAACTTCGCATCGACATGGCGAAGGCCAGTGACGCCCTGGCCGCACAACTCGACCGGACCCCCACCGTCGCCGAACTGGCCGAGCGGCTGGGGATCACCGAGGAGGAGGTACTCGAAGCCCAGATCGCGGCCAACGCCTACACCGCGAGCTCCATCGACGCCGAGGCCTCGGCCGAGGAGGACGAGGGCACCTCCTGGGTCCACCGCCTCGGCTATGAGGACCCCGCGCTCGAAGGCGTGGAGAACCTCACCGCTCTCAAGCCGCTCATCGCCCGACTTCCCGAGCGGGAACGCACGATCCTGGCCATGCGCTTCGGCGCTGACATGACCCAGGCCGCGATAGGCGCCGAACTCGGCCTGTCCCAGATGCACATCTCACGTCTGCTGGCCCGGACCCTCAAGATGCTGCGCAGCCAACTACTGGCGGGCGCCTGACAGTTGCCGGGCGCGGGCGTAGGACACGCCCGCCAACGCCCCCGCCGTGCGGGGCGGTCTCCAGCGGTACGGTTCTGCCGGTCAACCCGCTCCACGTTTAGGACGATTACGGTGACTGAGCGGTGTACGCCGAGCGCGTGCCGACCTCCTCGACAACCAGGAAACCCTGATGAGGCATGAGCGCGCCCAGAGCGGGCCACCCGTCAACGGGCGTTCCCCCGCCGGCTCCGGGGGCCAAAGATCTCGGAACACGTTCACCGCACCTCCCGGGGCGCCGGGCGCCCGCCTGCGCCGTTCCGGCGGCGGGGCCGGGTCCTGGTTCGGGATGGGCTTCAGCCTCACCCTCGGCGGCGTGCTGGCCTACTTCCTGGCACAGGAGGTCATCCGCATCAGCGAGCTGCTGGTCATGCTGCTCCTGTCGCTGTTCGTGGCGATCAGTCTCGACCCCATCGTGCGCTGGCTGGTGCGGCACCGGATGCGCAGAGGGTGGGCCGTCGCGTTGGTGGTGGTCGCCTTCGCGGCGGTCCTGGCGGGCTTCGTGGCGCTGGTGGTTCCCCCCGTCATGGAAGAAGTCACCGCCTTCGTCCACGCCGTGCCGGGCTGGCTCCAGCAACTCCACGACCACCACTCAACCCTGGGCCGGCTGGAGGACCGCTACCACCTCATCAACAAGGCGAAGCAACAGCTGTCGAGCGGAGGATCCGACATCCTCGACGGCTTGCTCGGCGCCGGCCAACTGGTGGTCAGCACCGTGACGGCAACCGTCGTGGTCGTGGTGGTCTCGCTCTACTTCATGGTCGGACTGCCACGTATCAAGGACTTCTGCTACCGGTTCGTCCCCGGCAGCCACCGTGAACGCGTGGCCGCGCTCACCGAGGAGATCGTCGTCCGCACCGGACGGTACATGCTGGGCAACCTGGCCACCTCCGGAATCGCCGGACTGGCCACGTTCGCCTGGTGTGCGGGGACGCAGATCCCCTACTCGGCGGCGCTCGGTGTCCTCGTGGCCCTGATGGACCTGGTGCCGATGGTGGGATCCACCATCGGCGGCATCGCCGTCAGCCTGGTGGCGCTCTCGGTCTCACTGCCCATCGCCATCGCCACCGCCGTGTTCTACGTACTCTTCCGGCTGGCGGAGGACTACCTGATCGTGCCGCGGGTGATGAGGTTCGCCGTCGACGTCCATCCCATCGTCACCGTCGTCGCCGTTCTCGTCGGTGGGGCCCTGCTCGGCATCATCGGCGCGCTGGTCGCCATCCCGGCCGCCATGGCGCTGGGACTGTTCCTCGACGAGTTCGTCTTCCCGCGGATCGAAGCAGGCTGACCAGCCCCTGCCGCGTCCTCCCCCGATGGCGGCCGTGTAGGTGTTCGCATCCGGGGTAGCCGCGCACCCACGAGAACGTTGTCCACGGAAGGGACGAGCATGACTGCGCGGCACGAACGAACCCGCAAACACACCTCGCGGAGGAGGACCGCCGCGTCGGCCGCTGTCGGATCGGCGCTGCTCACCGGCCTGATGGCCGGCGCCGCCGCTCCGGCGGGAGCCGCAACACCAACCGCACAGACCACATCAGCCACACCCTCCGGGGCGACCGCGCTCACGGCGCTGCGCCACCACGTCCAGGACCTCACGATCAGCACCCCGGACGGTTCACCGCTCGGGCAGCGGCTCGACGGCGTGTACCACGGTCTCAGCCGCGCCGGGGTGACCGACTGGACCGTCGTCGGCAAGGAGGACCCGGGACGGCCGGCGATCGTGCTGCGGCTGTGGAAGGCCGACGCACAGCAGGTACGTGCGGTGCGCGACGACGTCGTCCCCGCCCTGCGGTTCGCGAGCCAGGGCCGCGACATCTACAGCGCGGGCGTACTCGCGCCCGTCAAGCCCGGCTCCCCCGCCGCCCACGGCGACACAGCCGCTCTCGGCCGCCTGGTCGCCCGGCTGCCAGACGTCCAGGCGACCGTCGACCCCCAGCCGGACATGGTCTACGTGCACCTGGAAGGGGCCAAGCTCACCACGCATGACCTCGACGCCGTAAGGAACGAGGCCGCGCGGACCGCGGGCAGCCCCGTCGAGTCCGTCCGCGTCATCAGCGAGCCGTAGTCACGGCGGTTCCCACACACCGCGGCCCGGACGGTGGCCCTGAGCCACCGTCCAGGCGCCTGACACAAGCGTTCAGGGCTTCTCGTCGCTGAGCCCGCACACCCACGCCAACGCGTCATGCACCCCTTGTGTGAAGTCACGGGTGCCGGCGCGCTGGGTGACGTCCTCCAACTGGACGACCGCCGCGTCGATCTCCGAGGTCAACCGTTCCAGATCGGGCACCCCGGCGGTCTGGGCACCGGTGAGCGGAGCGCTGACGCCACTGCCCATCGTCCACCGGTAGGCGTCCAACGCACCGTATGTGAACTGATCGGCCCGCACGCTCCGCTGCCGCAGGTTCTGGTAAGCACTCTCGACGAGAGAGCGGGGCCGGGCGCCGATCAGTTGGGGGTGGGCGGGTGTGGGAAATTCAGTCATACCTCTCGGATATCCGGATTCTCCGGTGCGATGCGTACTGGGCCGATCCGGTGGCCCTACCGGAGTACGAAACCGGGCCGGGCAGGCACCGCGACAGCGCGCAGATGCCTTAGCCCGGCCGGGACGCCCGCGCCGCCTACTCAGTGGCCCGGCGGGCCGGGGTGTCGCAGGTGGAGGGCCAACGTCCAGGGCGGCTCCGTCACCGCCGGGCCCCAGGCGACGCCCGCGACGGTGCAGGCGGGGTCCTCCTCCAGCCACTCCGCGGCGGCCCGGAACAGCCCGGCCTGGTCGTCTCCGCCGAACATCAACGTGCCGTCGTCCTCCACGGTGACGAACAGCTCGGCGTGGCTGTCCACGAATGCTGCCGCCCGGTGCCGGAGCCTTTCCACCACTGACGCCCCATCGTGATCCGCGACCACCTGGCTCGCCCCATTTCTGTCAGCGGAAACCGCCATGCGCGGCGGATAGCACCGCCCTATAAACCGACCCGATTTCGCACGGCCCGCTGCCGTTCCGGGCTACCTCCTGAGGGCGCCCTCGAAGTCGGCCAGCTCCTGGTGGAACTCCTCCACCGCCGCGCGCAGGTCCGCACAAGCCCGCTCCACCTGCTCCTCGGTCGTCAACTCCGCGTCAGCTGGCGGGTGTTCGACCACCTCGGCCAGGTTACCGCTCGCCCGGTCCGCTCCGACGTTCGCCGTACCGATCGCACGCACAGTCGAGTCCTCCCTACCGCGAGAAATGCACCCGCCACAACGAATCCCCACCTCGGAGAGCAGCAAACCTCGATATCGCAAAAGCAGTCCGACAGTTTGTCATGTGTTTTCGGTGAAAGCGGGCACACAAGCTCCCAGCCATCCGCCCGTTTTCGGTTTCCACCGTCATTCGGCGGCTATCGCTTGTCCCTGTGGCTGGTGATCATGCCGACGATTCCGGCTACGACGAAGACCACGATGATCACCACGGCTACGTGCGTGGGGGCGGTGGGCGCTGCCATCCACATGGGCTGCCATCCTTCCAGTGGCCGTGGAGGGACTTGTTCCCGGGATTCCGCGGAGCAAGCGCGGTGGTCCGACAGCGATCAGCCCGAGCCCGGACGATGCCGGGCTCGGGCTGGGGTTCCGCGCCGTGTCCCCCTGCGGCCACCAGCGCGGGAACGTCAAGCGGCCGTGGTTATCGAGGGCGTTCGGGGTTCGACAGGCGCCACGCTGGCCGCGAACGCCTCCTCCAGCATCCCCCGGGCCGCCGCCACCGCGGACCGCACGTCCCGCGTACCCGTCGACACGCACAACGTGTATGTGACGTCCTCCAGTTCACGCCGCACCCCGATCGGCTCGGCGGTGTTCACCGACCGCCCGGCCAGGGATTCGTACCGCTCCAACAGGTTGCGCAGCACCAGCGGATGAGGCTTCAGCAAGGCCATCTCTCCCCTTCGTTTCACGCCCGTCGACACCCCGTCTGACCGCGGCTGCGCCTACCCGGCCACAGTCGGCGCATGCGCCACCACTTCACCGGCTGGTCTTCCGTACCGCGGTCACTTGGCCTCCGCCTTCGCCAGTTGGGCGTTGAACTGGGCACCCAGCAGCAGGGAGAGATTGGAGACCCACAACCAGATGAGGAACACCGCGACGCCCGAGAGCGAGCCGTAGACGCGCTGATAGGTGCTGACATGGGAAGCGTAGGTGGCGAAGCCGGCCGACGCGGTCAACCACAGCAGCACCGCCACCACCCCGCCCGGCGCCATCCGGCGCAGTGGTCGGGAAGCCGCCGGCCCGGTACGGAACACCACCAGCGTCAGCACGACGGCCAGGCACAGCATGGCGGGCCACCGCAGCACCTCCCACGCGGCGAGCGTGGCACTGGCCAGGTCCAGCAACCGGCCCAGCCGCCGGGCGGTTCCGCCCGTCGCCACGAGGGTCACGGCGCTCGCCACGAGAAGCAGGATGACGAGCAGCGCGGTGAGCAGGATGCGCAGAGCCGTGCGCCAGACCGGACGGTGGCTGTCCACGCCGTACATGGCGTGCAGGGCGCGACGGAAGACACTCAGATAGCTGGACCCCGACCACAGTGAGCCCGTCATACCCAGGGCAGCCAACGTCCATGTCGTGCTCGGCTGTTGGGACATCTCCAGCAGGCTCCGCCGAAGCAGCCCACGGGAGGCGGCGGGCACGACCTGGGTGATGTGGTCGATGGCCCCCGGTGCGGCACCCGGAATGGACAGCCCGAGTACCGACAGGACGACGAGCAGCACCGGGAACAGCGCCAGCACAGCGTAGTACGTGAGCGCCGCGGCCCAGTCGGTGAGGTCCTCGTTCCAGGCCGTGACGGGCGTCTGCCGCAGCGCCGTGGCCCAGGCGCGGGTGTTCCCGGTGAACACCACTCCCCCTTCCCACCTGTGCTCTCCCCGGGGCGACCGGCCCCGCGGTAACTCACACTCCGGGGCGGTAGACGACGAGCGCCTTGTACGCCTTGGCGATGCTCACCGTGCTGGGGGCACGGCTGACTTCACCGTCGTAGGCGAGGTGTGCCTCCTCGCCGAGTCCTTCGATGCGCAGGCCGCGCAGCTTCTTCTCGGAGTAGACCGGGGAACGCCCCAACGCTCCGGTGACGGCCGCCGCCATCAGCCGCGCGCGGGCGAGGGGGCCGGCCTCCACGACGCGAACGTCCAGCACGCCGTCCGCCAGGTCGCTTCGGCGCAGGGGTGCCACCCCGTTGCCGCGATAGGTGCAGTTCCCCACGAAGACCAGCCACACCAGGCGCCGTTGGCCGCCGAGGACCACCGGCACCGGATCGGCGGTGCGCAACACGTGGAGCGCCGCGAGCACGCTGGCGGGCCAGCTACCCAGTCGGCGGGACCAGCGTTCCCTGACGCGTACCAGCTCCGGATAGGCACCGATGCTGAAGGTGTTGACGAACGGAACGCGCTCACCGTCGGCTCCGTCGAAGTACGCCAGATCGATCGCGGTGGCTTGGCCGTTCCGCACGGCGCGGGCGGTGTCCTCGATCTCCTCCACGCCGAGGTTCATCGCGAGGTGGTTACGCGTACCGCCGGGGAAGACCGCGAGCGGTACGTTCTCTCGGGAGGCGATCGCCGCCGCGGTGTTGACGGTTCCGTCACCGCCGTAGACGCCCAGAGCGCCGCCGCACTCAGCGGCAAGGCGGACCGCCTTCTCCATGAGTCCCGGAAAGTCGTCGTCCTCGGTCGCCTCAATCACCTGTGCCTTCGGCAGAGCGGCCCGCAGCCGCTCCGCGGCCGGTACCAGAAGGGGCGGCACACCCGAGGTGTTGTTGACCACGACGACCAGGCCCTCACCGGCGTCCAGCGCCGGGGCCGCCGCGCGCGGTGGTTTCGACTCCCGTCGGTCGGCGCCCAGCGCACGCACCACGGCGGCGGCGCCCACTCCGATGGCCGCACCCGCCAGCACGTCACTCGGGTAGTGGACGCCGGTGTACACCCTGGAGAACGCCACGGACGCCGCCACCGGCGCCACCAGCGCGCCCCAGCGCGGGGATTGGAGACCCACTCCGGCCGCGAAGGCAGCGGCCGAGGCGGCGTGCCCGGACGGGAAGGAAGTGGTGAACGGCTGCCGTCGCAGCTGCCGGATGGCCGGGACCGCGTTCCGCAGCGGACGCGGTCGGCGCACCAGCCGCTTGCCCACGGTGTTCACCACCGCCGATGCCAACGCCAGCGACGCGAGCCCGCGCCCGGCCGCCCGCCGCCCGGACTTGCCACCGAGACCCGCGATCGCGGCGGCCGTTCCGATCCAGAGCACACCATGGTCGGCGGCCCGGCTGAGCCGTGGCAGTGTCGATTCGGCGAACGGCCAGGTCCGGGCGGCGATCCGGCCGAACACGATCTGGTCAACGCAAATGAGTCGCCTTGCTCTGGCGGGACGTCGTTTCATGGCGGTCGTTTACCCGGTCTGTGGAGCGGTACGCACGGGTATGCACCCCTGGGTGACTTTTCCTGCGCGGCTCTCCCCTGACCCGCACTCAGTCTTCCGTACGGTCCACCGCGGGCTCGTCGTCCTGCCTGCCGCGCTTGGCGGTCTCGACCGCGTCCGCGACCCCGCGCATCGCCTCGTCGACCGTTTCGCGGATCGGCGTGGCCAGACCCACTCCGGTCAGTTCCAGGATCCTGCGCACCGCCGACGTCGGTGCCGCCACCTGCACACTCCCCCCGATCCGCCGCGCCTCCTGCAAGGTGCGCAGGATGATGTTGAGGCCCGAGGAGTCCATGAAGGGAACCGCCGAAAGGTCGAGCACCAGATTCCTGCGGCCGTGGGCGATTTGGTTGGCCAACTGGTAGTGCAGTTCGGTCGCGGTATCGACGTCGAGATCACCACCGACTGACACCACCGCCACATCAGGCTGACGCACGGCCACATCGACGGACAGCGGCGCGGTTTCGGATGACAAGTCGGCACCTCCGAAGTTCGGGATCTGTGCAACGGCGGCTACCCCGGCCACGGGGATTCATCCACCACGGTTGTCCGAAGTCCTTGTCCTCGCGCTGCCGGCGTCCTCCTCGCCCGTACTGTCGTCCCGGGACACAGGTTGGCGGGGACCGAGCGGGACTTGTGAATGTGTCCCGGGACCCGCTCGTGTCCCCGCCCAGAGCCATGCTTCGCCGTGTGACAGAGCAGCAGAACGGGCGAAGCACCACGTTGTGTCCTGGTCAACCACCTCCCATCGGTGGGGGGTTCGCGACGACCTCCTCGGTCTCCCTTCTGTGCTCTCCTCGAAACGTTGGGGTACGCCTGCCTCAAGTCAGTGAAACCACACGCGCCCAATCGGGTGAGCTTCCCGTCGGCAGCGCCACTACGGGACCTCACGTGCCAACCGGCATGCGACCGACAGGCGTTCGGCCCGGCGGCGGCCAGCACGAACCGCTCGGAATACTGCGCTACGGCTTGTTCGCGATGGCACCGAGGTACTGGTTGAGTTGCTCCAGGCGGTGATCCACGCTCCTGGCCACCGCCGCGATGTCGTCGAGACGAGCCTCCACCGCCAAGAGCGCCAAGGCGACCGCCTTCGAACCGGGTTCCTCGATCGTCTCAGCGACGACGAGTGCTTGTTGAGTCGCGTCCAGCGCTCGCGCGCCGTTGTTCGTTCCCACTCCGCCCTCTTTCCGTGATGTCAGCCGTCGATTGCCCGTAGGGGACGGGTGCCCCGGCCTGACCGGGTGACACCGGCCCGGGTCACCGGCGCGAAGGGGTAGCCGAGTTGAGGCGTACGTCAGCGGGGCGACCGTGCGGCGGCCTTACCCGGCCGCTTACCGCCTCGACTTCCAACCGCCCTGTGGCGTAGCGCGATCCACACCCTGCGGGCCCGACGCGCCTCGTGCGTTCGGTGGGCGGCCACCAGTTCCCGTGCCTCCTCCTCGGTCTCCACCGTATGCGCGGACCCGCGCAGCGGCTTGCCCGCGGTCTCCCTCAGGACGAGGGCCGCGCCGGTACCGATGAGGCCCGCGACCATCAAGTAGTAGGCGGGCACCATGGCGTTGTGCGTGGTGTTGACGAGGAACGAGGCCAACAGCGGTGTGGTACCGCCGAAGAGGGACACGGAGATGTTGTAGGCGACGGACAGCCCGCCGTAACGCAGATGCGTGGGGAAGAGGGCGGGCAGCGTTGAGGCGCTGACCCCCGCGAACGTCACCAGCAGCAACCCGAGCAGCACACAGCCTGCCGCGGGCCAGAGCAGGCCTCCTTGCCGGATCATCCAGAACGCGGGAACCGCCAAGGCGACCATCGCCATCGCACCGGACAGCAGCACCGGACGACGGCCGATGCGGTCGGAGGACCGGCCCACCACGGTGATGGTGAGTACCACCAGCAGCATCGTGCCGAGCACCAGCAACTGACTGGTCAGCGCGGGGGCGCCGAGCGTCGCCGTCATGTAGGTCGGCAGGTAGGAGGTCACCATGTAGTTGGTGACGTTGTAGACCAGCACCAGGCCCATGCAGATGACCATGGCCTTCCAGTGCCGGGTGGCCAGCTCCTTCAGACGTCCTCGGCCGGACATGCGTGACTGCTCGACAGGGTCCTCGTCTGGCGGCGTCTGCGCCGTACCCTCGCGCCGGGCCTCCTCGACCCGCTGGAACGCCGGTGTCTCCTTGAGACGCAGCCGCATGTAGAGCCCGATCAGGCCGAGCGGCCCAGCCACGTAGAACGGGACGCGCCAGCCCCAGGAGGCCATGTCCGCGTCGCTGAGGACGCCGGTCAGGACCGTCACCAGGGCGGAGCCCAGGGAGTAGCCGACGAACGTGCCGAAGTCGAGCCAGCTCCCGAGGAACCCCCGCTTGCGGTCCGGCGAGTACTCGGCGATGTAGGTGGTGGCTCCGGCGTACTCGCCGCCGGTGGAGAAGCCCTGCACGAGCCGGCACACCAGCAGCAACAGGGGCGCGGCCATGCCGACCGTCCCGTATGTCGGCAGGACGCCCACGGCGAAGGTGCTGACAGCCATCATGATCATGGTCGCCGCCAGTACGCGCTGCCTGCCGATACGGTCACCGAGCGGCCCGAAGACAAAACCGCCGAGCGGGCGCACCATGAACGCGGCGGCGAACGTCGCGAAGGCGGAAATGACCTGCACTCCCGGCGAGCTGGCCGGAAAGAACACCTTCCCCAAGGTGGCGGCCAGGTAGGCGTACACCCCGAAGTCGAACCACTCCATCATGTTGCCGAGCGCCGCCGCCGAGACGGCTCGCCGCACCTGAAGACGGTCGACGACGGTGATGTCTTCCTCACTCAGCCGCTTCTTACGACCGCGTAGCAGCACGCGCAACATGCGCTCGGTACCAGCGCTGCCGGTACCCTTTCCGAACTCGCGTCCCACATCGCGAGGTGACTTGTTTCCTGGCTTCATGACTCCGCATCCGCTGTCGACCGGTGGTCGTACGCCGCTGGCACCGCGAGGGTGCGCACACACCATTCGTCCCGCGCCTTCCCACCAGGTACTCCTGTCACACCGGCCGTACGTCGCCACACCCCGTCCGGAGGGGTCCCAGCAGCCTTCTGCGGGTGTCCGTCGGAATGGATGTGTACGTCATCGGGCCCTGGGCAAGCGCCTGTTCGTCAAGCAGAGACACCAATGTGATGTGGAGGCAGGACATGGGTGCCGAGGACAAGGCCAGCAACGCCAAGGACCAGCTCCGGGGCAAGGCGAAGGAGACGGTCGGTCGGATGACCGAGGACGAGGAGCTGGAGACCCAGGGCAAGGTCGACCAGGCCAGGGGCGACCTCAAGCAGGCTGCCGAAAAGGTGAAGGACGCCTTCAAGCACTGAGCGTCGCCGATCCTGGGGGCACAGCTGTCCGCGTCTGCGGGCACATGGCCGGGGGGCGCCGCGTTCGGGGGGGCCCCCGGCCATGCCTTCACAGTTACTCCTCCATCCCGATCCATCCCGATGGCCGTCTGCAGGTGCCGTGGGGTCACGGTGCCACTCCGTATCGGCCCGCCAGTACGGCGACGGCCCTGGCGATGGCCTGCCGGAGTTCGGGAGGGCCGAGTACCTCCGCCTCCGCGCCGAGTCTGAGCAGGTCGCTGACCGCGACCGCCTCTCCCTCGACCGGCATTTCCACTTGCACCCAGCCCTCCGCGTCCGGCGGCCCGGCGCCGTCCAAGGCGCGGGTACCCACCGCGCCGAACTGCATGGGCAACAGCCGCTGTGCCCGTGGCGAGATGCGCAGTCTGGCGGTTCCCTGGTGGAGTGCGGCTTCCAGGCTGCGGCACGACTCCTGCCAGTAGGCGGCCAGATCGAACCCCGCCGGGCGTTCGAAGACCTCTTCCGTGGTGTCCACCGCGAGGAACCTCGATATCCGGTAAGTGCGTACCGAACCGTGGGCGAACGCCACCAGGTACCAGATTCCGCCTTTGAGGACGATGCCCAGCGGACGAAGCTCCCGGCGCACCTCACCGCCCCAGCGCCGGTAGTGCGTGCGCAGCACCCGCTGTTCCCACACCGCCTGCGCGACCTGCGCCAGATGCGCGACCGGGTCCGCGTCACGGAACCATGCCCGCGCGTCCAGATGGAACCGGTCCTGGATGCGCCGGGTCCGCTCCGCCAGTGCGGCCGGGAGGGCCGCTTGCACCTTCAGCTGCGCGGTCGTCAGCACGGCGCCCAGCCCCAGTTCACGCGCCGGGCCGGGTGCTCCGGCGAGGAAGAGGGCGTGGGCCTCGGCATCGGTGAGGCCGGTCAGTCGTGTGCGGTAGCCGTCCATCAGGCGGTAGCCGCCGGCAGGGCCGCGGTCGGCGCGGACCGGGACGCCCGACGCGCTGAGCGCCTCGATGTCCCGGTACACCGTACGGACCGACACCTCCAGCTCGGCAGCCAGTTCAGGAGCGGTCATCCGCCCACGGTTCTGGAGCAGCAGGAGGAGGGAGACAAGCCGGTCAGCGCGCATGGAAACAGTGTCCCGCCATACCTGACAGAGGGTGTCAGGTATGGCGGTCACGCTGGTCACACACCGCACGCAGGAACGCGTGTGGCGGACCGAGAGCGAGAGGACTTCCCATGCCCACGCAGACCACCGGCCACTTCACGTTCGCCAACTGGGATGAGCAGGCGGTCAGTTCGAGCGATGTGATTCCCAGACTCGCTCATGCCTCCGTCACCAACGCGTTCTCCGGTGGCATCAAGGCAGCGGACACCACATGTGAGTACACCATCGTCTACGTCACCGAGAAGACCGGTACGTTCACCGGCATGGAGGCGCTGACCGGCCAACTGGACGGGCGGGAAGGGGCCTTCGTCGTGGAGCAGCGCGGCTCGTTCGACGCCGACGGCACCGTGCACTGCACGTTCGAGGTTGTACCGGGAACAGGCACCGGAGAGTTGGTCGGGCTGACCGGCACCGGCGGTTTCACGGCCCACCACGGCGAGCCGTCGGTCGCCTACACCTTCGAGTACGAGTTGGGCTGACAGCCAGCCACGACGGCGTGATGCCGTAAACAGTGTCCGAACCTTCGGGCGCGGCTCGGCGTCCGCGGCGAGGGCCGGGCTGGCCGCCGCCGACGGCCCCATCGCGGTCAGCGACGAGACCCGCTGGCGTGCTGGACCACCCTTCGCCAGGGCTGCCCGCCGTGCGCTCGGGGCGGGGCGGGCTGGGAAACCACCGCCCCGCCGCTCTCAGAGTTCAGTGGCCGAGGGCGACCTCGACGATCTTGATGACCACCAGGACCATCGCGACGAACAGGTAGGAGCGCAGCGCGCCCATGCCGATCCTGCGGGCGGTGGACATGGTGGGCCGGGTGAGCGTCGCCAGCGGCGGCATCCGCCAGGTGTCCCGGCCGATCCGGTCGACGGGGTCCTCCTTGATGACCGTGCGGTGCCGGGTAAGGGCGTATCCGGCGCCGAGGACGCCCACCACTCCGCAGGCGGCCATGATGTCCATGATCGCGCCCGCGGTGATGTCCGGGAAGAGCACGGAGGCGGTCAGGATGATCGACAGCGTGACCAGCACGCCGACCACGGCCGTGGTGAAGGCGTTGGTCTTGGCCCCGTTGACCCACGGGCCGAGGACGGCCTTGTCGTTGCACAGCAGGAGCAAGAAGACCGAGGCGGACGGCAGCAGCACACCGGCCAGCGTCTGCACGCCCTCGGTCAGCAACCCCAACGGCGAGCCCGGGATCAACACGATCGCCGCAGCCGCGGCCACCAACCCCGCGTACACGGCGTAGAAGCCCTTGGCCCCCTTGACCCCGCGGTGCAGCGAGTGCCTCATCCCGAACACATCACCGATCGCGTACGCGGTCGACAACGACACCGCGAACGCACCGATGATCGAGGCGTCCAGCAGCGCGATCGCGAACAACACCCCCACCAGCTTGCCCGCATGCGCCTGAAGACCGGTGGCGATCGCACCCGCGTCGGAGAAGTTCCCAAAGCCCCTGGTCCCCGCGAACGCCGCGGCGGTGAAACCCATCATCGCGGCGGCACCGACGACCACCACCGCGATACCGATCCACAAGTCCGCCTTCTCATACCGCATGAACCGCGGCGTGATCCGCTTGTCGATCACATACGACTGCTGGAAGAACAACTGCCAGGGCGCCACCGTGGTACCGACGATCCCGATGATCAGCAGCATCACCGTCGCCAACCCGCCCGACCCACCCGGCATCGTGGGCACCACGAAGTCATGCGCCATCCGCGAAGTCGCCGGATGCACCATGAAGTAGATCGGCACCAGCAGCAGCGACGCCGCACACAACAAGATCGCGATCCGCTCGAACCGGCGGAACGACCCGGTGAACGCCGACGCGACGATGACCGCCGCCGCCAACACCACCGACGCCGCCTTCGGCAACCCCAGATACCCGGCCGCCAGCTTGATCCCGATGAACTCGGTCACCAACGTCAACGCGTTCAGCAAGAACAGGTCGATGACCGAGAACGCGCCCCAGAACCTCCCGAACCGCTCCAGAATCAACCGGGCATGCCCCACACCGGTGACCGCGCCCAAACGCAGCACCATCTCCTGGTTCACATACAGCACGGGCACCAGCAGCAGCAGCGTCCACAGCAACTTGGTGCCGTAGTTCTGCCCCGCCTGCCCATAGGTGGCGAACGCACCCGCGTCATTGTCACCGACCATGACGATCAGGCCAGGACCCACGATCGCCAACAACGTCTTCAACTTCGCCGACAAACCCAACCGCGGCGCGGTGTCATCCAAACGAATAGTGCCAAGCGCACCACGGATGTCGCCGACATGCGCGTCGTCAAGGACCGCGGGGCGCGCGATCTGCCCGGCGGGCGCCTGGATGGCGGTGCTGGTCATGACGTACCTCCCAGTCCCCCCGTCACCGGGGAGGTCGGGGGCACGCGGCAGTCATACTCCCTACGCGAGAGCGCGCGGCACGGCAGCCTGAACACGCACCACAGCAGGGAATGCTCTGGTCCGGTGGCCGCGTAGGGAAGGTGGTTACCGCGTGCCGGAAGAATGCGAGGACAAGCGGTTGAGGGGGCGACTGTGGCCCGGACTACTGCAATCCATGTCTCTCGCCTCCTCCCGGCCGGGGCGCAGGGCGCCGTACGGACTCGGCAAGGAGCGGACCAGCCCGATACGGCTGGTTCACCCCAACTCGTCAGAGCTTTGGCACTCCACGGCGTGTCCCGCCAGAGGCGGGAAGCCACTTGGGGTCACCCCTTAACTCGGGGAGACCTGGCCTGATCCGAAGCGTCTCTCGACGGGTGGGATCAGTGGCCTGTGTCCGTGCAGACGCCTCACCGAACGAGGTGCCTTTCAGAAACCTCATCAAATGTAGCCCTGGCGCGCATCCGCTCACGGCCCAATTGCCATTTCTTGACGAGATCCCGGCGTCGTCCGCGGCGGACTTTTCAGGCCTCCTGGCCCGGCACGTCGCACAGTGCCTTCTGGGCGCGACGGACGACGAACGGCAGCGCCAGTTGCGCCAGGGCTCCGGCTCCCGCCGCACCGGCGACGCTGCCCACCACGGGCTCCGCGTAGGCGAGGGCGCCTCGCAGTATGGCGGGCGTGCACGCCCGGCGCACGTGGTGCAGCGCGGGCCGCACCAGATCGGCGGTGCGGATGTCGGGTACGGGGACGGTCAGCGTCCGGTTGGCGGCGTCGGTGCGCGGCCAGGTCAGTTCGATGCGCATGGCTGTGCTCCCTCGAAGGAGGGCCTGATGCGCGGTACAGCGCGTAACGCTTCCTGTGCGCACCGTGCCGATGGCACGAGGTGGACTCAGCGAACGCGCGCGCCGCGATCAAGCGGGGACGGATGAGCTTGCCCAGGAGTGGGCTCTGGACTGGACCAAGGACTCATGTCCCTCACCTCCTCGCGGCCGGACACACGCGGTGTCATCGAACAGGGCCGAGGAGCCCCCGCTGCGGGAGGGCACCTCTCTCGTCTGAGCTTCGGCACTGCGGGGCGTACTCCCGGCCTGACGGCCGGGGAGCCACTTGGGCCCACCCCTTGTGCCGAGGTGGGCTGTCCTGACCCGGGGCGTCTCTCGACGTTCAAGGTCAGTGGCCTGTGTCCACGCAGAAGCCTCGCCTAACGAGGTGCTGACAGGTTCAACGGTCCCCGCACATGCCCTATTCCGTCAAGGGCGGTAATCGACGGCAGGAGGGTGAGATCGGCGACACCCGCCGTAGCGCACGGCGAAGGGCGCGGCCTTTCCCGGCTCAGAGGGCCATGGGCACCGGCGTGCGGGCGCAGCCAGGCGACCGGGTCGGCCTCCAGGTGGTTGGTCGGCCCGCAGCAGCGTGCCGTCGTGTCCGGCGAACAGGATCCGGGCCGGCTCGACCGGCGGCGCGGGCCGCCGGACAGCGAGCCGACCGGCTCGGTCATCAGTCGGTCAGGCCGAGTCCGCTTGGCACCCGGGCGGCCTCGGCCTCCGCGGCGTATCCACGGCTGGCCTGGAAGGCGGCGTCCGCGCGGGCACAAGCGTCCAACGGATCCCGAACCGCTGCTGCACCACCCCGGTGAGCAGGTCTCCGAGACCTCGCCGAACGCGTGACCCCTCACATGATGCGCAACTCGACCTTCCCCGCCGCCCGTTGCAGGCCCTCGGGGGAAAGACACGCGGTCGGTAGCTGCTCGGGAAGCAGTTGGATGGTCCGAACCGCCTCCCGGCCCTCGCCAGGCCCCTCCTGCACATGTCCCTTGAGGACCACCAGATGGATGCCCGCGGCCCGGACGACGAACGACCGCGTGTAGACGATCTCCGACTTGCGGCCGTCGCCGTACTCCACGTCCTCCTTCCCTCTCGGCGAGTCCAGCTGTACGCACGAGGAGCCAGGGGACATGGCCTCGATCCGGCCACTCGCCTCGAACCGCTTTCCGTGGCCGTCCGCACACTCGTACTCGGCCCTCGCCCGAACCCACGTCGGCCTTGGCAGCAGCGTCAACCCGGGGCTGTAGGCGGTGAGTTCCCGACCGGAGCACAGGATCGGCGCGTTGGCTTGGGTGGCCGGGGCCCAGGCCAGGGTCGAGCCGAGCAGGGCCAGGGAAGCCGCCGCCACCGCGATACCGCGCCCACCGAACATCCGCACTCCTTCTGATCGCTTCGCCGCGCCGACCATGGCGCTCCCCCTGCCTACCCGTCGCGGCACACCGCCATCTCCCGGAACAGCATGGCTCCCGAAGCACGAGGGGGGCGCTCGCCGAGCGAGCGCCCCCCTGTCACAACACCGCGCGGCCGGCTCCTACTTGGTGCTGGCCACGAGCGAGGTCACCAGGTCTCCACGGCGTAGGCGACGCCGGGATCACTGGTCTGGAGGCTGATCTTGACGTCGGCGTTGGTGAGGTCGACGTCGATCGTGCCGCCCGCGGCAGTGACGGTCGCGGTGGACTCGCGCCAGCCGTTGCCGTTGTGGATGGCGACTCGGACGCTGGCCCGCGCGGACGGGTCTCCGACCCTGTCCATGCCCAGGTGCAGGCACCGGTGCGGTGCCGCCGACCAGGCGTTGCCGTGTGGGACCAGGACGACTGTGGGCTCGGCGGCCGGAGTTACGGAACCGGCGATCCATTGCGGCATGTCAGTCTCCCAGGGCGGAGGTGGGGGGTTGGAGTTGGTCGCCCAGGCCACGAGGTCCGTGACGGAGCCGAAGTTGCCGACGTTCCGGTCGATGCCACCGGAGTCGGAGTACTGGTGGAAGGTCCACGGATGCTGGATGTGCGGATGCCCGGCGGTGGTGATGTCCGCTATCCACAGGCCGTCCGCGCAGTCGTTCGTGGTGTCCAGGGTGCTCCAGAAGTACGTGTTGCAGTACAGGACGAGCCGGTGATCCGGCCGCAGTCGCTTCACCGCGGCGAGGAAGGCGTCCTTGTCCGCGCCGGAGACCGAGGTTTCCTCCCAGTCACAGGCGAGGATGTCACCGGGGACGCTGTCGCACCGCTGCACGAAGTACTCGGCCTGTGCCTGCATGCTGGCGGACGAGTCCAGGTAGTGGTAGAAGCCGACCACGAGTCCGGCGGCACGGCCGTGCGCGGCCTGTCCCGACTGTAACGGGTTGACGTACCCGGTGCCCTCCGTGGCTTTGACGAACACGAAGTCGAGGCCTGAAGTGTCGTAGTTGGTGGGCTGGTACGAGCTGACGTCAACGCCCGCGATCATCCGATCAACCCCTTCGCGAAGTGGCGGCTCCCAAACTCGACGCCGAGGCAGTGTGGTGGGCGGCAGGGCCCTACCGACAAAGGGTCGTCCTTGCGCGCCGAATGCGCCAGGTAGTGAACCTGATAACAGTGAGGCAACCGCTGTGCTTCAGCGAAACCAGAGTGCTCCCGGTGTACCGTTGCGCACTCCTGCACAGAATGTTTCAATTCGCGCGATCTGCCCCACCGGCCCCCAACGGCCGTTCACTGCCCGGTGAGTTCCGGCGCGCCCATGGCCAGCGCCTCACGGGCCGCGTCGAGAGCGGCCACGCGGTCGGCCGGGACCAGGCCTACGCGGGTGCGTCGGTCCAGGAGGTCGGACTCGTCCAGGGCCCCTTCGTGTCGAACCGCCCAGAGGAGTTCGGCCCGGGTGACCGGTACCCCGTCGGCGACCGGTTCGCGCAGCCGCGGGTCCGACTCGCCGAGGGCGTGGATCGCGGCGGCCTCGGTGCCGTAGCGGGCGATGAGTCGGCGGGGCGCCGCCACGGCGGCGAGGGATGCCCGCGAGGCCGCGCCGACCAGCGGCAGCCGAGCGGTACGGCAGGGCGCGGCGGTCAGGGCGCGGGCGGCGAGCGCGGCGTCCACGGCGTCCTGGGCCATCCGCCGGTAGGTGGTGAGCTTGCCTCCGACGATGGTCACGACACCGTCGCCGGAGGTCAGTACGGCGTGTCGGCGCGAGATGTCGGAGGTGCGGCCGGCGGAGCCGCCGTCGTCGGACCCGTTGTCCAGCAGCGGTCGCAGCCCGGCGAAGGCGCCCACCACGTCGCCGCGGGAGACCGGCGTGTCCAGGACGGCGCCGAGGACGTCGAGCAGGAAGCCGATGTCGGACTCCGGTACTTCGGGCACGTCCGGCACCGGGCCGTCGACCGGTTCGTCGGTCAGCCCCACGTACACCCTGCCGTCTCCTTGAGGCAGGGCCAGTACGAATCGGTTCAGCTCGCCCGGGATGGGGATGTGCAGACCGGTGGTCAGTCCCGCGAGGCTGTGGGCGCGCAGGACCAGGTGGGTGCCGCGGGAGGGACGCAGTTTGATGTCGTCGACCAGTTGACCGGCCCACACACCGGTGGCGTTGATGACCATGCGGGCCCGGATCCGCGTCTCCCGGCCGGTGAGTTCGTCGCGCAGCAGGGCGCCGGAACCGGTGACGGACAGCGCGCGGGTCCTGGTCAGGATGCGGGCGCCGTGACCGGCGGCGGTACGGGCGATCGCGGTCACCAGCCTTGCGTCGTCGGCGAGTTGGCCGTCCCAGGACAGCAGTCCGCCGCGCAGCCCCTGCGGCCGTAGCCCGGGCGCCGCCCGCAGGGTCTCCACCGCCGACAGCCGCCGTGGCGTGGGCAGTGTTCGCCGCGCGGTGCCGGCCGAGACGCGCAGCAGGTCCCCGGCGTGCAGTCCGGCCTGCGCGAGGGCGGCGTTGCGGCGCGGGGTGAGCTGGGTGAGCGGCATGACGAACGGCTGGGCGCGGACCAGGTGGGGGGCGGTGCGCTCCATCAACACGCCGCGCTCCACGGCGCTTTCGTGTGCGACGCCTATCTGCCCGCTGGCCAGGTAGCGCAGCCCGCCGTGGATCAGTTTGGAACTCCAGCGCGAGGTGCCGAACGCCAGATCATGCGCGTCGATCGCGGCCACCGACAGGCCACGCGAGGCGGCGTCCAGCGCGGCTCCCGCGCCGGTGGCGCCGAGCCCGATGACCAGGACGTCGACCGTGGTTCCTGCTGCCAGCTCGGCCAGTTCGCGGGCGCGGCGGCGGGCGTTGAGGGAGAAGTCGCCTGGGCGGCGGTGGGAGCGGTTCACGGGGCGAGGGTCCTTTCCAGGATGTGCCGAAGCTCGTCGTGGAACGCGGCGTCGCCGAGCTCGGGATCGGAGTCGGCGGTCATGGTCTGCATCGACAGAGCGAAGGACTGCATCACCAGCAGCAGCGCCCTGGCCTGCCGTACCGGATGGTCCACCCGGATCGAACCGTCCTGGTGGCCCTGCCGCAGGGCGTCCTCGATGAACTCCAGCAGGGCGTCCTGGCTGGCCCCGCGCCGGTCGAACAGGTACGGCAGCAGCAGTTCCGGGTCGACGTCGAGGATCTTGCACAGCAGCGGATGGTCACGGAACGCGCGCAGTCCGGCGACGAGGCCGTCGACCAACTGGCCGCGTTTCGGGCGGGAGTCGTCGGCCTCCGGCATGGCGCCGAGGGCGACGGCCACCCACTCGCGCGTCATCACATCGCCGACCAGGGTGCGCACATCGGGCCAGCGCCGGTAGATCGTCATGCGGGACACCCCGGCTCTACGGGCGACGTCGGTCAGGGTCGTACGGCGCACCCCAACCGCCAGAACGCATTCGCGTGCCGCGTCGAGCACGGTCTCGTCGTCCCGACGGTTGTGACGAATAGGCTTCATCTGTCACAGTGTAACGATCAACGTGTTCGCGGCAACCCGCGACCCGCACCGCGGGTCCGGAAGAACCGCATGACGAAGCGGGTGATCAGGTGGGTTCGGTGGACATGCTGTGGAGCGGCTGGGGCGATCCGGCCAAGGCCGCCCCGCTGCCCGACAAGGTCGTGGGACTGCTGCGCGATCTGCTCGGCGTACGGCCGGCGGACGCTCCGCCGGCCGCGCTTTCGGCCGTCAAGCCCCAACCCAGCCGACTGGCCGCGCACGTTCGTGCCGCCATGGCGACGGTGGTCGGCGACGCGTACATACGCGACGACGACGAGAGCCGGATCCGCCACACCCGGGGGAAGTCGACGCCCGATCTGCTGCGGATCCGCACCGGGGCGGTCAGCGACGCGCCCGACGCGGTGGTGCTGCCCGCAGACCACGACCAGGTGCTCGCCGTACTGCGGGTCTGCGCGCAGCACCGGGTCGCGGTCGTCCCGTTCGGCGGCGGCACCTGTGTGGTCGGCGGACTCAGCCCACGCGACCATGACTGCTTCATCGCCCTCGACCTGGGGCGGATGAACCAACTGCTCTCCGTCGACGAGGTCTCCCGCACCGCCACCCTGCAACCCGGGCTGCGCGGCCCGCAGGTCGAGGTGCTGCTGGCCGAACGGGGTTACACCCTGGGCCACTTCCCGCAGTCCTTCGAGTGGGCGTCGGTCGGCGGCTTCGCGGCGGCCCGCTCCAGCGGCCAGGCGTCCGCCGGGTACGGCCGCTTTGACGACATGGTGATGAAGCTCCAAGTCGCCACTCCGCAGGGGACCTTGGAACTGGGCCGGGCGCCCCGCTCGGCGGCCGGGCCCGATCTACGGCAGCTGGTGCTGGGCTCCGAGGGAGCGTTCGGCGTGATCACCTCCGTGACCGTGCGCGTTCGCCCGAAGCCCCGGACCAAGGTCTACGAGGGCTGGCGCTTCGCCTCGTTCGCGGCGGGCCAGGCGGCGTTGCGCGCCCTCGCCCAGGACGGGCCGCTGCCCACCGTGCTGCGACTGTCGGACGAGACGGAGACACTCATCGGCCTGGCCGACCCCGAGGCCATCGGCGGCGGCCTCGACTCCGCCTCGGGTTGCCTGGCCATCGCGGGCTACGAGGGCACGCCGGCCGAGACCGCCGACCGACGGGATCGCGCGCATGCCGTACTGAGCGGCGCCGGAGGCGAGTTCCTCGGTGAGGAGCCCGGAGACAAGTGGGCGCACGGCCGGTTCTCCGCGCCCTACCTGCGCGACGCGCTGCTGGACGCCGGAGCGTTCGCCGAGACGCTGGAGACAGCGGCCTTCTGGTCCGACATCCCCGCGCTCTACGACGCGGTACGCGACGCGCTCACCCGAACCCTGGCCGACGCAAGCACCCCGCCCCTGGTGATGTGCCATGTCTCGCACGTATATCCGGCGGGCGCGTCACTGTACTTCACCGTCGTCTCCGCCCAGGGCGAGGACCCGGTGGCGCACTGGGCGCCGGTCAAGCAGGCAGCCAACGACGCGATCCTCGCCGCGGGCGGCACCATCAGCCACCACCACGGTGTGGGCACCGACCACCGCGAATGGTACGCCCGCGAGATAGGCCCGCTCGGCGTGGCGGTGCTGCACGCGGTCAAGAACCAGCTCGACCCGGTCGGCATCCTCAACCCCGGAATCCTGCTGCCTCCCCTGCCGTCCGCGTAGCTCCCGTCCGTCCTGCCCAACGGAGTGCCGTCATGCGACAGTTCACCGCCGTCGTCAATCCCACCGCGGGCGGATCACAGGGCGCGGCCGCCCTCATCCCGCTCGCCAGGCTCCTGCGCGACGCGGGCGCCACGCTTGAGGTCGAGTACAGCCGCGGCCTGGACCACGCGCGGACGCTGGCCCACCAGGCCGCCGAGCAGGGCCGCGTCGTGCTCGGTGTAGGCGGCGACGGCATGGCGGGCTGCGTCGCGGGCGCCCTGGCCGGGAGCGACGCCGTCGTCGGCATCGTCCCGGCCGGGCGCGGCAACGACTTCGCCCGCGCCCTGCGGCTGCCCACCGAGCCCGCGGCACTCGCGGAACTGCTGCTGCACGGCACGCCGAGGAAGGTCGACGCGATCGAGGTGGAGTCCGCCGTCCACCAACGGCGGGCCGTTCTCGGCAGCGTCTACGCCGGAGTCGACGCGGTGGCCAACCGCCACGCCAACGCCTCCCGGCTGCTGCACGGCGCCGCCTCCTACTACATGGGAGGACTGCGCGCCATCCTGACCTGGCGCCCCGCCCACTACCGCCTCACGGTCGACGGCACACTCCACGAACGCGAGGGGTACACCGTCGTCGCCGCCAACTCGGGCTACTACGGCTTCGGCCGGCGTATCGCACCGGATGCCGCGGTGGACGACGGGCTGCTCGATGTGGTGGTCATCCGGGACGCTCCCCGCCCGCTGTTCTTCTCCGTCATGAACGAACTCAAGGACGGCAGGCACGTCCACCGTCCGCAGGTGGAGGTGCTGCGCGGGCGCGAGATACGCATCGAGGCCGACCGCCCTCTCCCCTACGGCGCGGACGGCGAGGTCGAAGCCACCCTGCCGGTCACCGCCCGCGTCCTGCCTGCGGCACTCACCGTGCTGGCCTGACCTCGTGCGCTGGCCCGCCGCCCGAAAGACCGTCGTCCACCGCGGCGTCCTCCGGTGTGAGCGCGAGTCCGGAGGCGGCGGCCTGGAGGTCCAGCAGTACGGCGAAGTCCTCGGCGTCCCGGCCGGAGCTGACGCACGCCTGGACGAGTTGGGCGGTCGCCGCGGTCAGCGGCAGCGGTACGTCGAGGGAGCGCCCGGCGGCCAGTCCCAGGTCGAAGTCCTTGCGCAGCAGTGCCGGAGTGAACGTCGGCGTGTAGTCGAGGGTGGTGAACGCGGGGGTCTTGTAGCGGGTGAACGTCGAACCCATCACGCTGTCGTTGAGGAACTCCAGATAGGCGTGGCGGGACACCCCGCCCTTCTCGACGAGCACCGCGGTCTCCGCCATCGCCTGGGTGACGATGCCCAGCATCAGGTTGTGCGCGATCTTCACCAGCCGCGCGGCCTCGCCCTCGCCCGCGTACGTCACCGAACGGCCGATGTGCCGCAGCAGCGGTACGGTCTCGTGGTACGTGTCCTCGACGCCCGAGGCGACGACGGTGAGCCGCCCCGCCTCCACCACCTTGGCGTTGCCACTGACCGGGGCGGCCAGGAAGGCGGTGCCGCGCTCCTCGCAGGCGGTGCGCAACGCGGCGGAGGCATGGGGCGAGATGGTGGAGCAGTCCACCACGGTTCCCGGCACCTGACGGGGGTCGGCGAGCAGCCCGTCGTCGCCCAGCAGCAGGTGCTCCAGGTCGCGTTCGGTGGAGACCATGGTGAACACCACGTCGCGGTCGCGTAGTTGGGCCACCGAGTGGGCGAGGTCCGCGCCGTGGTCGGCGAGCGGGGCGGCCTTGGCCGCCGTGCGGTTCCATACGGCCAGGTCCACTCCCGCGTCGGCGAGGCGGCGGGCCATGGCCAAGCCCATGCGTCCGGTGCCGATCCAGCCGACGGCCGGGCGCACTGCCGTGGTGTCACTCACGTTGCTCTCCTTGTCGTCACGCCCCATGGGCCGTTGCACCCATCGGACTGCAATCGATTGCAGCGAGCAGCAGCGTTGTCCGACATCACTGCCTTGTCAAAGGCGAGCGGCGCTCTCCACAATCGATTGCCCCCACCGGAGTTCATCCTTGGACCGGGCATCCCCTGTCCTCATCGCCCGTCAGGAGCGCACATGTCCCATCGCCCCCTCAGCGTCGGTGTCTTCAGCCCGTCCGTGCTGCTGCGCGTCGCCCGCTCGGTCGGCCTGCTCCAGGAACACGGCGTCAGCGTCACCGAGGTCCAGGTCGAGTCCTCGCCGGACCTGTTCCGCGACCTGTTGGACGGCACCCTGGACGCCGCCTTCACCAGCCCGGACAACGTGATCGCCTACCGCTTCACCCCGGACAACCCGCTCGGCCGCACCGGCGACGCCCGTATCCTGGCAGCCCTGGACCGCGGTCTCGGCCTCGGCGTGTACGCACGGCCCGGTGTCACCGCCGCTGTCCAACTGCGGGGCACCACCGTGGGGGTGGACGCCCCCGGCTCCGGTTACGCCTTCGGCCTGTACGCCGTGCTGGAGTCGCTGGGCCTGCGGCCGCCCGGCTCGGGGCGCCGCGACTACGCGGTACGGACGCTTGGCGGCACGCCCCGGCGGCTGTCGGCACTGCTCGACGGACGGTGCGCGGCGACGGTGCTCGGCGCGGGCAGCGAACTGCTGGCGGAGGACGCCGGGGCGACCCGACTGGCCGGGCTCGTGGAGGTGTGCGGTCGCTATCTCGGCACCGTGCTCACGGCCGTAGGCCCGCACGGCGCCCGGGCGGCCAGACCCCTGGCCGAGGCCCTGGCCCGAACCGCCCAGCTGATCGTGCCCGGTGAGCTGGACGCCACGGTCCTGCGGGAGGCCCGCACCGCCCTCGGACTGACCCCGCAACAGGCCGCCCGTCATGTGACGCGGTTACGCGACCCCGACGAGGGCCTGGTGCCCGACGGCACCGTTGACCTGGCGGCCCTGCGTACCGTGCTCGCCCTGCGGCTGCGGCACCGCCCCGGCGACCGCTCGCTCGCCACCGCCCTGGAGCCGGAGCGCGGGCTGTTGGAGCCGCGGACATGGTGAGTCGTACGACGGTCGCACCGTACGATCCCGACCCGAGACGCTGACCCACCCAAGGAGTACCTTTGACGCCCCAGGACCACGGCCCCCCGAACACGGCGCCCCGTCCCCAGCGCCTGCGGGATGTCGCACGCGCCGCTGGCGTACATCCGGCCACCGCGTCCCGAGCGCTGAACCCGGCCACCCGTACCCAGGTCAACGCCGACACCGCGCGCCGCGTCCTGCAGGTGGCCAAGGAGTTGGGCTACCGGCCCAACCCGGTGGCCCTTGCCCTGAAGACGGCGCGCTCGCACACCGTGGGCCTGGTCATCCCCGACCTGACGAACCCCTACTTCCCGCCGATCGTGCGCGGCATCGAGAGCGAGCTCGAACCGGCGGGTTACCACGCCTGGATCGTCGACACGCACAACGACCCGGAACGCGAGCACTCCCGCGTGGAGTCCCTGCGGGAGCGGCAGGTGGAGGGGCTGATCGTCGCCACCGCCCGGCGCGAACACCCCTATCTGTCGGCACTGCACGCGCAGGGCGTACCAATGGTGCTGGTGAACCGGCGAGTTGAGGATCTCGCCGTGCCCTGTGTCATACCCGACGACGCATCGGGCGTCGTCCAGGCCGTCCGGCATCTCGCCGAGCTGGGGCACACGCGTATCGCACACATAGGCGGCCCGGCCACGACCTCGACCGGCGCCATGCGCACCCGGGCCTTCCGGCACGCCGTGCGCGACCTGTCCCTCGCCGACGATCCCGCCCTGGTCACCGAGGCGGCCGAGTGGAGCGAGGAGGCGGGAGCGCGGGCCATGCGGCAACTCCTGGACGCTCGCGCCCGGTTCACGGCCGTGGTCACCGGCAACGACCTGCTGGCGCTCGGCTGCTACGACGTCTTCGCCGAGCGCGGCATCGACTGCCCGGGCCAGGTCAGCGTCGTCGGCTTCAACGACATGCCGTTCCTCGCCCGGCTCCGCCCGGCGCTGACCACTGTGCGGGTACCGCACCACGCCGTGGGCGCGGAGGCCGCGCGCATGCTCCTGGACGGCATGGCGACCCCGGCACGCACGGCCCGCTCGCTGCTCCTCCCGGTGACGCTGGTGGTACGCGAGTCCACGGCACCGCCAGGCCGCGCCGACGGCACGGCCCCTCTCACGGCCTGAGTGCCGCCGCCTCGACCTGGGCCGCCCGCCTAACGCCCCTTGTTCCCCTGCCTACGTTCCCTGACCGCCGCCCGCCGAGCCTCCTCCTGCTCCCAAAGGCGCTTCAACTCCAGGGCGCGGCCGTCCAGTTCGAGATCCAGCGTGAACGGCCCCATCAACCGCAGCCATCCGGCCAAACCGTCCCGTGCGCCCTGCGGTGTCGAGTACGAGGCTCCCGGAGCGTGCGCCCGCCAACTGCCGTCCACCCGCTCGGAGACGCTGAAGACCGCGGGCAGCAGCACCCCGCCCGGATACCGCTCGGCGCAGCGCCGTTGCGGCAGGCCGAACGTCCGTGCACGGCTACGGCTGCGGTCCGGTGGCGCTGGTCCACAACCGCAGGGCCGTCTCCGCCAGTTGGTACTCGCCGCGTACGAAGACACCGGGCCGGTTCAGCGTCATATGCGTGTGCGACACCAGCAGCTCGGCGGCCCTTACCGTCTCCCCTTGCGGCAACACCACGGCGAGCCGATCCCGCCACATTGCGAGTGGCGCGACATCCGGCATTCGGCCGCGTACCGCCACGGCCACCGGACGCGCGCTTTCCTCCGCTGCCGCGGGTTCACGACACGCGAACGGCTCCGTCGCCAGGGGCGGGCGGCCCGGTTGGCGGCGGGCATGATGGCGCAATGCTGATCCGGAAGCGGCTGAAGTCATTGGGGCACGTCCTTCTGCCCCTGGACCACCCCGTTGAGGGGATCATGGGCACGGTCATCACCGCCGCCCTCATGGCCGCCTACTCCGAGCCACCGGTGCACCTCGGGGCCGTCGTCCTCGGCACCGCCGTGGCGGTGGTCGTGTACTGGCTCACTCATGTGTATGCCGAGGAGATCGGGCACGGCCCCGTGGAGGGGCGCGCCTTCGCCAAGCGTCGACTGATGTCCACTCTCCGTAAACAGTGGGCGCTGGTGGAGGCGTCGTTCCTGCCGCTGATCGTGCTCCTGGTCGTCGTCGCGTTGGGCGTGAGGCCATCGCGGGCGCTGTTGGTCGCGGACTTGGCCGCGGTGCTGCTGCTGGTCGTATGGGGTTTCGTCACCGCGTGGCGGCACGGCATCCGGGGCCTGCAGCTGTTCCTCGCGGGGCTGGTCGCGGGGGTGCTCGGGCTGGTCATCGTGGTGCTGCGGGCATTGGTGCACTAGCCCGCGTGGCACCCGCTTCGCCGCAGGTCAGAACCGGTTCGACAGGCTTTCCACGGTTCCGCGTGCCGTCCCTGGCGGTGCGGGTGCAGGCTGGATACGTACCGGTACCGCAGGAGGTGGGCGTGATGCAGACGATCGCCGGCTGGCACATCGAAATGGAGTTCCAAGAGGCGGAGAAGCGGACCCGGGCCGCAGCCATGGTGAGACTTCCGGACGGCACGGAGATGCGGGCGCACGGTCATGCCACACGGCATCCCGACGACATGGAGCAGAACCGGGTCGGCGAGGAGATCGCCGCGGCTCGCGCGCTGAACGAGCTCTCCCGTGAGCTGCTGCACAAGGCCGGATCGGAGATCGAGGAGGTCACCCATCGCGAGACGCACTTGGCGATGTGAGTCCACCGGACCGCGACACGAAGGGACATCGGCGACTCTTCGGTGCGTCGTTCGGGCTGCCGGGCTTGTCGGCGTGATAATGAGAGGGGCCACAGCTCCCGTAGGGACCTGAGTCCTGTCACCCCGCCCCTACCACGCCGATGCGTTCGGCCTGGCTTGGAGGTGCAGCTCGTGTCCACTTTCGCGCAACTCCTGCACACGGCCTGTGTAATGGCCGGGACAACCGGCGCTCTGTATGCGGTCACCGTCGCAACGGTCGCCGGTGTCTGCGTACTCGCCAGGAAACCGCAACGGCGCCGCGACGCCCGCGCGACGCTTGAAGTCCTCCTTCGACAGCAACCGCGCAGTCACTGAAGGTGCCCTGCCACGTCGACGCGCGGGAAGGTCCTCCGACGCTGGGGACCCACGCCGTGGGACGGGCGTAGTTCAGCGTCCGCCCGCCGACGCCCCTCGGCCGTCGGCACAATGGCCGAGCCGCTACGTCGTCCGGTTGCTCTCGCGATACGAAGCCCGGTAGCTCTGTGGTGTGATGCCGGTGACCCGCTTGAACCGTTCGCGGAAGGCGGTGGGCGAGCCGAATCCGGCCTGCTGTGCGATCCGGTCGATCCCGTGGTCGGTGTTCTCCAGCAGGTACTGGGCGCGGTGCACCCTCGCGCGCAGCAGCCACTGCAGTGGTGTGGTGCCGGTCTGCTCCCGGAAGCGTCGGCTGAAGGTGCGTTCACTCATACCGCAGCGCGCCGCCATGGTCTGCAAGGCCAGTTCACGGCCGAGGTTGTCCTGGATCCAGGCCAGCACGGGCTCCAGCACCGACCCCCGTGGCACCGGCGGCAGTTCGTGGACGATGAACTGGGCCTGGCCGCCTTCGCGCTCCAACGGCATCACCGACAGGCGCGCCGTGTGCGCCGCCACCGCTGAGCCGTGGTCCCGCCGGACCATGTACAGACACAGGTCGATGCCCGCGGCTGCCCCGGCCGAAGTTAGTATCTGCCCGTTGTCCACGTACAGCACATTGGGCCGCACGTCGACGGCAGGGTGGAGCCTTGCCAGCAGGTCCGTCGCCAGCCAGTGTGTGGTCGCCCGCAACCCGTCCAGCAGTCCTGCCGCTGCCAGGACGAACGCGCCGCCGCAGATCGACGCGATGCGTGTGCCGCGTTCGGCGGCGGACCGCAGCGCCTGGAGGATGTCCTCACCGGGCGGTCCGGCCTTCTCCGCACAACCGGGCACGATGATGGTGTCCGCCTCGGCGAGTGCGTCCACCCCCCACTCGGCCCTGATCGTGAAGGACTCGCTGTACACCTCGCTACGGGGAGCGCACACCCGGACCCGGTAGGCCTCGCGGCCGTCGGGCAGTCGGGCGCGGGAGAACACCTCGAGGGGCGTCGACAGATCGAAGGGCACCACATGGTCGATCGCCAGTACCGCAACAGTGTGCATGGGCTCACGATAAGCCGAGGCCAGCCAGCTCCAGCATCTGCCCGAAGCCGATTTCCGACGATGAACAAGCATGTCAGAGGGGTTGGCGAGAATCCGTTGACCCGTGTCGTTCCACCCCATGGATCACCGGCGAACCCGGTTCTAGCGTCAAGTGGCGAATGCGGAGGAAGGGCTGGAGGGGCCGTCGCGCACGTACTGAAGCAGCGAACGCGGTCTACTGGCTGAGGGGTCGTCAATCCCGAGGAATTTGGGCAGAGGGGGGGCGGCGGCAGCTCGCCGCGTCGTCCGTGCGCCGACCGTCAGCAGGTGTTTGACTCGTTCACGGAGAGCGTCGTGACCTTCCAGGAGTTCTCCTCACGAGTGACCGTCGCGTCGGCCCTGCTACGGCTTGTAGTGCGGTCGCTCTTCGGCGCACCGGCCTTCGTGAAACGCAACCAACGGGATTCGTCCACGCAGTCACGGAGCCTGACGCTATTGCCGTCGGACGCCATCACCGAAGGATCCACCTCCGGCGCCCCCTTGGTCACGACGTCCTCCGCTTGCGCCTTCTCCAGCCCGTGCCGCAGAAGGCGAAGGGCCTGGTCGTCGGCGTGGTCGGCGAGATGCGGCCACTCGGGATCGGCGTAGGCCGACGCCACGGCCAGGTCCTTCCACATCGCCCGGTAGGCGGCGACCGCCGGAGCAGGACCGCCGTCTTCCCCGTTGGCGTGTCGTCCGCTCGCCGACACGTCAACGGACGGTACAACGCCAGCCGTTCGGCCCGGCACACCGGCACACCCAACGACCAGCGCGCCTACTGCCGCACACAGAGCGGCAGCCAAGGCTGCGGAACGCCTTCCCGGATCCATGAACTCCCGCCAATCACCGAGCCATCACTGAAAGTAACGAAGGTATCACGTTCCGCTACCAACCGGATACCGATCCCGGCCCGCGGCAAATTCATCAACCGGTCCCGCCCGCCAAGTTGACACGCTCCCGACCTGGCCCTTTGCCGTCTGTGACAGCCAGTCAACCGGGGCCGAATACCTTGACATCGAGACTTTCGACAGCGAGGCTACCCCAGATCTCTTGATGTCGAGATATTCTCGGGGGCGGGCAATGCGGCGCGGGGCAGCGGGCAGGAAGAACGCGAGCGGCGGACGAGGGCTGACAGCGCAGTTGCGCAATCCGCCGGGTGGCCGCAACGCGCGGACCATGCTGCTCGCCCTGGCGTTGGACCGGACGGGCTCGGGACTGTGGGCCGCGTCTTCGGTCCTGTACTTCACCTTCGTGACGCATCTGAGCGCTCAACGGATCGGTGTACTGCTGGGGGTTGCCGGAGTCGCGGGGATCGTCGGCTCTCCGCTGGCCGGGCGTCTGGCCGGCCGTTCGCCAGTCCGCGCGCTACTGATCGGCTGTCACCTGCTGCGCATGGCGACTCTCAGCCTGCTGTTGGTGTGCACTGATTTCAACGCACTGCTCGCCATCGTCGCCCTCACCTACCTCGCCGACCGGGCGGCGAAGACTCTGGAGATGCTGTTCGCCACACGGACCGCCGGTGAACGGCGCGCGACCTACCAGGCCCTGTCGCGCAGTGCGTCGAACGCGGGCTACGGACTCGGCGCGGGAATCGCGGCCGTCGGCCTGGCCGTGGGATCGATCGGCGCCTGCCGGGCACTGATCCTGGGCGACGCGCTGTCGTTCGTCCTGGCAGCGGCGTTGGTGTGGCGCACTCGGGAGCCACGGGACAACACCGTTGAGGTGGTATCGGCGCACGACACAACCACCGACGGGTGGCCTGCCGTCCGCCGGAGCAGCCCATGGCGGGACCGGGGTTATCTGCTGTTCGTGCTGTTGGACATCCCGATGAGCACCGATGACTCCGTGCTCAACGTCGGCCTGCCGCTGTGGTTGGTGAACCACACCTCGGCACCGCACGCGCTTGTCCCCACCCTCCTCATCGTCAACACCGTGATGGTGGTGGTGCTGCAGGTGAGAGTGTCGGCATGGGCCGAGGGTCCTCGGCTGGCCGCTCGAGCAGTGCTGCTGTACGGGGTGGCGATGTCCGTGTGCTGCGCCGCCGTTGCGGCGGCCACCGGAGGCGGCACCTGGACGGCTGCGGTCGTCCTGCTCGCCGCCGCGTTGCTGGTCACCCTGGCGGAGTTGATGCGTTCGGTGAGCTCGTGGGAACTGGCCGTCCTGCTCGCGCCCCATGGCGCCCGCGCGCGGTATCTGGGTGTGGCGGGTATGTCCCAGTCCATCCAGAAGTCAGCCGGACCGCCGCTGCTCACTGGTGTTGTGATGGCCGCGGGACCAGCGGGATGGGTGGTACTGGGTGCGGCCGTCGCGGGACTTTCTGTCGTACAACGGGGCGCTTGCCTGCGCCGACTTCAGATGTTGTCGCCCGCTGGCGCTTCCCCACTACGTTCGAAGACGGTTCACCGTCAGCACTCAGGTGAGGCCCCTCGCCCAGCCTGCCCGAAGTAGCACGGCACGGCGAAAGTCACCGCGGCAGCCTCATGTGCTCGTCGGCGTCTCGTCATCGACCGCATCGGGTGCGGCGACGCTCTCCTGGGTGACGACACGGTCGCTGACGCTCGTCGAGTACACGATGGTGGTGGTGATCGAACCGATCCGCGCGATGCGGGCCGTCACCTCTTCCAGATGCGGCATCGACCGGGCGGCGACCTTGGCGATGAAGCAGTCGCTCCCGGTCACGTGATGGCACTCAAGGATCTCCGAGCACTCGTCGAATATCCGCGCGTAGTCGCGGTAATCGCCCCCGGGATAGCGGATGTTGACGAACGCGAGGATCGGCAGGCCCAGTTGGCTCAGGTTGATCCGAGCCTTGTAGCCCTCGATTATGCCGCGCTGCTCCAGGCGCCGGACCCGCTCGGCGACAGCCGGTGGCGTCAAGGCCACCCGACGGCCCAGTTCGCTGAAGCTCACCCGCGCGTCCTGCTGCAGCTCCCGCAGGAGGCTCCAGTCCGTCGCGTCCAGCCCGGCTTTCAATTCGTTAGCCATCCAGCGAGGATAGCTTCAATCAAACGCCGCACACCGTGACTTGGTTAACTTTGCCCCTGTGTCCCAGGAGAAGGCCTTCATACGCTGTGGGAAGTCGCGGAAGCCACAGCCCGGAGGGTGGAATGACACAGGCTGACCAGGCCACAACGATCACCGAGGACGGCCCGGGCCCCAACCGGCAAGTGGGGCTGAACCTCTTGCAGGGAACCGCCGTGTACGTCGGAGCAGTGCTCGGCACCGGCGTGTTGGCCCTGCCCGGCCTTGCTGCCAAACAGGCTGGCCCGGCCTCGCTGTTGTCCTGGCTCGCCCTCGTCGTGATGTCGATACCGCTCGCCGCGACGTTCGCCGTACTCGCCGCCCGCTACCCCGACTCCGGAGGCGTATCGACGTATGTGCGGCGGGCCTTCGGCGAGCATGCGGCGACCGTGGCCGGGTGGTGGTTCTACCTCGGTACGCCCGCCGGCATCCCTGCCCTGGCACTCTTCGGTGCCTCGTATCTGAGCCGGACCACGGGCGGTGGCTGGGGCACGACCGTCGGGTACGCGGCCGCACTGCTCGTGCTCGGTTTTCTCGCCAATGCCTTCGGCGTGCGGGTCTCCGGGCGGGTGCAGCTGGCGCTCTCCGGCGCGTTGACGCTGCTGCTCGTGCTGTCGGTGCTGGTGGCTTTGCCGCACGCCCGCGCAGCCAACCTCCACCCGTTCGCCCCGCACGGTTGGGGAGCGGTCGGGTCGGCGGGAGCGCTGCTGGTGTGGTCGTTCACCGGGTGGGAAACGGTCACCCACCTGTCCGCCGAATTCGCCCGGCCCGCCCGCGATCTGAAGCTCGCGACCGCCGGCGCCTTGATCGTGGTGGCCGTGCTGTATCTGAGCCTGGCGGCGGTCACCGTACTCGTGCTGGGAGACGCGGCCGGCAGCACCATGACCCCGTTGGCCTCGCTGCTGCAGACCGGACTCGGCCGCTACGGGGCGGACATCGCGGGTGTGGTCGCGCTGCTGATCACCCTTGGCACCATCAATGCCTATGTGGCGAGCACGGCGAAGCTCGGCGCGGCCCTGGCTCGTGACGGCGCCCTCCCCCACCGCCTCGCCGCCGGTGCCCAAGCCGGCGGTGTGCCGCGCCGCAGTCTGCTGGTGGTCGCCGCGATATCGGGAAGTGTCTTCACGGCCGCGACAGTTACCCGTCTGGACGTCAAGCTGCTGGTCCTCAGTACGACGGCGTGCCTGAGCGCCGTGTACGCCATCGGCTCGGCGGCCGGAGCGAGACTGCTGTGGCGAACGAGTCGGGCGGGCGCGGTGGCCGCCCTCTTCGCGCTCGCCATCGTGGCGATCCTCCTCGCCCTCAGCGGATGGTTCCTGGCCTGGCCGCTCCTACTCGCGACCGCCGCCCTCACTCGATCCCACCTCCGAGGAGGCACCCGGCCACCGGCAGGCCGGGGAGATCCTCGGTGATCCGCGGACACTGGCCGTTGGGTGGCCTGAGTCCGTGGATCAGCCAACAAGCAGGCGCTGAAGCCCCTCCGAGTCCTCAGCGGGCTCGCGTACCCCACAACACCCTCGGAGTCTCCGGACCAACGGCGGCTTGACTTCTCTCAGCCGCCCGGCGAGATGCCGTCGACTGCGTGTGTCGGTCGCTCGTCAGCGAGGCATCGGTGCCCTGTCAGCGGCCGGTGCCACGCTGACTCTCACCGGTACCGACCACAACCGAGCGGGGCACACGCATGCCCCTTCACCGCACCCGATCATGTGAGCCCCAGGAGTCCCATCATGCGCCGCACATTTCCGACCCAAGCGTGGAACGTTCATCGGCTACCGCGCGCCGACGGCAAGAACTTCCTGGTCACCGGCGGCAACGCGGGCATCGGCTACTTCGTCTGCGAGCAACTGGCCAGCACAGGGGCTCACATCATCCTCGGCAGCCGCAACACGGCAAAGGCCGAAGCCGCGATGGTCTCGATTCGTTCCCGCGTTCCCGGCGCTCATGTGTCGCACCTTCCGCTCGACCTGGCCGATCTTTCCTCCCTCAAGGCCTCCGTGGACGCACTGCGGCTCAACCGCCTCGACGCACTGGTCCTGAACGCCGGAGTGCTACTCGATCAGCCGCAACGCCAGGAGACCCCAGAGGGCCACGAGTTGATGTTCGCGACCAACCACCTCGGGCACTTCGCCCTGGTCCAGTTGCTGGCGCCGCTGCTGACCACCGCACCCGGCAGCCGGATCGTCACCACCGGCAGCTTCGCGGCACGGTCTGAGCGGCTGGACCTCGCTGACCTCCAGTCCGTACGGAACTACCGGGCCAAGCGCACCTACGGTAGGTCGAAGCTGGCGCAAATGCTCTCCGGATTCGAGCTCGACCGCCGTTTGCGCGCCGCTGGCGGCACGACGCTGAGCGTTGTGGCACACCCAGGAGGTGCGCTCGACTCCCTGACCCCCTCACGCCCGACCGTGCACACCCGGACCACAGGTCAACGGCTGCGCGCGCTACCCGCGGGCCTCCTCCTTCAGGGCAAGGAAGCCGGCGCGTGGCCCACCGTTCGCGCTGTCCTCGATCCTGATGTGATCGGCGGCCAGCTGTGGGGGCCGCAGGCCTTCGGCTTGCGGGGCATGCCGAGGCCCGAGCAGGCGCCTGCCCACATGACCGACCCGGTGGTCGCCGCGCGCCTGTGGGACATCAGCTGTGAACTGACCGGCGTCGCGTCGGCTTTCGCTCGCGCTTAGCCTGCCCGGCCGGGAGAACGCGAGAGCGCTCGCCGCCGCTTCCACCAGGCAGTGGTGCACCAGGAAGGCCTTGCGCGTGATCCGCAGTGGCGGCCCGGACGCGGTCACCGGCTGCCCGGCCATGCCAGGTCCGAGGAGTCGCTCACCGGTGCGGCGAAGCTGGTGCGCCGGCTGCACGAAGCGGCGACCGGATTCGTGCCGGTCAATGTCGACTACCGCTTCCGCCCTCACCCGCACCGGCTTTCCAGCCTGCGCCATGAGCGTGACGGCAGGCATCTTCCGGAGTCGGCCGGGAAACGCATAGGAGATCAGCGCCAGGCATTCATCTGCGACGGAGAAGAACGGATGCGAGTTGGTAAAGCGCTCGGCGGCACTTTGATGTCGGTCGCGCTGGCTGCGGGTGGCATCCTCGCCACCTCGGGAGCCGCCCACGCCACGTACAGCGCCTGCATCGACATGTTGGCCGCCGGGGGCGTCAACATCTGGGACCACGAGGGATACATCTCCCAGGCGTGCAGCGCGGGGGCGGGTGGCGACGAGGAAGGCTGTGAACGCCAGCTCAGCCACGCCGCCATGCACGTGGAGGACGACGACCTCTACCCGAGCGCCTGCAAGGCGGCGGCCGTGAAACCCGCCGCCCCGGCCGTGAAGCCCGCCGCCAACTAGCCGTCCGCAGGCATCAACCCCGCAAGTAGCGTTCCGCCACCACCGTGGGGTACTCCACCGGCCTTCCGTGCTGCACCGACCAGGCAAGGCGAAGGTACTGCGCATGAGTCCAGGCCAGCGGGGTGGCCGAGGTGGTCGGGGTGCCGGGGCGGACCCTGGGGGCCGGTGGCTGGTCGTCCCAGACCTGTTCCGGGAGCAGCAGCGTCTCCCCGGCGGTGGCCGCCAGGTCGCGCAGTCTGCCTGCCGCCGCGTGCCGGTCGCCGTCCAGTAGTTCGTACTCGGCGCGCTCGCCGGAGAAGATCGGCCACAGCCGCCCCGAAGTGTGCCGTATCTCGGGCCGGTTGACGTCCCAGGGCGCGCCGTCCGCCTGCTCGCCGTACCCGTCGTGGCTGTAGCGGTGCCAGTGCCGCCCGGACGGCGTCAGCACCGAAAGGTGCCTGTCGACCACGGCCAGCGAGTTGCGGACCACCGGATCCGCCGCGCTCTTGATGCCAAGGCGGACGAGTTCGAGGAACCCGGCGTCCACGACCGCGCGCTGGTCGACCGGAGCGGGGTTGTTGTTGCCGAGGTCGTAGACCGTGCCGGCGTCGGGCCTACCGTCCTTGGTCAGCCGCAGGTAGTACGGCTTGGACGAGTACGGGCCGGTCCTGGTCACCGTCCAGCCGTTGACGGAGTCGCGCCAAGAGTCGGCCGCCGCAAGGTACTTGGCCGCCTGGCCGCCGCGTCCGCCCCGGTGCAACAGGTCGGCCAGGCAGACCAGGCCCGCGATCACGGAGGCGATGGTCGACGGTGAGTACCCGCTCTGCTCCTCCCAACGTTCCTGCTGCGTGTACGGTGCGCGGTGGCCGTCGGTGGCATAGCCGAGGATGAAGTCGGCGCCGCGCGCCAGACGGTCGAGCGTGTGGGCATCGTGGCGGTCCAGCAGCCAGGCCAGCAGCATCGGCGCGGCCGTCTCGTCCAACTGGACGCCGGTCCAGAAGGGTTTGCCGTTGGCGGTGGTGTTCTGTGCCCAGTGCCCGTCCGGTTGCTGTGTTCGCAGCAGGTAGTCCAGTGCCCGCTCGGCGGCGCCGCGGTCGCCCGCGGCAAGCAGTCCGGTGGCGATGTGGTAGAGGTCGCGCGGCCACACCAGGTGGTAGGAGCCGCTGACCGGGGCGAGTTGGTGATCAGTGCCGAACGCCCACGGCATGGTCGGCGAGGCGATGAAGGCACCGGGGTTGTTCTTGTCCTCGCTCGCGGCCAGCGTCATCACCGAGGCGGTGTACAGCTGCCTCTCGCGGGCTGAGCGCAGGCTGGCGGGCGGCTTGGGCAGCGCGGCGAGGTAGGCGCGCCAGCCGCTGGCGTAGTCGTGTGCCGCCTGCTTGAATCCGGTGCGCAGCGCCCGGCGGGCGGTGCCGACGGCTTCGGTCGCGTCGGTGCCGTAGCCCAGCACCACGGTCTGCCGGGTGTGTGCGAGTCCGTCCAGCCGCAGCCGTCCCAGTTGGACGACGTTGCCGGGTCCGGCGGTCGAGTAGTGGTGTGGCAACCGCCCCTTGTTCGCCCGCAGTTCGGTCCATCCGTCGTTGACTCCGAAGTAGCCGACCGTGGACTCGGCGAACCCGTCCTCGGCCATCAGTGCGCTCGCCGACTTCGCGTCCTGGGCGACCAGCGCACCGCCTTGTGGGAGCGCACGGTCGTCGTCACCGTTGGCGGACAGCGACGGATCGTGCAGCACGTAGACCTGGAGCGGACTGCCGTTGGTGGAGCGCACCTCGAAGTCCACCAGGACGGCGGCGCGTTGCGGGTCCGTGGCGTAGCGCGCGACGGCCTGCCAGCCGTGACCGGTACTGACCTGGCGGTAGACGGGGACTCCGGGTTCCGGCAGTTCGGTGCGGGTCGGCACGTCGCTGGCCCGTTCCACGAAGGTCCTGCCGTCCGTGACCACCAGTTGGGTCTCGCGGCTGGCCGGGGTGCTCAGGTCCGGGTGGTACGTCTCGCTCATCCGGCCGCCTTCCAGGGTGAACCACACCGGACTGCGCCTCTCGCGGGCCGTGCCGAAGCCGAGCTTGTCGGCCGGGGCGAAGGCGGACGGCGTGCCCGGCCCGCCCGGCGCGGCCCCGGAACCGGTGGCCGCCCGCGCGTCGGACCGCCCGGCCGCCTGGGCGGTGCCGGCGAACGGAAGGGGCGCCGCGAGCACCGACGCCCCGACCAGCGCCGCGCGCACGAAGTCCCGCCGGGAGGAGTTTCCTTGCACCGTGACCTCCAGTACATCCATTGTCGACATTCGGGCGGCGGTTCGCTCATAAATGTTCAGCTTGTGAAGCCATTCGCACGCCCTGGTGACCCTGACGTGCAGAATGAGGCTCCCTGGGGTTACCGATCGCGTCAAGGGGTCGTACATGACTTCAAGAAGTGACTCCATCGCTCGTCGCGGGCTGGCGGGTCCGAGCGGTCGTACCGCCGGGCTCCGAGTGAGTCCGCGTGAACGGCACATCAATCGTCGGGTGGATGCCGTCAACGTCGCGTCAGGGCCGGGCGCACTCCCGGGAGCAGCGGCAATAGCGTCGTTGGTGCGCCTCGGATCACTCCCAGGACCGGGGCCACCACCTTCCGTGAGGAGTACATCCCATGGCTGAATTCGTGCGCAGGGACGACCACGAGCCTCCGGATCGCATCCCGGCCGGACTGCTGTACGTTCCCGTCCGGTCGGGTCCCGTAGGGTGTGCGACCCGCCTGTTCCGCACGCCCCTGGGCGGCCGTACGGCCGTAGGATTCACCACTCAGCTGCGGCTGACCGACACCCTCGGCGCCGAGCAGGCATGGATCAGAATTTCCGAACCCGTGCTGCGCGCCCTCACCGAGCCGCTGGGGGCCACGACCCTCACCGTGGACCCCCAGCTCGCCGCCCCCGCCACCACCCGCACCAGCCGCGCCTCGCTGTGGCGGGAGTGGGATCCGCAGACCATCGGCGTCCTGCGGGTGACGGGGGCGGTGGCCCTGGTCGATGCCGTCAGCATGTGGATCGGTTGAGGAGTCCTTCGACATGACACTGACCGTCGTACCCGACCAGGCCGAACGGCCCACCGCACGCGATGAGTTGTCCATCTGGCCCGCCTCGACCCGCCGTGCCCCGCGTGACGAGTTGACCGTGGGTGGGGTCGCCCTCACCGAGATCGCCGAACGCTTCGGCACCCCGGTCTACGTCCTGGACGAGGACGAGGTCCGCGACCGCTGCCGCGCCTACCGGGATGCCTTCCCGGACGCCGACATCCTCTACGCGGCCAAGGCGTTCCTGTGCCGGGCCATGGCCAACTGGGTCCAGGAGGAGGGGCTCGGCCTCGACGTCAGCTCCGCCGGTGAGCTGGAACTCGCCGTCACCACCGGCTTCCCGCCCGAGCGCATGGTGATGCACGGCAACGCCAAGAGCCCGCAGGACCTGCGGGCGGCGATCCGGCTCGGCGTCGGACGCGTCGTCATCGACAGCAGCGGCGAGATCGCCCGGCTGGCCGCCGAAGTGCCCTCGGGCACCCGGCAGAGGGTCCTGGTCCGGGTCATTCCCGGCATCGCCGCCGGTGGGCACACCGCGATCCGTACCGGTACCGAGGACCAGAAGTTCGGGCTGTCGCTGGTGGACGGCTCCGCCCAGCACGCCATCGCCCGCATCCTGGACCAGCCGGGGCTCGAACTCGTGGGCCTGCACTGCCACTTGGGCTCGCAGATCGCAACGGTCAAGCCCTATATGCTGGCCGTCCGCCGGATGGTGGGACTGCTCTCCCGGATCCGCCGGCAACACGACGTCACCCTGACCGAGTTGGACCTCGGTGGCGGGCACGCGGTCGCCTACCGGCCCGGCGAGAGCCTGCTCGACATCGCCGCGCTCGGCACCCGGGTACGCTCCGAACTGGACGCCAGCTGCGCAGCCGCCGACCTGCCGGTGCCCCGGCTGACCATCGAGCCCGGCCGCGCCATCGCGGGACCGGCCGGGGTCGCCCTCTACCGGGTGCTGTCCGTCAAGCGCACCGGTGACCGCACGTTCGTCGCCGTCGACGGCGGCATGAGCGACAATCCACGGCCCGCGCTGTACGGGGTGCGCTACGCCCCTCGACTGCTGGGCCGCCGCTCCCCCGCCGGCTTCCGCCCCGCGACGGTCGTCGGTCGCCACTGCGAGGCGGGTGACGTCCTGGCGTCGGACGTCCCATTGCCCGACGACACCAGGCCGGGCGACCTGATCGCCATCCCGGTGGCGGGCGCGTACCACCTGTCAATGGCCTCCGGCTACAACATGGTCGGCCGCCCGCCTGTGGTCGCGGTCACCGGTGGCCGGGCCCGGCTGCTGGTGCGCCGCGAGTCCTTCGACGACCTCCGCAGCCGGGACGTGGGACTGTAGGCGCGTTGGCGGCACCTGGCCGTCTCGGCACCGATCGCGTGGCGGTCGCCGACCGCCGCGGCTGATCTGGCCGCGGTTCCGGCTGGCGGTCCAGGCATCGGCGGCACGGCGGAGGCGGTCGCCGGCGCGGGCTTCGACCGCCTCCGGCCGGTCGCACACGACGAGGCCGGCTCCCTTGACTGCGCCGGGCATGTGCTGAACACCTTGCCGCCTGTGAGCCGGGCTGGTCCGCGCTGGTGTGCGCGCTGCCGCGGCCACCGCCGGTCTCCCGCCGTCGACAACGTTCACCCGTTCGGCGGTATGCGTGTCGTGCCTGGTGCCCGCGGTGCGCGGCGAGGCGTCGGGCTTCCGTGGCGGGTACGTGTCGGGCTGGCCCGCGGCCGGGAGGGAAGTGGCGCCCTGGCTCGCGTTGCGGGTCAGGCTGGGGCCCGCAGGATGGCTTGGGGACGCGTCGCTGGGTCTCCCGTTCCGTCACCGCCACCGGTGGCCCTCCCGTGCGGCGGACGGCAGGACCACCGGCTGGCCGGTACTCCCGAGAGGACGACTGCCATGCCTACTGTGACCACGCGTGATGGTGTCGAGATCTACTACAAGGACTGGGGCAGCGGACCGCCCGTCCTCTTCATGCACGGCTGGCCGCTGAACGCGGACGCCTGGGATGACCAGATGAAGTGCGTCGCCGACAACGGCTTCCGCGGCATCGCCCACGACCGCCGCGGACACGGCCGGTCGAGCCAGCCCTGGGGCGGCTATGACTTCGACACCTTCGCCGACGACCTCAACGATCTGATCACGGCGCTCGACCTGCGGGACGTGGCCCTGGTCGCCCACTCCATGGGCGGCGGCGAACTCGCCCGCTACATCGGCCGCCACGGCACGGAACGGGCCAGCAAGGCGGTACTGCTCTCGGCGATCCCACCACTGATGATGAAGTCCGACAGCAACCCCGAGGGGGTGCCCGCGGAAGTCTTCGACGCCCTCCGCAACGGCATCCTCCGGGAGCGGTCCCAGTTCTGGAAGGACACCGCCGAAGGGTTCTTCGGCGCCAACCGGCCCGGGAACAAGGTCACTCAGGGCAACAAGGACGCGTTCTGGTTCATGGCCATGCACGAGAACATCGAAGCGGGCGTGGCGTGTGTGACCGCCTTCGCGGAGACGGACTTCACCCAGGACCTGAAGAGGTTCGACATTCCCACTCTCGTGGTACACGGCGACGACGACCAGGTGGTGCCCATCGACGCCACGGCGCGCAAAGCCGCGCGGATCATCCCCGACGCCACCCTCAAGGTCTACGAGGGCGGCTCTCACGGCATCGCCCTCGTGCCGGGCGACAAGGAGAGGTTCAACCGGGACCTGCTGGACTTCCTGCGGAGTTGACGCACGTCGGCCTTGCGGTGGTGTGGTGCCGTAGCGCCCGAGTTGGCTCCCCAGCAGGCACGACGGCAGGGCCCCGGCACGAAGACGGCCCCGAGTACGCAGGCACCGGCCCACCGTCGGTCGTGGACTCCCCGGTTCGATCGACTTGACCGAAGCGGTGATGCGGTCGGGCGCTGGCCTGCCCGGCCATAGTTCCGCGCGTGCCGGGCGTCGATTGTCAGGCCCCGCCCATACGATCAGCGCCATGAGAGCTTCGGGAACGTTCACCGTCAAGACCTTCACACCGACTGAACTGGCTCCAACTCCGGCTGTAACCACCGGAGTTCCAGTGGGTGTGGCAACCATGGAGAAGCACTATGAGGGTGACGTCGTCGGCCATTCGGCGACCCTGTTCACCGCGGCGTTCGACCAGAGCACCGGGGTCGGCACCTATGTGGCCATCGAGTCCTTCAAGGGCTCACTGCACGGCCGCGACGGAGCCTTCAACTTCGCGCACTCGGCGACGACCTCCGGAAGCGACCGTACCGCCGAGTTCTTCACCATCGTCCCGTCCAGCGGCACCGGAGAACTGACCGGGATCACCGGCTCGGGTGGAGTGGCGGTTGAACCCGACGGCACACATCGCGTGTGGTTCGACTACGAACTGGCCTGAGCGGTGCAGGCGGTGTTGACCGCGCTCTCCAACCGGGCCGTCGCCTCGTCGATGGCAGCCGTCAGGTCCTCCGGTCGCGGAGTCAGGTTGCCGAGCAGGTTGTCGATGTCCCGGATGCCCGCGTGGTCCAGCAGTGTCTTCTCGTTGGTAATCCACCAGCCGCGGGCCGCCAGCACCGCGTGAGCGGCCTGGCAGGCGGCGGTGGCGATCGCGCCGGCGCAGTCGCTGAGGTGCCCGCGTTCGGCGTGGGCGGCGCGAGCGTAGCCGAGGGTGTGCCTGGCGTCGCCCCACCAGCGTTCCGGTGCTTGGCGCCGCAGCGCCTCGGGGTATTCGGGTCGCGGCAGTTCTCCGTGCAGAACCTTGTTGACGGCGAGTTCGGCCACGACGACGTAGGTGGGGACCCCGGCCAGGTGGAACAGCAGCCTCTCGACTTCGAACCGGCCTTCGCGTGCTTCGGCGAGCTGATTCTCGACGTCACCAAGGTCCCGGTAGTGCACATCGACGTGTCGGCCGTCAACGCGTAGCCATGCTCCACCGTTGAACACGCCACCGCCCCACTCACCGATTCCGGAGATCTCGCCCGGCCATCCGAGGGCGCGCAGGCTCTCCGGAGAGAAGCCGCCGCGGTAGTAGACGGCGAAGTCCCAGTCGCTGTCCGGTCGATGACCACCCGTGGCGCGCGAGCCCCCCAGCGCGACGGCCCGCACGCACGGCAGCGCCGCGAGTCGGTTGGTGACATGGGCGATGAAGTCCTCGTCGTTGTGCACCGGCATGGGTCCGATCTTGCCAGGTCACACGACGGCCCGCGCGCCGTCCCCGATTGACCTTGCCGCGACGGCAACGTTTCTACTGGATCGCATGCGAATCGGAGAACTGGCCGCGCTCATAGGGGTGTCCACCCGGACCGTGCGGCATTACCACCATCAAGGCGTGCTGCCCGAGCCCGCACGACGGCCCAACGGATACCGCGAGTACGGGCTACGGGACGCCGTCCGGCTCGCCCGGGTCCGGCGGTTGACCGAACTCGGCCTCAGTCTGGACGAGGTTCGGGATGTCCTCAGTGACGACTTGGGGCGAGAACTGGGCGAGATACTCGCGGCCCTGGACGCCGATCTGCACCGGCAGGAGGAGGAGATACGCACCCGGCGCGGGCGCCTGGCCGTGTTGCTGCGGCAGGCAGAGCAGGGTGTGCTGCCGGAGGAGGGACCGCTGTCGCCCGAGCTGGCCGATCTCTTCGCCCAGATAGGTAGGGCCGCCTCGGCACTTCCAGCGCCGGAGCCCGCGATGGCCGCGAAGGACCGCGAAGTCCTCGCACTGATTGAGACGGTGGCTCCGGCCGAAGCCCGAGAAGGCGTCCTTGGAATGGTACGCGCCGCGGCCGGCGAGCCGGAAGCGGTGCGGCAGGCTTACGCCGTCTACGCGCTGCTGGAAGCGCTGGTCGACGCGCCGCTCGACGACCCACGCATCGCTCGGGCCGCGCAGGCGGTGGCGGAATGCGTACCGGACGAAGTGGTCGCGGCGCTCTCCCTGCCCTCTGCCACCGACACACACGGATCAGCCGTCACCGAGATGCTGTTCGCCGACCTCGCGCCCGCGCAGTCGGCAGCCATCCAGCAGGCGATGACGCTGCTCGCCGAGCGCGCGGAAGGATTGCGGTGAGCCGCCACGTCGGTCTGGCGGCCAGGCGGTTGATCACACACGAGGCACGGGCGCTGGCAAGCGTCGTTCTCTGGCTCACCCGACGACGGGACGGTGTGCACGAGGGCGACCGTGCGATCGGTTACGCCGCCGCTCAGTCAGCCACGATGGCGGTGTTGATCTTTGTCTCGCTGGTCGAAACGGTCGTACTCGACGTCGCGGTACCGTGGCCGTCAGTACGCCTGCCGTTGTTCCTCGTTGATGTGTACGGGGTGTTCTTCCTCCTCGCCCTCCACGCCTCGTGCGTGGTACGGCCCCATGTCATCGGACCGGACGGCTCACTGCGAGTGCGGTACGGAGTACTGCTGGACCTCCGCGTACCGGCGGATCTGATCGGCACAGTCCGCGTTGAGCGGAGGTTCCCCGGCGCCCGCGTGATCCGCGTGGACGAGGCTGGAAGGCTCGATGTCACCGTGGGCGGGCAGACGTCCGTGACCGTGGAGCTGGCCAGTCCTGTCACCCTCACCCGCCCCCTTGGCAAGCGCGCTCAGGTGCAGGTGCTCCGCTTTCACGCGGACGATCCGCGAGCGGCCGTTGCCGCGATGGCCCCACGAATGCGTCGGCGTCTGCCTGGCGGCCGTCCCCAGCCGTGACGGGAAGCGGGCCGAGTGGTTTCCCGGTCGTGTCGTAACAGGCATCATGATCCGACCATCGGCAACGCACGAGACGGGGGACGTATGGTGGGCATTCCCTTCCAACGGGCCGACTTCGACCAATCCGGCAGCACGACCCAGTCCGCGCAGGCATCACACGGGTTGATCATTTTCCTTAACGGCACATCGAGTTCCGGGAAGTCGAGCATTGCGAGGGAACTGCTCTGCGTCCTGGACGAACCGTACTTCCACCTTCCGGTGGACGTGTTCCACGCCATGCGGACGGATCGGGACTTTCCGCCGGAGCGGCTGCGAACGATGCTCAGACAAACCTGGATGGGTTTCCACCGGTCAGTGGCCGGAATGGCCGCTGCGGGCAACAACGTCGTGGTGGATCATCTCCTGAGCGAGCCGTGGCGGCTCGATGACTGCCTTGACCTGTTCGCTCCCGAGGACGTTGTCCTCGTCGGTGTGCGCTGTCCCCTCCCGGAACTCGAACGGCGCGAGCAGGCGCGCGGTGATCGTCCGCTGGGGCTGGCCGCGCGTCAGATCGGCCAGGTGCACGCGCACGGCGTGTACGACATCGAGTGCGACACCAGTCTCGCCAGTCCCCTCGACTGCGCACGGCGGATCAAGGGCTTCCTGCCGCGTCGGTCGTTCCCCACCGCGTTCCAGCAGCTTGCGGCCACCCGCCGACGCGCCCGCGAGGCGCCGGTCCCATCGTTGTGACCGCGAAGCCAGTACCGCCTCAGGTGGCCGGAAGTCGCGGTCGACGTCGGCGCCCGGGAATTTCGGTGTCATGCCTCGCCATGATGTGTGTCGGGGGGCGTCCCCGAGACACCGGCACCGAGACGCGTTGGGGGAGACATGCGGCGCTGGAAGGAACTTCCCGCCCCGCTCGATCAGCGAGCGCGGCAACTCGCCGTACCTCCGCGAAGACCCGAGGACCACCTTGGCGGGCCCAGCCTTCCGACGATGGCACGGACGAGCGCCGCGCGGGACCGCACGAGAGGGGACAACGACGCGAACGGGACCGTGATGCCGGTCAACCGGCCCACGGGCGGCCGGACTTGGGTGACCCTCGGAGCCGTGTCGGTAGTGTCCGCCGCCCTGGTCGCCGTGCTGCTGACCACCCGGCCATGGCGGTACGAGGAGACGGGGACGGCCACGGTGGATGTGAGCGCTCGACCGGTGTTCGTCTTCCAGCGGGGGCAGTGCCACCGGTGCCTTGTGGAGCGCCAGGCAGGCGAGTTGCGCGCCGGCTACAGCACGACGCGCACGGCGATCGTGGACGTCAACAGCAGGGGCTGGGAGATCACCGAGGCGCAGTGCCTGTTGCGTTACCACGGCTACGACCCCGGCGTGCCCGACGGGGAGTACGACGAGCGGTCCAAGGACGCCACCAAGCGCTTCCAGCGCAACCACGGTCTGGTGGCCGACGGCATCGTGGGGCCGACCACCTGGAGGGAGCTACGGCAGGACGACGAGCGCGGAAGGCACGGGTTCCACACCGGTCACGATCACCGGTTCCACCGAACGGGCACGGAACCACCGGACCGGGACCACGAGGGGTGACGAGCGCGATCCCGTCAACCTGAACCGTTCCCTTTCTCCTCCTCCGGCGCCCACACCTGACCCAGCAACGCTCCGCCGTACACCACGAAGCCCACTCCGATCAGCCAGGACTGCACGACCAGTACGGTGCCCAGGGCCCCATAGCTCACCGCGTTGCTGACGATCAGCGGAGCGAACACCAGGACCGAGAAGCCGCGCAGCCCCACCAGACCCGCCATCGTCGCCGCCGCGCCCGGGAGCAGGGCGCGCCAGTGCACCCGGCCGCCGATCAGGAACCACTGCCCCCACCAGAAGAACAGAACGCCGAACAGCACGGTCAACGTCAACCGGATCGTCGACTCCCACCAGCGGTGTTGCAGCACCAGACCGCTCTGCACCTCGGCGTACAGGTAGGCGGTCAACGCGGCCAACCACACAGTCTGCCGCCAGACCTTGTGCCATGGTCCGCTGGGCAGGCCCCAGATCTTCTCGTAGCCGGTCTGCACACTCGCGGCGAAGGTCAGCCCGAACACCACCAGAGCCGGAACACTGAACGCGCTGGTCGCACTCAGCACCCGGGACGGTGCGGCGAACAGGCGCTGCACCGAGTGTGCCGGGCTGCCCGACAGTCCCATCCCGTCCACCACCCACAGTGCGAACCCCCGTTTTTTGAAGGGGTTGGCCGCCGCCACCAGGATCAGCAGGGGAGCCAGCGTCACCACGGCCAGGGCGGCGAAGCCCATGGCCCGGTGCATGAGTTCCAGTTCCTTGCCGCTGCGCCACAACTGCTCGGCCCTGGACAGCCGCCAGGCGTTGTGCAGGCGCTCCCGCGCCGTGGTCATCACCTGGGGCCTCCCGGCGCGGTCGCGGGTGGAGTGTCGGTGGCCACGGCGCCTCCTCCTAGTCGACGGACCCTGGAACGCCATTTCGGCGAGCCCTTCATCCCACCTTCGCGATCATTTCGCTGATAGCATCCGGCAGCGATTGCCGAGGGAGACAGATACGTTCTACTGGCGCGCGGCACCGTTTTCAACACGCTCACCGCTGCCGAATGGAGCGCTGATGGTCCGGGTTGACCAGGAAGCAGTCGACCAAACAGTCCGAACGCGGCCCATCCGTACCGGTGTGACGGTACGCAAGTGGTTCACCACGACCGATCATAAGGTCATCGGAAACCTCTACATGGTCACCGCGTTCGGATTCTTTCTGGTGGCCGGACTGTTGGCGATGATGATGCGTGCCGAGTTGGCGCGCCCCGGCCTGCAGTTCTTCACCACCGCCCAGTACAACCAGTTGTTCACCATTCACGGTACGATCATGATGCTGCTGTTCGCGACTCCGATGTTCGCCGGATTCGCGAACGCGGTCATGCCACTGCAGATCGGTGCCCCCGACGTCGCGTTCCCCCGGCTGAATGCGTTCACCTACTGGCTGTTCCTCTTCGGTGGGTTGATGGTGTTGTCGGGATTCCTCACCCCTCAAGGAGCAGCGCAGTTCGGCTGGTTCGCGTACGCACCGCTCAACAACGCGGTCCGCTCCCCGGGGGCCGGTGGCGACCTGTGGGCCATGGGCCTGGTGGTGGCGGGGTTGAGCACCACTTTGGGTTCCGTCAACTTCATCTCCACCATTGTCTGTCTACGCGCTCCGGGCATGACGATGTTCCGGATGCCGATCTTCACCTGGAACATCCTGTTCACCTCGATCCTGGCGCTGCTCGCCTTTCCGGTGCTCACCGCCGCACTGCTGGCCCTGGAGGCGGACCGGAAGTTCGGCACCCATGTCTTCGATCCGGCCAACGGCGGGGCCATCCTCTGGCAGCACCTGTTCTGGTTCTTCGGGCACCCCGAGGTGTACATCGTCGCGTTGCCCTTCTTCGGTGTGATCAGCGAGATCATCCCGGCCTTCAGTAGAAAGCCGACCTTCGGCTACGTGGGGATGATCGGCGCGACGATCGCAATCACCATGCTGTCGGCCTCCGTGTGGGCCCACCACATGTTTGCCACGGGTTCGGTGCTGCTGCCGTTCTTCTCGCTCATGTCGTTCTTCATCGCGGTGCCAACCGGAGTGAAGTTCTTCAACTGGATCGGCACGATGTGGAACGCCAGCCTTTCGTTCGAGACTCCGATGCTCTGGGCGATCGGGTTCCTGGTGAGCTTTCTCGTCGGCGGGCTCAGCGGGGTGCTGATCGCGTCCCCGCCGCTCGATTTCCACGTAACCGACAGTTATTTCATCGTGGCGCACCTGCACTATGTGCTGTTCGGTACCGTGGTCTTCGCGATGTTCGGCGGCTTCTACTTCTGGTGGCCCAAGTGGACCGGCCGGATGCTCAACGAGAGACTGGGCAAAATCCATTTCTGGACACTCTTCGTAGGTTTTCAGGGCACCTTTCTCGTGCAGCACTGGCTGGGTGCGATGGGCATGCCCCGTCGCTATGCCGACTACCTCGCCGTGGACGGGTTCACGACGCTCAACACGATCTCGTCCACGTCGTCCTTCCTCCTCGGCCTGTCGACACTGCCGTTCCTTTACAACATCTGGCACACGGCGCGTTACGCGCCCAAGGTCGAGGTCGACGACCCCTGGGGCTTCGGCCGTTCCCTGGAATGGGCCACCTCGTGCCCGCCACCGCGGCACAACTTCAACTCCCTGCCAAGGGTGCGCTCGGACTCCCCGGCCTTCGACCTCCATCACCCGGAGGTCATGGCCAGCCATGGGACGACGGGAAAGACCAAGCCCACGCCGGACACCTTGGGAGAGCAGAGCACATGAAGGTCGAGGCCTTCCTCTTCGGCGGAGTGTCGTTCTTCTTCTTCGTCACGGACCTCGTCTACGCGTCGCTGTCCGGGGAGCCGGCGGGCACCGCGGCGTTGACGATCGCCTTCGTCATGTCCGCCCTCATCGCCTTCTTCTGCGCGATGAACTACCACAGAAAGGGAATCCGCCCGGAGGACCGGGGCGATGGCGAGGTACAGGACCGTGCGGGACTGCTTGACTTCTTTCCGCCGCACAGCGCGTACCCTCCGCTGACCGCTCTGGGATTCACGCTCAGCGCCGCGGGTGTGGTGTTCGGGCTGTGGCTGTTCCTGCTGGGGTTCGGACTGCTCGGTGCCGGCATCTGCGGTTTCGCCTTCGAGTTCGTCAACCGCGAGTAGCCGCCGAACTCCGCGGCGCCGTCCGGCCGTTGCCGCCGCTACTCGCTCGCCTCCAGTTCCGGCGGCGCGGTCCTGGCGGCGATCTGGGCGCGCTGTTCAGTGGTGATCGGCATCTCCACCCGGTCCCGGTAGTACCAGGAACTCAGTGTGCTGCGCAGCCTCGCGGCCCGGGAGGCCTCCCCCTTTGCCCGCAGCGGCTTCGGGATGTCACGTACCAGGATCCGGTAGCGGTCGTCTGCGGGCAACGGGCGATTGTTCTCAAGGAACTTGCCGTAGATCTCCTGTCGGATCAGCCCGGTTTCCTTCCCTTCCGTCAACAGCTCGCGGTCACGGGCCTGGAGGGCCAGGCAGATCCGCTTGGTGATGAAGAACGCGATGAGTGGCGCCACGATCACCGCCACCCGTAGCACCCAGGTCAGGCCGTTGACCGAGATCCGGAAGGTATAGGCGATCACGTCGTTGCCGCCTGCCAGCAACAGCACGCCGTAGCAGACGATGGCGGCCACGCCGAATCCCGTTCTGGTCGGCCGGTCACGCGGCCGGTCACACAGATGGTGCTCCGACCGTTCGTTGGAGACCCACTTCTCGAAGAAGGGATACGTGAACAGCAGCAGGAACAGGACGCCGGGCAGCACGACGGCCGGCAGCAGCACGTTCCACATGAACGTGTGGCCCGCGACATTGGTCTCCGCCGGTGGCATCAGGCGCAGCGCGCCCTCCAGGAACCCGACGTACCAGTCGGGCTGGGCGTCCGTGGTCACCTGGTCGGCACGGTACGGCCCGTACGCCCAGATCGGGTTGATCTGGGCCAGTGCGCCGAGTGCGCCCAGCACGCCGAAGACCATGAAGAAGAAACCCGACGACTTGGTCGTGAACTGGGGGAACATCGGCTTTCCGACCACATTGCGGTTCGTTCGCCCCGGCGTGCTCCACTGGGTGTGTTTCAGGTACACGATCAGGAAAAGGTGCGCGGTGACCAATACCACCAGCAGACCGGGGACCAGCAGCACGTGCACGATGTACAGCCGGGGAATGAGCGCGTGGCCGGGAAACTGACCGCGGAAGACGAAGAAGCTCAGGTAGGTTCCCACCAACGGCAGGGAGCTGATGATGGTGTCCGCGGTGCGCAGACCGGTGCCGGACAGCAGGTCGTCGGGTAGGGAGTAGCCGCAGAAGCCCTCAAGCAGTCCGAGGAGGAAGAGCGTCACCCCCACGATCCAGTTGACCTCCCGTGGCCGGCGGAAGGCCCCGGTGAAGAAGATCCGCAGCATATGGACTCCGATGGCGGCGATGAACAGCAGGGCCGCCCAGTGATGTACCTGACGCATCAGCAGGCCGCCCCTGACATCGAAGCTGATGTCCAGGGTCGACGAGTACGCCTGCGTCATCCGTAGGCCGCGTAGCGGCGCGTAGGCACCGTGGTACGCGGCCTCGGTCATGCTGGGATCGAAGAACAGGGTCAGGTAGACGCCGGTGAGAACCAGCACAACGAAGCTGTAGAGGGCGATCTCGCCGAGCAGGAAGGACCAGTGATCCGGGAACGCCTTGCGCAGCAGTTGCCTGCCCATGAACGTTGCCGGAAGCCGCCGGTCCAGCGCCACGAAGCCGCTTTCCGCCACTTCCCCGGCCTTCGCTCTCAGCAACGCCTTGCGCTGCTGAGGTTGCTGGAGCATCTGGGGCTTCGGGAGCCGCATACCCGCCGATCTCCTTACGCCCATGAGCGGGCCACGCGGTCAGGACGCGGCTGATGGCTAACCGGTATCCGCGTGCGCCAATCAAATGTGGGGATCGGATTGGGCGATCCGGGTGACAAGCGGTGATCCGCGAGTGTGCTGTGGACACTGATCCTGGAGGAACTCCGACGCCCGGGAGGTGATCCGTCGGTGAAAGAGCCGGGCGAGGACGCAGGCGCCGGTGAGGATCGGCGGTTCGGTCGTCCAGGACGGCCGATGGATCGGCGGTCGCCGTTCTTCGTCGGAATGTCGGGAGCGGCCGGAGTGGCGGCGACGGTCGCGGTCGCCGAGACGGTGCTCGCCGTCCGCGCGGTGCTGGTGCTGATCGGACTGGCGCTTTTCCTGGCCCTCGGCCTGGACCCCGCGGTGCGCTGGTTCGGCCGCCACAGGCTGCCCCGCGGGGTGGCGGTGCTGGTCATCGCACTGGCGGGAGTGGGTGTGCTGACGGGCTTCCTGTCGTTGGCCATCCCTCCGCTGGCCCAGCAGGCCGAGCAGTTCGCCCACAAACTGCCTGCTTATCTGCATGAACTGCAACACACCAATTCGTTCCTGGGACATTTGAACCGCCAGTTCCGTATCCAGCGGGCACTTCAGAGCCTGCTCACCAGCGGAGGCGAGTCGCTGGCGGGCGGGCTGTTCGGGGCGGGCAAGCTGGTGCTCGGCACACTCGCCTCGGTGGTGCTCGCCGCCGTACTCACCGTGTACTTCCTGCTGGGGCTGCCCGCGCTCAAACGGACGTTCCTCCAACTGGTACCGGCCTCACGACGGACTCGGGTCAAGCTCCTCACCGAGGAGGTGATCACCAAGGTCGGCCGGTATCTGGTCGGCCAGGTGCTGCTCGCACTCATCGCGGCGGTGGGTACGCTCGCCTGGCTGGAGATCTTCAACGTGCCCTACGCCCTGCTGCTGGCCTTCTTCGTGGCCCTGCTGGACCTCGTGCCCATGGTGGGTTCCACCATCGCGGGGATCATCGTGTCGTTGGTGGCGCTCACCGTCTCCCTGCCCGTCGCCGGGGCCACCGCGGGCTTCTACACCGCCTACCGGCTCGCCGAGGACTATCTGCTGTCACCGAAGATCATGGGCAAGCAGGTGGAAGTGCCAGCGATGGTCGCGATCGTCGCCGTACTGATCGGCGGCAGCCTGCTGGGCATTCCCGGCGCCCTCATCGGCATTCCACTGGCCGCGGCGATCCGCCTCGTCCTCAAGGAAGTGGTCTTCCCACGCCTTGACGAGTCGTAAGGCGTACCTTTCCTCAACGAACCACTTGCTGTGACCGTGCCGCGGCGATCGTCGCGCGGTTCTTCCGCCAGGCCCAACTCGTCGTCCAGCCGGACGCCGGTCACTATCCATGGGTGGACGACCCGATCCGCTCCTCCCGGACCGTGGCGACGTTCCTCGCCCGAGTCGATGACACGACCACCGAAAGCATGTGACGCACGTCACATGCACCCCTGTCATACGGATGCGACTGTCAACTCGTATGCGAAGTGAAGGCGTTGCGACGTCAACAGCGCCGCCTTCGTCTCTGCCGACTGAATCCCAACACGGGGAGGACCCATGAGGTTCCGTTCGACGAAGAGGATCGGCGCCGCGGCCGTCGCCGCCGCCGCGCTGGTCGGCACCATCGCCATGGGTACGGCGGCCGCCGTACCCGGCCACCACCAGGCGACCGACCCCAACCCCACCTACAAGCCGGTCGCGGGAAGGGTCACGGTCGTTGAGCCCGGGCAGCCGCAGCCGCATGTGACGCTGCACCCGGTGTACAAGCGCGGCGCCGCCGTGCCCATGCACGTCGCGCACTGGAAGACGACCTACGACGACGGCGTCTCGTGGAACGCCGACGTGTTCGTGGACTACGGCCAGAGCGGGGCGTACACCAAGTGCTCCGACGGGAGCGTCCACTACGGCCCCGCTGTCGGCCAGGGCTACTGGGCCTGGGGCGGCAACTGCAACGGCTACGGCACGATCACCGAGTTCGGCAACTACGACCAGTAGCCGTTCCGCGCGGTAACTCCGCCGTCACGTGCGCTGGTCCTGCCACAGCGTGGTGGGCGCTTCCCTGCGGACCACCGGCGCGATCTCCTCCGCGAAGCGCTGCAACTGCTCGATCTGCTCCGTGGTGCTCAGCCCGAAGCCGTCAACGGTCAGGGACTGCAGGTCGTGCCGGTAGGCCTGGTGGAATCCGAGGATCTTGTCGATGATCTGCTGCGGGCTGCCGACGAGTTGGGGTCCGTTCCCGATGGCGTCCTCGATGGTGCGGAACGGGGTGTTGTAGCCGGTCCGCCCCGCCAGGTGGGGCTTGTACGTCTGGCGGACCCGCGCCTCGTAGTAGTCCTTGAGTCGGGTGATGGCCTGCTGGGTGGTGTTCGCGATGAACAACCCTCCGGAGCCCGCGCCCACGTAGGCGTTGCGCGGGTCGTGGCCGTATACCGCGAAGCGCTCGCGGTAGTGGCTGATCAGCCGTGCGTATGCGTCCCGGGGCTGGATGGCGTTGGCGCTGAACAGCGGATCGCCGTGCCGGGCGGCGAGTTCGGTGGAGTGCAGGCTGGTGGCGGAGCCGTGCCAGACGGGCGGCGCGGCGGCGTACGGTCGGGGCACGGTGGTGACCTCGTGCAACGGCGGGCGGAACTTCCCCTCCCAGGTGACCTTCTCCTCCCGCCACAGCCTTCGCAGGAGTTCGTACTTCTCGGCCTGGTACTCCCATTGCAGGCCCTCGTCCAGGCCGAACAGGTCGAAGTGACCGGCCTCCGCGCCCTTGCCGATGACCAACTCCAGGCGGCCTCGGGCGAGTTGGTCGACGGTGGCGTAGTCCTCCGCGACACGGACGGGGTCGAGGATGGCCAGCACCGTGACACCGGTGAGCAGTCTGATCCGGGAGGTTCGCGCGGCCAGCGCGCCGAGCAGGACCGTGGGGCTGGACGACAGGAACGGTCCGGCGTGCCGCTCGCCGACGGCGTACGCGTCGAAGCCGAGCCGTTCGGCGGCGGCCCCGGTCTCGATGACCTCGGCCAACCGTTCGGCGGCGGTGCCTAGTTCACCGGTGAGCGGGTTCGGTGCGTGGCCGATGATGGTGAGGACGGAGAATCTCATGACTGCCTCTCCTGGCGGCTACTGGTTTGTCCTGGGCAGGCCGGGCGGGTTGACCAGGGATGTGGCGACGGCCTCACTGGACAGGCCCCAACGCTTCAGTACCTGGCCGTACGTGCCGTTCTTGATGACATCGTTGAGTGCGTCGGCGAGTGGCTTGGCCAGTCCGTCGTCCTTCTTGGTGGTGGCGCCTATCAGGCCCTGGAGGGTGGCTCCCGCGCCCGAGTAGCTTCCGGCGATCTCGGTCTGGCCCGCCGAGGCGACGTGGTAGGCGGCGGTCGGGTGGGGGCCGAGGTAGAGGTCGATGCGTCCGGAGGAGAGGGCGAGGTAGGCGTCGCCGGCGCTTTGGTAGTACTTGACGTTCACCGGCCTCAGGCCAGCGTGAACGTCCTCGTCGCTCCACTCCAGCAGCAGCTTCTCCTGGTTGGTTCCGGACTGCACGGCCACGGTGCGGCCTGCGACGTCCCTGGGGCCGGTGACTTTGAGGCCGTTGCCCTTCTTGTCCTCGAAGGCGAGGTTGTCCTTGCGGTAGGTGGCGAAGTCGTACTTGTTCTTGCGTTCTTCGGTGTCGGTGATGTTGCTGAATCCGACGTCGTACTTGCCGCTGTCCAGGCCGACGAAGATGTTCTCCCAGGAGACCGTGTTCAGCCGCGGTTTGAGACCCAGGACGTCGGCGACCAGGTAGGCGATGTCGGGCTCTACGCCGATGACCGTCGTGTTGTCGGTCGCGTAGCAGCTCAACGGCGGTTCGCTGGAGGTGGACCCGACGATCTGCAGGGTGCCTCGCCTGCGTATGGCCTCGGGGACCTCGGCGGCGATGGAGTCGACCTTGGGTGTGGTGACGCGGTGCTGGTCGGTGCCGAGGTTGTAGCTGGTACCGGAGACCTCGACGGCGGGCGACGCCCCGGAACTGGCTGTTCCACCGCTGCTGGGGTTGGCGCATCCGGCGAGGGCCAGGGCGGAGGCGAGCGCGAGCATCGCGGCGGCGGTGTCGCGGGTGTGGCGGGTGAGCACGTGCGGTCTCCTTGCGTACGCGGGTGGGGGGCGGCGAACGCCGCGCGGTTCACAGGACCTTGGAGAGGAAGGCGCGGGTGCGTTCGTGCCGCGGTTGATCCAGTACGGCGTCAGGCGGACCCTGTTCGAGGACGACACCGCCGTCCATGAACACCACCGTGTCGGCCACCTCGCGGGCGAAGCCGATCTCATGGGTAACGATGATCATGGTGGTGCCGGTGCGTGCCAGGTCCTTGATGACGTCGAGTACCTCACCGACGAGTTCCGGGTCGAGCGCGGAGGTGGGTTCGTCGAAGAGCAGCACCTTGGGTTCGAGCGCGAGCGCGCGGGCGATGGCCACCCGCTGCTGCTGGCCGCCGGACAGCTGCCTGGGGTGGGCGTCCGCCTTGTCGGCGAGTCCTACCCGGGCTAGCAGTCGCTCCGCCGCCCGTACGGCCTCCCTGCGCGGGCGGCGCAGTACGGAGACGGGGGCTTCGATGATGTTCTCGATCACCGTCAGGTGCGGGAAGAGGTTGAAGTTCTGGAAGACGAACCCGATGTGGGTGCGCTGACGGAGGATGTCCTTCTCCTTCAGCTCGTACAGCTTTCCGCCGGAGCGGCGATAGCCGATCAGTTCGCCGTCGATGCTGATCCAGCCGCGGTTGACCTTCTCCAGGTGGTTGATGCTGCGCAGCAGCGTTGACTTCCCCGAGCCGGACGGCCCAAGCACGACTGTGACCTCACCGGCGCGTACCCGCAGGTCGACACCGCGCAGCACCTGCGTCGGGCCATAGCTCTTGTGGACACCGCGGACGTCCACCATCACATCGCTCACCTGCCGTCTCCCGTGGTCAGCGCCGTCTGGCGCACGTCTCGTACGAGGCGCCGCACGCGTTGCGCCGGGGTGGGTGGGGGCGTACGGTCGGCGCCCCGGGCGAAACGGCGCTCCACGTAGTGCTGGACGATGGACAGCGCCGAGGTGAGGAGCACGTACCACGCGGTGGCCACCATCAGCAGTGGGATGACCTGGCCGGTGCGTCCGTAGACAACCTGCACCTGGTAGAAGAGTTCGCCGATCGCCATCACGTAGACCACGGAAGTGCCCTTGAGCAGGCCGATGATCTCGTTGCCCGCCGTCGGCAGGATCGCGCGCATGGCCTGCGGCAGAACGATTCGCCGGATCTGCCGCGCCCGAGGGATGCCCAGTGCGGCGGCGGCCTCCAGCTGACCGTGGTCGACGGCCAGCACGCCGGAGCGCACCACCTCGGCGGCGTAGGCGGCCTGGTGCAGCGACAGTCCGATCAGCGCCGCGCCGATGCTGCCGACCAGCCCGTTGGTGGCGAACGACCAGAACACCGGGCCGAAAGGTATGCCCAGCCCCAACTGCCTGTAGAGCGCGCCGAGATTGAACCAGAAAACCAGCTGCACGATCATCGGGATGGACCGGAAGACCCAGACATAGGTCCAGGCCACGGTCCGCAACACCGGGCTGCGCGACAGCCGCATGAAGGCCAGCACGGTACCGAGCAGGAACCCGGCCACCTGGGCGCAGACGGTGAGTTCAAGGGTCACGCCGACCGCGTGGACGATCGTCTGGGACAGTACGTACTGGCTGAAGACGTTCCACTCCCAGACCGGATTGGTCACCAGCCCGTGTGCGAACTGGGCGACCACGACGAGTACGGCGAGGGCGGCGATCCAGCGCGCGTGGTGGCGGGCGGGAACGACCTTGAGGGTTGCGGATGCGTCCGGTGGGTCGGCGTGCGCGGTCGCCGGTCGGGGCGTCGCGGTGCCGGTGGTGAGTTCCATGGTTGGGCTCCCGCAGCTTACTTGTGCTCGGGCGGATCGATCCGCGACTCGGGGATGGCGGAAGCGGAGACGCCCCACTTCCGCAGGATCCGCGGGTAAGTACCGTCGCTGATCAGCCTGTTGACCGCGGCCTGGAAGGCACGGGTGAGCGGCGAACCCCTCTTGAAGGCGAAGCCGACGTCCAGCCGGTGGAACTCGCCGAGGAAGGTGGTTCGCGCCGCGGGCTGGGCCGCCTGGTAGCGAAGGCCGTTGATGGTGGACATCTCCACGTCGATCCGGCCCTGTTGCAGGGCGGTCACCAGTGCCCCGGACTCCGCGAACACCTTCACCTGGTACGGCTTCCTGCCCGCCTTGGCACACACGTCCCGCTGCGCGTTCAGCGTGGCTTCGAAGGTGGTTCCGGCACCGGTTCCGATGGTCAGCCCGCACAGTTGGCCGAGGTTGGAGACCTGCCTGCCCAGCGAGGTATTGCCAGCCCTGACCGCGAAGCCCTGGCCGTCATCGATGTAGGTGACGAAGTCGATGCTGCGCAGGCGTTCGCTGGTGACGCCGAAGTTGCCTGTTCCGACGTCGTACTTACCGCTGCCGAGGGCGGGCAGGATCGTCTCGAAGGAGGCCGCCTGGCGGTTCAAGGTGATCCCCAGGACCTTCGCCACGGCGTTGGAGATGTCGATGTCCAGGCCGACGGGTTGTGCGTCCGATCCGCCCGGCAGGTAAGCGGACGGCGGTGCTCCGATCGAGCTGCCGATCCGCAGGATGCCTGCCTTCCGTATGTCGGCGGGCAGCAGGGCGGCAACGGTATCCACCTTGCGCACCGCCGCGACCGGGTTGTCGGTCGGCGCCGGGGAGGACTGGCCGACCGTGGTGGTGGCGTCGCCGGAACCACAGGCGGCCACGGCCAGCAGCGGAAGCAACGCGCCAACGGCGGTCACGGCGCGGAACCGGGTTCTGGGGCCTGGCGTTCTCACGGTTTCGGGGCCTTTCCGGGGTTATGCGGGCCGGGGATGTGCGATGGGACAGCGCTGAGGTGCTTTTCGAAGGGGAGCGGGCCGATGGTCTCGGGGTTGGCGGTGGTGTCGAACAACGGCGTGTAGCCGGTGGCCAGATACAGTCCGCGGGCTTCGGGCTGCCGCGGCCCGGTGGTCAGGTAGACGCGGCGGTAGCCGCGGGCCACCGCCTCCCGCTCCAACTCGGCGATCACCCGGCGGGCAAGGCCGCGTCTGCGGTGCGCGGAGTGGGTCCAGATCCGCTTCAGCTCGGCGGTGGCCTCGTCGTACCGCCGGAAGGCACCTCCGGCGACCGGTTCGCCGTCCTCCAGCAGCAGGAGCAGCACCCCGTCCGGTGGCGCGAACTCGTCGGCGGGATAACGGGCCAGTTCGGTGTGGGCGTCCTTCCCGTAGCGGGCCGAGTACTCGTCGCCGAGTTCCCGTAGCAGCGGTTCCACCAGCGGGTCGGACACCGCGACCCGAGTGATGGTAAGCCGCGGCGGCCGTACGCTCGACGTCATGCGCCCGCCGCCGCGAGCGTGTTGGTACCGAGGGCGGCCCGCTCGGCGTCGCGCTTTGCGACCTCCTCGCGGACGATCGGGATGACGTACCGGCCGAAGTCGATCGCGTCGTCGAGCAGGTGGTATCCGCGGGCGGAGAGGATGTCGACGCCGAGGTCGTAGTAGTCCAGCAGTGCCTGCGCGACCGTCTCGGGGGTGCCGACCAGCGCGTTGGAGTTGCCCGCGCCGCCGGTCGCGGCGGCCGTCGGTGTCCACAGGGCACGGTCGTAGCGCTCCCCCGCCTCGGCGATCGCGATCAGCCGCTGGGAGCCGGTGTTCTCCGGGCTACCCGGGACACGGCGGTGCGGCTGCGCACCGGCCTCCCTGCGGGCGCGGATGGCGTCCACCGTGCGGTGGGCCTTCTCCCATGCCAGTTCCTCGGTGGGGGCGATGATCGGGCGGAAGGCCACCTGGATGCGGGGCACGTCGGTGCGGCCCCCCGCCGCGGCGGCTGCCTTCACCGCCTCGATCTGCTCGGCGGTGCGGTGGAGGGGTTCGCCCCACAGGCAGTAGATGTCCGCCTCGGCGCCGCCCGCGGCGTAGGCGGCCGGTGAGGAGCCGCCGAACGACACGTTGGGGCGCGGCTGTTGGGCCGGGAAGACATCGCTGACGAAGTCGTGGAACTGGTAGTGCTCCCCTTCGTGGTCGAAGGGCTCGTGGGTGGTCCAGATCCTCTTGACGATCTCGATGTACTCCCGTGTCCGGGCGTAACGCTGGTCCTTGGTGAGCGTGTCGCCCTCGCGCCGCTGCTCGCGGTCGCTACCGCCGGTGATGAAGTGGACGGTGAGCCGGCCCTCGCTGATCTGGTCGAGGGTGGCGAAGGTCTTGGCCGCGAAGGTGGGGTACGAGACGTTGGGGCGGTGTGCCAGCAGGATCTGCAACCTGTCCAGACGGCTGGCGATGAACGCGGCGGCCGGCGCGGGGTCCGGGGAACCGGAGCCGTAGGCGAACAGGACACGGTCCCAGCCGTGCTCCTCGTGTGCCCGGGCCAGCTTGAGTGTGTACTCCTTGTCGAAGGCCGCGCCTGAGCGCTGGCTCGTCTCCGAACCGTCATGAGTGGCCGCGATACCGAGGAACTCCACGGGCATGGGAAGGCCTTTCCGGGAGAGGCGAACACACCACGCGCATAGGGGCGTTACGGCTACGTGCGCGGCGTGGGACGTGGACGGAAGTGGTGCGGAAACGCGGTGGGAGCCGGACGACATGCGTGAGGACGCTTCAGGTCAGTGATTTCCGGCGGCGTGCACCCGGGCTCGTACCGTCCAGGCCGCGCGGCCGTTGGCCTGCGCGGTGGCGTACGAGGGTAGAACTCGGCCCGCGACGGATCGCCGGACGGGTCGCCGAGGGGTTACCGAGGGAGGGAAGGGCCGGTCAGGAGGCCCGCTGCCGGATCAGTCGGTACACGCCGCGGACCACACCCGACCGAAGTCGATGTGGTCTCTGGTGACCAGACGCTGATGGGCATTCACGGGACCAATTGAGCAGTACACCTCGGGGTCACGTCAACCGTTGCCCGTATGCCGGACCTGTCAGCCACGATGCGGACGCCCAGTGTCTTGACAGGGCTGCGCCGAGTGCCCTTACGATCGGCAGCGGAGCGGCTCCGCCCCCGCACGGCAGCCGCCTCCGGTCGCGTTGAGGGACGAGGCCAGCGTGATGACGCGGGCCCGGCACCCCGCATGGGAGCCGCCGGGCGAGCACTGGTGCCCGCGATCCCTCCCCCGGAGTGTCTTCCTGATGGTCACGCCGTCCGATGTCACCACCACTCCCGCCGCCAGACGCGACGGACCCCCGCCAGCCGATGACGGCGCGCCGCGCATCGTGCCCCGGCGCCACTTCGGCCGTTGGCTGGCCGCGGGCGCCGCGCTGCTGGTCTTCGCGATGGTGCTCAACTCGCTCGCGCGCAACGGTGCCTTCCAGTGGGCCGTGGTGGGCGACTACTTCACCACCCGTGCCGTGTTCGACGGACTGCTGCTGACGCTGTGGTTGACCGGCGCGGTGATGCTGCTGGGGTTCGTACTCGGCACAGCGCTCGCCGTGATGCGACTGTCCCCCAACCCGGTGCTGCGCGTGCTGAGTTGGGCCCATGTGTGGATCTTCCGGTCCACACCGCTGCTGGTCCAACTGTTGTTCTGGTTCAACATCGGTGCCCTGTACCCGACGTTGGGCGTCGGCATCCCGTTCGGCCCGCAGTTCGTCACCGTCAGGACGGTCAACCTCCTCGGCCCCACCCTCACCGCCGTCATCGGACTGACCCTGCACGAGAGTGCGTTCGCGGCGGAGACGGTGCGCGGCGGGATCCTCTCGGTTGACTCCGGTCAGACCGAGGCCGCCCAGGCGCTGGGGCTGGGCAGATGGCGGGTGCTGCGCCGGATCGTGGTGCCACAGGCGATGCGTTCGATCGTCCCCACCGCGGGCAACATGCTGATCGGCACGCTGAAGGGGACCAGCATCGTCAGTGTGCTCGCCGTGCACGACCTGCTGTACTCGGTGCAGTTGGTGTACAACCGCACCTACCAGGTCATCCCGCTGCTGATGGTGGCCACCGTCTGGTACGTGGGGGTCACCACCGTCCTCGGCGTCGGCCAGTTCTACCTGGAGCGGCACTACGCCCGCGGCGCCACCCGAGAGCTGCCACCCACACCACTACAGCGGCTGCGTCGGCATGTGGCGGCGCTGCGCACCAGGCTGCGTGAGGCGGTCGCGGCTGGCGCTACCCGCTGACCGCCTCGCTGATCGCCGCCGCGAACCGGTCCGGGCACTCGACGGGCGCGAAATGGCCCACGCCGTCGATGAGTCGCAACGTGACGTCGCTGAAGAAGTCAGCCAGCCGGTCCGACCAGTCCCGGGGAAAGAGCGGGTCGTGCTCGGGCCACAGCACGGTGGTCGGAACACTGGTCCGGTCCTGCCGGGCGGGTGCCGTCTCTCCCAGCGACCGCGCGACCGAACCCGCACCCGCCCGGTACCAACCGATGGACGCAGTGAACGCGCCCGGTGCGCCGTAGACGGAGACGAGGTGGTCGAGGGCGGCGTCGTCAGGGGTGAACGACGGCCCCGACCAGTGGGACCAGAAGTGGCGAAGGTATTCGCGTACCGCCTGGGGCTTGCCGTCCAGCAGTTCTTCGGCCAGTGTGAGCTGGTGGAACGACTGGTACCAGAACTCCCGCTGTGCCTGCGGATCGAGGATCCGCCTGCCGATCCCCGGCAGCGGTGGTGTCACGACCAGCGCCCGCACCAGCTCCGGGTGCTCCTGGGCCACGGCCTGCGCGATGCGGCTCCCGATGTCGTAGCCCGCCAGCACGGGCCGCTCCAGCCCCAACTCCCTTACGAGCCCCACCACGCTGCGGGCCTGGGCGGCGGCGCTGTACTGGTCGGTGGGGTCGGCGGCGTGCTTGTCGGACTCCCCGAAGCCCCTCAGGTCGGGCACGACAACATCGCACGTCCCGGACAGCAACGGCACCACGTACCGGTAGTCCGTCCGGTCCCCCGGCCAGCCGTGCAGCAAGACGACAGGCTTGTCTCCGGACCCGAAACGCTCGTACGCCAGCCGAAACCCGTCAACCGCTTCACCGCGGGGCATCCGCACCTCCCGACGTCACGTCGCCGGGGCCAACCTACAGCCAAACCCGGCGGAGCCCCGAAGGTCGCGTGACCGCTGACGCGGTGTCGAGGCGTCGGCCTGCGGTCGGGGCCCAGATACCGTCCGGCTGGGCCCCGTTTCGAGTCCTGACGACGTGGCGGGTTCGCGGACTTCACACAGTCCCTAGAGCCAACTGACCCTCGCCTCGGTGAGCTTGTCCTCATTGTGTGGCGGTTGGCCGAGTTCTCCGGACCACACACCGTTCAGCAGGCGGTCGAGCACTTCCAGGATCCGCGGTGCGGCCTCTCGAAGCCGTTCCGCATCGGTCGGGGCCACTTCCTCTTCGGCCACTCCGGCATCCGCCAGCACACCCGGCAGATCGGAGAGCCTCTGTCCAACCCACTTCAACGGGTCGGCGGACAACTCCTTGACGAACACGCGCCGTCCTGGCTCCCAGCCGTCGAACCTCGGGTGGTGGTGCGTCCTGTTCATGCTTCCGGTGGGTCCGTCCACGGACTCCAGCAGGTCAACTCTCCACAGTGGGCGATCGATCGAGATCGGGCGTGCGGAGTAGATGGAACCCTTCAGCGCTCCGTCCTGGAGCATTCGCAGCTCAAGGCGCACGCCGTGCTCGGCGCCTTCCTGCCCTGCTTCGGGATCCGGATCGATGAAGTAGAGATCGCTCACCACGACGCCGATCCGCTCAAATCCAAAGGCGTACAACACGAGAGACCGCCCTTCGGCTGCCTGCCCTGCCTGGCTGACTTTGACTGAAGCCTCATGGTAGACGCGAACGGCGGACAGGACGCAAGGACGCGGACGTCGGTCCCGCTTTCCGGCGCCGACCGTCGAAGCAGGACCGGGCGATCAGCGAGTGACGCCGACCGCCCCGCCTCGTCAGGAATTCAACGGGCTTTCACCGGCGGAGGGTTGGCGTCGCCATGACCGCGTGCGACGGCTCCCCTCCGGATGGCCGCATGGCGGTCCGGGACCCGGGTAGGCGAAGCCCACGCACATGAGAGCCGCACCAGTCCCAAGGAGGGATCATCACCATGGGCATCGGAGGATGCATAGGCCTGATCGGCTTGGGGGCGATCCTCACCTTCGCTGTCGACTGGCACATCAAGGGAGTCAACACCGCCCTGGTCGGCCTGATCATGATGGCTGTCGGCATCATCGGACTGGCCGCCTACGTCAGCATCTTCAAGCGGCGCCGCGTCCAGCCGCCCAGCCCCGCCGCCCCCGTCATCGACGTCGAGGAGCACCGCTTCTGACATCTGCCCCCGGCCGTCCATCGGTGCCGGGGCCGCGATGAACGAGCGCCGTGGACGGGTTGGCCGCCGTCGGGACGCCGGTGGGGCGACGCAGCGGCGGTACGAGAGGTGGTGCTCCGCGTGCCCGCAGTTGCATGGAGAACCATCGTTCTCTAGTGTTGGGCCCAAGCGGAGAACGTGCGTTCTCCGCCAGAGAGGAGCGCGTCGTGATCGCGCAGCGGCCCCCCGTACCGCCGTTCACCGAGGAGACCGCCCGAGCCAAGGTTCAGGCCGCCGAGGACGCCTGGAACACCAAGGACCCCGAGAAGGTGTCCCTCGCCTACACCGAGGACTCCGAATGGCGAAACCGCGATGTCTTCCTCAGGGGCCGCGAGGAGATCGTCGCGTTCCTCACCGCCAAGTGGCGCAAGGAGCTTGACTACCGACTCCGCAAGGAGCTGTGGGCCTACACGGGAAACAGGATCGCGGTCCGCTTCGAGTACGAGTTCCATGACGCCGACGGCCAGTGGTTCCGCGCCTACGGCAACGAGAACTGGGAGTTCGATGAGAACGGCCTGATGCGCAAGCGCTTCGCCAGCATCAATGACCTGCCCATCACCGCCGACCAGCGCCGCATCGCGGTTGACCCCACGGGCACACGGTAGAGTGCGAGAACGTCAGTTCTCTGGATGGGAGTGATCGAGGTGGAGCGCGAAGACGCGGAGCAGCGGGTACTGGCCGCCGCCGAGGTGCTGTTCTACGGCCAGGGCATACAGGCCGTGGGCATGGACGCCATCCGCACCGCCTCCGCCGTTCCCCTCAAACGGCTCTACCAGATCTTCCCGTCCAAGGACTCCCTGGTCGAGGCATATCTGCGGCGCCGGGACGCGAGATGGCTCAGCGAGCTGGGCGAATACGTGGCCAGCCACGACTCCCCCACCCAGCGCGTGCTCGCGGTCTTCGACTGGCTGTTCCAGTGGTTCAACGAGCCGGACTTCCGCGGCTGCGGATTCACCAATTCCTACGGGGAGTTGGGGGCGAGGTCCCAGCCCGTCGCGGAGATCGCCAGAGCACACAAGCAGGCGTTCCGGCAGTACGTCGCCGATCTCGTGGCCGCCGCGGAGGCACCCTCCTGGCTGGCCGACCATCTCGTGCTGCTCGCCGAGGGCGCGATGAGCACCGCCGCCATCACCGGTTCCGCCGAACCGGCCCGCCAGGCCAAGGACGCCGCCCGCATCCTGCTACGCACCGCCCGTGCGGAGTTCGGGACGGCCCAGGCCGACCAAGGGTCGCCTGAAAATTAGGTTGCGGGCAATCTAACAGTGGACAATCGAGACGCTACGATGGATGTCATGACGAACACCGCGCCAGCCGGGACGCCGAAGCCGCCACGCCTCGATGACCAGCTGTGTTTCGCGCTGCATGCCGCCTCGCGGGCGTTCGACAGCCTGTACCGGGTGCTGCTGCGGGAGTCCGGCCTCACCTACCCGCAGTACCTGGTGCTGCTGGTGCTGTGGGAGCACGGCGAGGTGACCGTCAAGAGCCTCGGCGAGCGGCTGCGGCTCGACTCCGGAACGCTGTCCCCGCTGCTCAAGCGCTTGGAGGCGGCCGGGTTCGTGGAACGCCGCCGCAGCAACGAAGACGAGCGCTCGGTGATCGTACGTACCACCGAGGCGGGCGACGCGCTGCGCGGCCGGGCCTGCGACGTGTCGGCGGGGGTCGCCTCGGGCACCGGGCTGAGCCTGGCCAAGGCGATCGCGCTGCGCGACAGTCTCAACGAACTCACCGAGGCGCTCGACCAGGCCGCCAGGAACGCCTGACCGTTGCCACTAGAGATCGTCCGGTGACCGCGGCGCGGTGAGCCGTTGGATGTCCTGCTCCCCGTAGCCGAGTGCGCTCAGCACCTCCTGGTTGTGTTGGCCGAGGGTGGGCGGCGCCGTACGCACCGTCGGGCGGACGCCGCGGAAGTTCACCGGGAAGGCGACCTGCTCCAGCGGTCCTACGACGGGGTGGTCCACGCTCTGCACCATGCCGAGCGCGGCGGTCTGCTCCGAACCGTAGACCTCGTCAAGGCTTCGGATCGGTGTGACCGGGATTCCCCCTGCCTTCAGCACGGCACACCAGTTCTCGACGGTGTCGGCTCGAAGTGCCGTCTCCAGTTCGGGGTTGAGTTCCGTGCGGTGGGCGACCCGGTCGCGGTTGGTGTGGAACCTGGGGTCGGCTGCCAGGTCGGGACGGCCGATGAGGTCGCACAGCCGCCGCCACAGGGCGTCGTTGCCTACCGCGATCACGAAGTGGCCGTCGGACGCCGGATATGCCTGGTACGGAACGAGGCTGGGATGCCCGGAGCCCAGACGCTGTGGTGTGTCGCCGGTCGCGAAGTAGCTCGTGGCCCAGTTGATGTGCAGCGCGAGCTGCGATTCGTAGAGCGAGGTGGTGAGGTACTGGCCCACGCCGGTGCGGGCGCGTTCGACCAGCGCCGAGACGATGCCGATGGTCCCGAACAGCGCCGCGCCCAGGTCCCCCATGGCGTACCCGGCCTTGACCGGCGGACCGTCCGGCTCGCCGGTCAGTGACATCAGTCCGGCCGCCGCCTGCGCGACCATGTCGTAGCCGGGTTCCGAGCGCAGCGGGCCGGTCTCGCCGAACGCCGATATGTGCAGCACCACCAGCCGGGGGTAGGCGGCGCTGAGCCTGTCATATCTGAAGGCCTCCTGGAGTGTGCTTCCGGGCCGGAAGTTCTCCACGACCACATCCGCCTCGGCGATCAGCCGGTGGGCGGCCTCCTGCCCTTCGGAGGACTTCAGGTCCAGGGTCACCGAGCGTTTGTTGCGGTTCGCGGCCAGGTAGTACGCGGCGTCGGGGCCGTTGAACGGCGGTCCCCAGCGGCGGGTCGGGTCGCCGCCGTCGGGGTGCTCGACCTTGATCACATCAGCGCCCAGGTCGGCCAGCGACATGGTCACGTACGGTCCGGCGAGGATCTTGGAGAGGTCGACAACCCGAATTCCCTCAAGTGGGTTCGCGCCTGGTGCGGTCATCTGGCCCTGCTTTCGGTTGACGAATCATCGGTCGGCGAGTTGTTGGTCTGACCCGGCGAGATGATCAAGCGGGTGGCCATATTCTCGCCAGGATCCACGTCCCGGAAAACATCGGTGCCGACCGGCTAGTTCGTCGTGCGGAAGCCCTCCCGCACGGTGTCGAAGACAGGGCGGTACCGGTTCCAGTCGGCGCTGGGGGCCGAGAGGTAGATGGCGTGCTCGGAGCCGCCCTTGCGGCCGAAGCCGAGGTCGATGGCCTGGAACTGGCGGGCCCGGCCCTGGAAGGTGAACTCCCACAGAGCGGCGGGCTGCCCCAGGTAGCTGGTGTTCTGCATGCTGAGCCGCTGGTAGTCGGAGACCTTGGACTTGACCTGCGGCTCTATCTGCTGCCAGTGCTGAAGCGGGGTGGAGCTGGTGGAGTCGATGACGTCGATGGTCAGACCGACGAGGCCGGTCGGATCGAGGTACTGGATCTCGGTGCCGGACTTGACCTGGCGCTGCCAGCCGTCGGGTATCGGGAACGATGCGCCGAGCTGGTCCTCCTTGACCAGGTGGTAGCCGTGCGGCACCGGCGGCGGCGCGGGCGTGCCCTGCCCGGTGGTCGGTGCGGACCGCGTCGGCTCGGGGCCGGAGTCGGATGGGCTGGGCCCGGCGCTGTGCTGGGTGGCTCCACCGGCCCCGGGGCCCGCCAGGAAGTAGTAGCCGCAACCCGCCGCCATCGCGACGGCAAGGGTGACCCCGGTCAGCAGCCAGGTACGTCGGCCGCCCTTCTTGGCGTCCGCGCGACGCCTCCCGGCCCGCTCCGGAGCCTCCGGCGTGCCCGCGGGCACGGCCTTGGTCGTGCGGGTTGCCGAGGAGGGCGGCGACTGCGGGGTGGTGTGCGGTTCCGCCGCGTCATCCGCCGGTGCCTGCGCCGCCAGCTCGCGCAAGGTCCGCTCGACGGCCTCGGCCGAGGGCCGGTCCTCCGGCTCCTTGGCCAGCAGCCTCTCGATGAGGTCGGTCAGCGGGCCGGCCTTTCGCGGTGGTTCGAGGGGGTCCACGGCGATGGCGTACGCCGTCTCGACCGGTGTGTCCTTGCGGAACGGAGGCCGCCCTTCGAGGACTTGGTAGAGGGTGGCGCCCAGCGCCCACAGATCCGATGCCGGGCTGGGGCTGCCGCCCCTGACCCGCTCGGGCGGCAGGTAGTCGATGGAGCCGATCAGCTCTCCGGTCCTGGTCAGCGTGGAGGTACCGACGGCCTGGGCGACACCGAAGTCGGTGAGCACGACCCGGCCGTCTGCGCCCAGCAGGACGTTGGCGGGCTTGACGTCGCGGTGCAGCACTCCGGCCGCGTGGGCCGCGCGCAGCGCCGCGATCATGCGGCAACCTATCCAGGCCGCCTCGCCGGGCTCGATGCTGCCGTTCCGCTTGACCAGTTCACCGAGGGTGGACGAGGGCACGTACTCCATGACGATGCACGGCGCACCGGCGTCCTCAACGACATCGTGGATGGTGACGACGTCAGGGTGGGTGATCCGGGCCGCGCTGCGCGCCTCGCGCCGGGTGCGCTCGTGCAGCGTCGCGATCTCCTCGTCGGACAGGTGCACCGGGGCGTGTACGCGCTTCACGGCTACCTGCCGACCGAGAAGTTCGTCCTCGGCGCGCCAGACCGTGCCCATGCCGCCGCGGCCGATCTGTTCGAGCAGCCGGTACCGTCCGGCGACCAGCCGACCTATGTCCACCTCCGGTTCCGCCACCGAATCCGACACCGCCCTGTCCTCCAGCTTTCATTCCGCTTTGACGCACCACACTAGTCACTGCCGTCGCGGGAGGATTCCGCGCCCACGATGCGGGCGGCCCAGGGGCGGGTCCGGGCCCCGACGCGGACCGGGCGCGGGCGCCGACCACCGACGCGACAGCCCCGGCGGGCGGACGTGCGGCGTGGTCATCGTCGTAGCGTCCGACCCGCGACACGGTCGGCTGATCACCAACCCGACGGTTCCGGTTCGCATTCCGCTTCTACCCGTCGTCGGTCTGCACGGCCACGCCGGTCGGCGGGACGGCGCCCAAGCCGTGGGCTCATGCCGGCGGAACCGACAGCCACCACAGCGGTCAGTCCAGCTTTGGCCCACGTCGTGCGGACGAGTTCGCACTGCGGTGTGAGTGCGCCGCAGACGTTGGTGGTGGCGTGCAGGCAGGCGGCGGCCAGGACGCTTCCGGAACGCACGTACAGCCGGACGATGAATGAAAGCCCAGGCGCGGCCCGCGAATCCGACTCAACCCTCGGCATGGCGGACAGCACTGCTGCAGGCCCCTCAATTTCCGGCCTGCAATGCCTAATCGGCCGTTGACCGCGAACTGGGCGCCTCGACGTAGTCGTCGTACTGTGCCAGCCCGTAACCCAACGACCAGTCGATCGACTCGTTCTCGGTCACGGTGACGAACATGTTCCGCGGCTCGGTTCCCGCGTACTCCTCGGCGAGTTCGGCGATCCGCCGGTACAGCGCCCGCTTCTGCGCGGGCGTGCGGCCCGAGCGCATCGTGATCGCGACGTACACGATGCCCTCGTCGCGGGGCACCCCGAGGTAATCGTCGTAGCGCAGCGTGCTGTTGGTGCCGTCATGGCCGACCAGGGTCTGGAAACGGTCGTCCGGTGGAAAACCGATCGTCTCGACCAAGGCCTCGTGTACGGCGCGGCCGAGTGCGTCGAGCCGATCGCCGTCGGCTCCCAACACGTCGATACGAACCAATGGCATGTCAGCGGTTTCCTCTCAGAACGACGCCGGGCGCCCCCAGGGGCATGATCGTACATACTAGTAGGTACAGACGTCGAGGACTCCATGCGCACCGTGGCATACGTGCCTCACCCCCGGCGACAGGCCGGGCGGCTACCAGTCGACCGGCAGGAGCAGTGGTGACTTGCTGGGGGATTCGTCGTCCCAGGTGGGGAGTTGGCCTTCGGCGATGCGTAGGTTCGGGAAGCGGTCCAGCAACGCGCCGAGTCCTACGACGAGTTCGGTGCGGGCAAGGTGGGAGCCGATGCAGTTGTGCGGGCCACGGCCGAAGACGATGTGAGGGTTGTCCGCCCGGCACAGGTCGAGTCGGTCCGCGTCGGGGAACACGCTCTCGTCGCGGTTGGCGGCGGCGAGTACGGGCAGGACCGCGTCCCCCGCGTGGATGGTGCGACCGTGCAACACGATGTCCTCCACTGCCTGGAGGACGACTACGCCGTTCATCACCGGTACGTAGCGCAGGAGTTCCTCGACCGCTCCGGGCATCAGGCCGCGGTCGTCACGCAGTCGGGCGTACTGGGCGGGTTCGGTGAGCAGGGCCAGAACCGCGTTGCCCAGGAACATGGTGCTGGTGCGGTATCCCGCGATGAGCATGGAGAGCCCGAAGTTCAGCGCGCTCTCCTCGTCGAGGGTGCCGCGTGCGCAGTCACGAACGAGTTCGGTGAGCATGTCGTCCGCCGGCTCGTGCCGCTTGCGGTCCAGCAGCGTGTGGATGTACTCGCGCAGCAGGCGGGTGACTTCGCGGCCCTCGTCCAGGGTGACCAGTGCGCCGAGGGCGGCGTCCGCCATGGGCAGGAAGTACTCGCTGTCCTCGTACGGGATGCCCACCAGCTCGCACATCACCATCAGCGGGAACGGTTCGAGGAACCCCGCGACCAGGTCGCCGGGCCGGCCGCGCTCGGCGAACTCGTCCAGCAGACGGTCGGCGCAGCGCTGGACGCGGGGCAGTCGGCGCCGGATGGCACGCACGCTGAACGGTTCGGCCAGTGCCCTGCGCAGTGCGGCGTGCCGTGGGCCGTTCAGTTCCATCATGGTGATCAGACCCGGCTCGTCGTCGGCGACGGCCTGCCCCGCGCCGGGCGGCCAGTCGTTGATGGTGGGCCTGACCAGCCGGGGATCCGCGATGAGATCGCGTACGTCGTCGTAGCGGGTGACGTACCAGGCGGTGGCGCCGATCGGCAGCCGTACCCTGGCCAGTGGGCATTCCCTGCGCAGTCGTGGGTATTCCGTGGGCGGCCCCATGGTGCCGGGCGGTGGGATGGGCATGTCGATGTCGGGTGCCGGTGGCGCCGCCTGTGGTGTGCCGCTCACGGGTGGTCCTCCCTAGCTCGTCGGCGGCCGTCACCAGCTGACCGGCAGTGTCAGTGGTGACTTCGTCAGGGACTGGTCGTCCCAGGTGGGTGCGTCGGCCAGGCGCAGCCGCGGGAAGCGGTCGAACAACGCCTCAAGCCCCACGGTGAGTTCGGCGCGCGCCAGATGGGAACCGAGGCAGTAGTGGACTCCCCGTCCGAAGGCGAGGTGGTTGTTGGCGGTTCGGCAGAGGTCGAGCCGGTCGGCGTCGGGGAACACGCTCTCGTCGCGGTTGGCGGCGGCCAGTACCGGCAGCAGGGCTTCGCCCTTGCGGATCGTCTGCCCGTGCACCTCAAGGTCCTCGGTGGCGAGCAGGATGACGACGCCGTTCATCACCGGCATGTAGCGCAGCAGTTCCTCGACCGTGTCGGGCATCAGGTGCCGGGCGTCGCGCAGTCTGGTGTACCGGTCGGGCCGTCGCAGCAGTGTGTGCACCGAGTTGCCCAGGAAGATGCCGCTGATGCCGAACCCCACGGTGAGCATGGAGAGCCCGAACACGAGGACGTCCTCATCGGTCAACTCCTCGGCGTCGCACTGGCGGATGAGCTGGGTCAGCACGTCGTCGCCGGGCGATCGCCGTTTGCGTGCGATCAGTTCCGCCGTGTACTCGCGCAGCAGATCGGTGACCCGGCGGCTCTCCGCCGCGTTCACCATCCCGCTGAACCCGTCGTCCAGTACGGGCAGGAACCGGTCGCGTTCCTCATAGGGGATGCCCACCAGGTCGCACATCGCCAGCAGTGGGAACGGCTGGGTGAAACCGGCGACCAGGTCACCGGGGCTTCCGCCGTCCTGGAAGTCCGCCAACAGCCCTTCGGCAAGCTCCCGCAGCCGCGGCACGCGGTCCCGGATGGCCCTGGCGCTGAACGCCGGGCCGACGGCCCTGCGCAGTGCGGCGTGCCGTGGACCGTCCAGTTCGGCCATCGTGGTCAGCGTGGGGCCCTGGTCGGCGGGTTCGTCGGGGCGGGTCGGCCATTCGTTGATGGTGGGTCTGATCAGCCGGGGGTCGGCGATGAGTTCGCGCACGTCGTCGTAGCGGGTGACGTACCAGGCGGTGGCGCCAAGCGGCATGCCGACCCTGGCCAGCGGGCAGTCGGCACGCAGCCTGGCGTACTCCTCGGGTGGGCCCATGGTGCCCGGCGGCGGGAGCGGGAAGTCCAGCACCTCGGGGTCGCGGTCGGGCGCTTGGGGCGGCGGTGCGGTCATTGCTCGGTGGCCTTCCGGGTTGTCTTCCTGGGGAAGTGCCGCTATTTCGTGGGACGTTCGATGTAGCCGGTCGCGTAGAAGTACTCCAGGTAGCGGTCCAGCAGGTCCGCGTCGACCGGCGGGCACGGCAGGTCGCCGACCGCGCGCTCGACGTTGGTGCGTCCCAGGGTCGGGAAGGTGCCTTCGAAGTACATCTCCTTGACGGACATGTCCGCCTTGTGGCTGCGGTCCACGCACAGCGACACGAAAGGCGCGGTGGGGCTGGTGGGATTGCCTGCGACGTGCCGGACCAGCTCGTCGACCCACTCTCGGTACGGGAGTTGACGGATCTGGTGGCCCGCGGCGCGCATTCGGTCGAGCATGGCGTGCAGGGTCGCCGGGTGGGGGTTGGTCAGGTGGTACGTCAGGTTGGTCGCGGGCCGCTCGGTGGCGATGCGGACGACGGCTTCGGCGAGGTAGTCGGCGGGTACGAAGTCCAACGGCAGGGGGATGTCGGGGGCGAGGCCGGTCTCGGCGATGGTCTTGAACAGTGAGCAGATGGCGGTTTCGGTGTTGCAGGCACCGGTGTAGCGGTCACCGGTGATCTCGTACGGGCGGTAGACCGCCACCGGCAGGCCCTGCCGTGCGGCCTCCTGAAGTGACTGTTCCGCCACCCACTTGCTCTCGGCGTAGCCCATGGTGAGCCGGTCGGCGTGGTCCAGCGGCAGGTCCTCCGGCACCTGGCGTACGCCGGCGGTGCCGAAGCCCGCCACCACCGCGATGGTGGACAGGAAGTGCACGGGCACACCGCGTTCACCCGCCAGCCGCACCAGTTGTTTGGTGGCATCCACATTGGCCCGGCGCAACGCGTCATAGGGATAGAGGAAGTTGACCTGTGCCGCGGCGTGCACCACGAGATCGAGGAGGTCGGCGAGTTCGTCGGCATGGCCGGTCGACAGGCCCAGGCCTTCTTCGGCGAGGTCGGCGGGGAAGCAGTCAAGCCGGTCGGCCGCTGGTGGGGCGAGGCCGTAGCGGGCCAGGTTGGCCGTCACGCGGTGCTCGGCGTGCGTACGGTCCCGGCTGCGCACCGGGCAGTGGATCCGGGCGCCGGTGCCGCGCAGCAGTCGGTCGAGGAGGAAGGCGCCGACGAATCCGGAAGCGCCGGTGAGCAGTACGTTCCGGGGCCGCCGCCAGTCGGGGGCGGGCTGCCGGGGCGTCGTCAGAGTGAAGCCGAGCCGGGCTTCGGCCCGGTAGTCCACCGGGGACGACGCGTGCGGTGGCTTGCTGTCCTGGACGGCGGTGACGGCGGCGGTGTAGCCGCGCAGGGTGGGGTAACGGAGCAGGCTGTGCACCAGTGTGCTGCCGTGCCGCGCGTCGATGTCCAGTGCGGTGAGGGTGCGGTTGACGACCTCGGCGGCCAGTAGTGAGTCACCGCCCAGGTCGAAGAAGTCGTCGTCGTCGCCGGGTTGGGCGCGCAGCACCGTCTGCCACACGTCGGCCAGCGGGCCGTGCGTGCTCCCGTCCTCGCTCGGCGCCGGCCGGTCGGCCGCCTGCCCCACCATCTCAAGCAGTCGGCGCCGGTCGACCTTGCCCGCCGCGGTGACCGGGAACCGCGCGACCTCCACCAGCCGCGCCGGGACCGCCGCCAGCGGCAGCCATGCGGCCAGTTCCTCGCGCACCCGGTCGAGGGGCACCGCCTCTCCCCGGTGGGCCGCGGTGACGTAGCCGGTCAGGACGTCGCCGTCCAGTTCCACGACAGCCTCGCCGACCGCGTCGTCCGCCCGTAGCCGCGCCTCGATCTCGTCCAGCTCGATGCGGTGGCCGCGCAGCTTGATCTGGCGGTCCGCCCGGCCGCGGTACTCCAGTTCGCCGTCCTCGCGCCAGACGGCGCGGTCGCCGGTGCGGTACAGCCGGGTGCCGGGGGCGACCGGGCGCTCCACGAAGCGGGCGGCGGTCAGCTCCGGGTCGCCGAGGTAGCCCAGGGCCAGGCCGTCGCCGCCGACGAACAGTTCGCCCTCCTCCCCCGCTCGTGCGGGGGTGCCGTCCTCCCGTAGGACATGGCAGACGCAGTGTTCCAGGGGGCGGCCGATCGGCACGGTCTGCTGCCCGGCGGGCAGGTCGCGCACCGCGTAGGCGGTGGACACCACGCTGTTCTCGGTCGGGCCGTAGAAGTTGACGAGGGTGGTGTCCGGACAGGCGGCCAGCACGGCGCGGGTCAGGTCCGGGTCCATCGCCTCGCCGCCCGCGGAGGCGAACCGCAGGGTCCGCAGCGCCTGCGGCCGGGTGCGCGCGACATGGTGGAAGACGCCCGTCGTCAGATAGGCGATCGCCACCCGTTCCGCGACCAGCCGCTCCTCCAGCACGGCGGGCGAGAGCAGTTCCTCCCGGTCGACCAGGACGAGGCAGCCGCCGCCCAGCAGGGCCGACCAGATCTCGATGGTGGAGGCGTCCGAGGACAGTCCGTATGCGTGCAGCACCCGATCGCCCGGGCGCGGTCGCTGTGCGACCAGGTCCGACATGGCCAGCCGCACGACGCCCCGGTGGGGAACGGCCACCGGTTTGGGGCGGCCGGTCGATCCGGAGGTGAACATCACGTAGGCGCAGTCCGTCGGGGTGGTCCGCGGCCGCGGTGCCTCGGCGGGGCTGGCGGGCGCCGGGGCGGTCAGGTCGACATGGGTCCGTACCCGACGGAGGCGGCAGGCACTGCCGGGCAGCGTCACGACGGTCTGCGCCCCGGACTCGTCGGCCATCGCCTGGAGGCGGTGCGGCGGCGTGGTGTCCTCCAGGGGGACGTAGGCGGCGCCCGCCTTGAGGATGCCCACGAACGCGATCAGCGCTTCCAGTGACCGGTTGCCGAAGACGCCGACCGCGTCGCCGTGCCGTACCCCGGCGCCGAACAGCCGGGCGGCCAACTGGTCGGAGCGCGCCTGGAGTTCGCCGTAGGTCAGGGCGCGCCCGTGGTGCACGCCGACGTGCGCACGCGGACGGAGTGCCGCCTGCGCGTCGAACAGCTCATGAAGACAGCTGTCCCGCGCGCTGTCGACGTTCCGGGCCGCAGCGGATCCGGTCGCGCCACCGAGCGTCATGGAGACATCCCTTCGCCCCTCGCCGGCTAACTGAATTCCGCGGCGAAGGCGGAGAAGTCGGCAGTGCGCCAGCGCTGCGGACGCATATGGAAAAGGACGTCCTCCCTGAGCTGACGCTCATTGGCCTTCAGGTACGCCGAGGCGGCTTTCGGATCCAGATAGCGGTGTGCCAGTGCCTCGTGTTGGGCGGCCGGCACCGGATCGTCAACGGCCACGACCGGGCCTTCCACGCTGACGTACTGGTAGGGGGCGGATTCCTTCTGTGCGCACAGGCTGAAACGCCCTGACGCACGCACCAGTTGGGCCTTCACCGATTCCCGTGCGGTCTGCACCAGTACTTCACCACCGGGTTCGTAGGCGTACCAGACCGGAACCAGCAGCGGCGCGCTCGCACCGCGCGGATCGTGCACTCCCAGCACCCCCACGTGCACGTCGGCGAGGAACTTCTCCCGGTTTTCGACGGACATCGCCAAATCCACTGTCGATACGCCTTTCAGGTGCGGGTGGGCTGATGAAAAGGGAGCGTGACAAGCCGAGAGTCGCATGTTCGGCGCCCGACACAACGCCATCACCACCAACATGCCGCACCAATCGCCGGGATGTAGGACGCACGGCGCGCCGTTAGGCCGACCGGGGGTGGACCGGTCCGGCCGTACGGCCGAAGTTGCGGGGTGGCTCCGGTGCCAGCAATGTGTATCTGGCCACCGGCCATATCGGTGAACGGCGCCGCCGTTCGTGCACGGCTGACCGTGTTGCGGAATCCGCCAGACGGGCGCCGACCTCGCACTGCCCGTCGGCCTTTCGACAAGGCCTACGGCCAACGGTTTCCACAACCCGCCGTCAGCGAAAGGAATCCACACCATGGGTGGAAAAGGCAGGACCCTCGCCATACTGACCGGAGCCGCGCTGGCGGCAGGACTCACCGCACCGGCCTATGGAACAACCGCAGCCGCTCGCCCGACCGTCGCCCGCCCCGCCGCTTCGGGGTCAGGGAGGTCGGTGGTGGAGTGGAACCGTGAGCTCATCTCGATCCTGAGCGATCCGAAGGCGCAACCGGCCACCGTCCACCCCACGCGCAGCTTCGCGATCCTGCAGGCCGCCGAGTACGACGCGGTGGTGTCGATCACCCGGACGGACCCCTCCTATCTGGTCTCTGTGGCCGCGCCGCGCGGCGCCCGCGCGGACGCGGCGGCGGACCAGGCGGCCCACGACGTGCTGGTCGCCCTCTACCCGGCCAAGCGGGCGGGGGTGGACCAGCGGCTCGCCACCCAACTGGCCGCGATAGCCGACGGCCGCGGCAAGCGAGACGGGATCCGGGTCGGTGGGGCGGTGGCCAGGCGGCTGATCACGTTGCGCTCGCACGACGGCTCGTCGGCCACGCCCACGCGCTTCGCCCCTGGGGTCGGCCCGGGCGCGTACCGGCCGACGCCCGGCTCCGCGGCACCCGTGTACACCGACTGGGGCTCGGTCAAGCCGTTCGTGTTGGCCAGCGGAAGCCAGTTCCGGCCCGCGGTGCCACCGCCCGTGAGCAGTGCCGCGTACGCGACGGCACTGAACCAGGTCAAGAGCCTGGGCCGGGACACCAGTACCACCCGCACTCCCGACCAGACCGCGTCCGGCAAGTTCTGGGCGGCGGCGCCCCTGTGGAACCTCTGGAACGAGGCCGCCCAGGACCTGGCGACCACTCAGAATGCCGGCCTGGAAAAGACGGTGAAAGCCTTCGCCGACCTCGACCTGTCGCTCGCCGACACCGTGATCGCGCTGTACGACGCCAAGTACCACTACCGGGTCTGGCGCCCGGTCACCGCCATCCGGCTCGGTGGCACGCACTACAACCCGCGCGTGGTCGGCGACCCGCGCTGGACGCCCCTGCTGCCGACCGCGCCGGACCCGTCCTTCCCGGGAGCGCACGCCGCCCTGAGTCAGGTGGCGCAGACCGTGCTCACCGCCTTTTTCGGCGGACAGCACCGGCTGGCACTCACCGCGAAGGGCACCACCCGTACCTTCGACAGCATCCCGGCCGCCGCCAACGACGCCACGCTCAGCCGTCTCTGGGCCGGGCAGCACACCGCCATCGACAACAGCTCGGGGCTGCAACTCGGTTCGCAGGTGGCCGAGTTCGTCGGTCGGCACCTCTGAGCGCGGCGGGGCGGCCGATGTCCACCGCCCCGGCCGATCGACGGAGCGGGGCGCGTGCGGGAGCCGCACGCGCCCTACTCGTCCGCGCCGCCGCGCCCAGCGAGTCGGCGCCGTGCTTCTTCGCCCTCACGTAGTCGAAGGGTGCTCGCAAAGTCCGTTCGCGCCCGTTTCAATGTCCGAACCTGTTTACTTTGCGGTGCTGCTGGCGTAACCTGCGGCAGAACCACTGGTCCGGTCATGAAACGGATAGAAACCCACATGTTCGCAGCTGAGCGACAGCAGGAGATCCTGCGCCTGGCCCGCGAGAGCGGCCGGGTCGACGTGCTCTCGCTGGCCAGGGACTTCGAGGTCACGGCCGAGACCGTGCGACGCGATCTGAAGGCGCTGGACCGGGCCGGGCTTGTCCAGCGCGTGCACGGAGGCGCCGTCCCCGTCGGCCGCCTCGACTTCGAGCCCGATCTCGTCGAGCGGGACGCCGTCGCCGCCACGGAGAAGGACCGGATCGCGCATGCCGCCCTGGCCCTGCTCCCCACGGAGGGCAGCGTGATCCTCGACGCGGGCACGACATCGGCTCGGCTCGCCGCCGCCCTCCCCGTGGAGTCGACCCTGACGGTCGTCACGCACGCCCTGCCGATCGCCGCCCGCCTCGCGGACCATCCCGGCGTCTGCCTGCACCTGGTCGGCGGCCGGGTGCGGCACCGCACCCGGGCGGCGGTCGACGCATGGGCGCTGCGGGCCTACGGAGAAGTCAAAGCCGATGTCGCCTTCCTCGCAGCCAACGGGTTCTCGCCCGAGGACGGGCTGACCACCCCTGACCTGGCCGAGGCCGCCGTGAAGCGCGCGATCGTCTCGGCCGCCCGCCGAGTCGTACTGCTGGCGGACTCCAGCAAGTTCGGCAAGGAGTACTTCGCCCGCTTCGGCGACCTCTCCCAGATCGATCTGCTCATCACGGACAAGGGCCTCAGCCCTGACGACGCCGCGGCCATCGAGCGGCAGGGCACCGAAGTGGTGCGCGCATGATCCTCACCGTCACCCCGAACCCCAGTCTGGACCGCACCTACGAACTGCCCGCGCTGGACCGCGGTTCCGTGTTGCGGGCCACCGCTGACCGGGTCGAGCCCGGCGGCAAGGGCGTCAACGTCTCCCTCGCCGTGGCGGCCGCCGGCCACGCGACGGTCGCCGTCGCCCCGCTGGGCGGTCCCGAGGGTGCGCTGCTCGCCCAACTCCTCGGCGACCACGGCATCGAGGCGGCCGGGGTGCCGGTCCACGGATCAACTCGCGTCAACATCACCCTGGTCGAGCCCGACGGCACCCTGACGAAGGTGAACGCGGCCGGGCCGGAGATCACGGCAGCGGAGGCGGACGCACTGCTGGCGACCGTGCGGGCTCGGGCGGCGGACACCCGGTGGGTCGCCTGTTGCGGCAGCCTGCCTCGGGGGCTGCCCCCGGAGTGGTACGCCGAGTTGGTGGCGCAGGCCCACCGGGCGGGCGCCCGGATCGCCGTCGACACCTCCGGCGCCGCCCTGGACGCCGCGCTACGGGAGCGCCCGGAGGTGGTGAAGCCGAACTCCGAGGAACTGGCAGAGGTCGTCGGCCGCCCCCTGGCCACGATCGGCGACGCGGTCAAGGCGGCGCAGGACCTTCGGGACCGAGGTGCCAGGGCCGTCCTGGCCAGTCTGGGAGCCGACGGCCAACTGCTGGTCGACGCCAGCGGGACGTACTTCGGCAGCGCGCGGGTCACCGCCGTGCGCAGCAACGTCGGAGCGGGCGACGCGTCGCTGGCGGGATTCCTCGCGGCGGGCGGCACGGGCCCGGCCGCCCTGGCCGCGGCCGTCGCCCACGGGGCGGCCGCCGTTCAACTGCCTGGCAGCGCCATGCCCAGGCCGACCGACCTCGTTCCGGCGGCGGTGACGACGACGGCGCGGGTCCCCCTGGACCGCGCGCTCACGGAGCCAACGCCATGAGCGGCCGAGGGTCCACTCCCCCGGCCGGTCACCGATCACCGACCGCGCGCCGCGTCCGGCCGGTACCCCGCGTCCCCCTGCCGCCCGCCGGGCGGTTTCGCGAGCAAGGAGCCGCGTGATGAGTGAGTTGATCAACGCCGAACTGGTCGACCTCGACCTGTCGGTCGAGAGCAAGGAAGCCGCCGTCCGCCGACTCGCCGAGCGGATGGTCACCACCGGCCGCGTGACCGATCTCGACGGCTTCCTCGCGGACGTGGCGGCCCGCGAGGCCGAGATGCCGACCGGCCTGGAGGGCGGCATCGCCGTTCCGCACTGCCGTAGCGCGCACGTCACCGTCCCGACACTGGCCTTCGGGCGCAGCGAACAAGGCATCGCCTTCGGGGCCGTTGACGGCCCGGCCGACCTGATCTTCCTGATAGCCGCCCCGACCGGTGCGGACGACGCCCATCTGACGATCCTGTCCAGTCTGGCCCGGCGGCTGATGGACCCGGACTTCACCTCCGCCCTGCGTGCGCAGGCGAGCCCGGCCGCCGCCTGTGCCCTGATCCGCGGTGCGGACAGCGCTCCGCCGGATGCGGCGCACGAGACCGCCGCGTCCGACAGTGGACCGGTGCCCTTCCGCATCGTCGCCGTCACCTCGTGCCCCACCGGCATCGCCCACACGTATATGGCGGCGGAGTCCCTGACGAAGGCGGCCGAGGCCGCGGGTGTCGAACTCGCCGTGGAGGCGCAGGGATCGGCGGGTTTCACCCCGCTGGACCCCGCTGTCATCGCCGCCGCCGACGGCGTGGTACTCGCCCATGACATCGAGGTGCGCGACAGGTCCCGCTTCTTCGGCAAGCCCACCGTGGACGTCGGGGTGAAGGCCGCCATCAACCGCCCCGCTGAGCTCATAGCCGAGGTGCGGGACAGGGCCGACCGCGGCGAGGTCACCGGCCACGCCACCGCCCCGCCCCCGACGGACTCAGCCGGAGACCACTTCGGCACGCGGCTGCGCAAGTGGCTGATGACCGGCGTCAGTTACATGGTGCCGTTCGTCGCCGCGGGCGGACTGCTGATCGCACTCGCCTTCGCCATCGGCGGCTACCAGATCAACAAGGCACCCTCGGTCGCCCAGCACTTCGTGTGGACCGAGACCTCCAGCTGGGCCGCCCTGCTGTTCCAGATCGGCTCCGCCGCCTTCGGGTTCCTCATCCCGGTCCTCGCCGGATACATCGCCTACGGCATGGTGGACCGGCCCGGTCTCGTACCCGGCATCGTCGGCGGCGCCATCGCGGTCACCATCAACGCCGGTTTCCTCGGCGGCCTGGTCGCCGGCCTGCTCGCGGGCGCGGTGGTGATGGCCGTACAACTCCTGCGCGTCCCGCCCGTGTTGCGCGGCATCATGCCGGTGGTTGTGATTCCGTTGGTCTCCTCCCTCATTGTCGGCTTCCTGGTCTTCGTCGTGGTCGGCAAGCCGATCGCCGCCTTCCAAAAGGCCATGACCGACTGGCTGAGCGGACTGTCCGGAAGCAACGCGATCATCCTGGGTGTCCTTCTGGGTCTGATGATGTGCTTCGATCTGGGCGGCCCGGTCAACAAGGTGGCCTATGCCTTCGCGGTCGGCGGCCTGGCCAGTCCGACGGCCGGTAGCCTGAAGGTCATGGCCGCGGTCATGGCCGCCGGGATGGTCCCCCCACTGGGGATGGCGTTGGCCACCACCGTCCGGGGAGCGCTGTTCACCGAGGCGGAGCGCGACAACGGCAAGGCCGCATGGGTCCTGGGCGCATCGTTCATCAGCGAGGGCGCGATCCCGTTCGCCGCCGCCGATCCGCTGCGGGTCATCCCTTCCACGATGGCGGGCGGTGCGCTCACCGGTGCGCTGTCCATGGCGTTCGGCTGTACGTTGCGGGCTCCGCACGGCGGCATCTTCGTCGTACCGCTGATCGGCCAGCCGCTGCTGTACCTGGTGGCCGTCGCCGCCGGTACGGTGCTCACCACCGCTCTGGTGGTCCTGCTCAAGGGCGGCCGCGCAGCGGCCACGGTACGGGAGGCGGCCTCCGCCCCGGAGGACGCCAACGCCAAGGCACCGATGCCCGCTTGAACCCTGTGTGCCGAACCGTTCACGCCCCGTTTCCCGTCATTTCGAAGGAGTGCTCAGTTCTCATGCCCCAGCGCACTGTTGTCGTAGGCTCCCGCAGCGGTCTGCACGCCCGCCCCGCGTCGCTGTTCGTTCAGGCCGCCGCCCGCCAACCGGTCAGAGTGACGGTCACTCGCGAGGGTCGGTCCCCGGTGGACGCCCGCAGCCTGCTTTCCGTCCTCGCGATGGGCGCCCAGCACGGCGAACCACTGGTGCTGACCGCCGAAGGCGACGGTGCGGAGGCGGCGATCGAGGAACTGGCCACCCTCATAGCCCGCGACCTCGACTCCCAGGAGTCTTGACCCGAAGTCCGGGCCCCGGCGAAGACGTTCCGGCAGTGGGTCGCCGGGAACGTCGTGGCCTTGCGTTCAACCGCCGCGAGGACGCAGAACGGCGCCCGCCGATGTTGCCATCGGCGGGCGCCGTTCCCATGCGGAAGGCGGGGCTCAGCCCTTGCTGACCGCCAGCAGGATCTCGGGGAGTCGTGCGACGACCCGCGGGCCGGCGAGGCGCAGCCCGAGCCAGGCCGCGCAGAAGCCGTAGGCGAGCCCGAGTGGCAGCAGGATCCACATCAGGCCGAGGTTGGCCGAGACGTGCAGCCAGATCGTCAGGGCGATCAGCGGCGAACACACCACCGTGCCCGCGAGCAGTCCGCCGAAGAGGGAGAGCCAGGCGATTCCGGCCTGCCCCGGGGCGACGTTCTTGAAGCCACCGTCCTGCGGGATCGAGTACGGGAACAGCGCCGAGGTCATACCGCCCGTTCCGAGCAGCGCGCCGAGCATGGCGAAGGACATGCCCAACACCTCCGGCAGTGACCGCCACTCGCGGGTGACCGCGGCCACGCCGGTGACGGCGACAGTTACGTACGGGACCGCGATGAGGGACAACGCGAGGGCGCGGGCGCGCAGTTCGACGTAGGCGTCACGTGCCGAGGCGATGGTTTGCAGCACCATCCAGAACGCGGAGGTGTCCTGGCCGAACTGGTTGTACATCTGCATGCCGAGCAGTGCCGGCGCGAAGAAGGCGAAGTACAGGGAGCCGTGGCCCTGTGCCGCGTTGAGCATCGGCACCAGCAGGCCGAGGGTCAGTGAGGACATCCACGCGGTCTTCGTCTTCGGATCCCGCCAGATGTAGCGCAGTGACCGCACCATCACCGCGCCCGTACGGCCCGTGGGCAGCACACTCGCGAGCCCCGGCCGCTGCGCACGCGCCTTGTCCGGCTCGGTGGAGGCCTGCAGGGTGGAGGAGTCCGGTGCGGTCATCAGCCGGGTCAGGGACCGCTGCCACCACCACAGCAGCAGGGCCAACGCCGCGGCGGTGAGCGCGAGTTCGGCCACGGCCACGCCGTACGATCCCTCGCCGGCGGCCCGTACGGCGTCCATCGCGGAACCCGGCGGCACCCAGCGCAGGACGTCGGCGACCGGCGCCAGGGCCCGCAGGCCCCCGGCCGCACCGAGCCGCTGTACGCCGATGTTCACGAACTGCATGCCGACGCCGATGATCAGGCCGCTGAGCACCGCCAGGTCGCGTCCCCTGCGGCTGGTCAGCAGACGGACGTTGGCGGTCGCGACGGCACGGGCCAGTGCCAGGCAGACGAGCAGCACCAGCACCGCGGCGAGGACCCCGACGACGGTGGCCGCCGCGCCGTTCGCCGTGGCGACCACCGAGCCGACCACGATCGCCAAGGTGAACACCGGCCCGATGCCGATCAGGGACGCGGTCAGCAGCGCCACCACCAACGGGACGGGCCGCAGCGGGAGCATCACCAGCCGGGTCGGGTCGAGGGTCTCGTCGCCGCTGGCGAAGAACAGCGGCATGACCGCCCAGCCGAGCGCGAGCACCACGACCAGCAGCGTGGTGAGGGCGGCCATGTGTGCGGTGCCGCGGAGCGCGATCAGACCGAGCAGTTCCAGCGCGGTGAAAAGCCCGACGAGGACGATCGAGGTGACGTAGACGGCCTTGCGGCGGGAGGACTGCTGCAGCCCGTTGCGCAGCAGCGAAAGCTTGAGCTGGACGAAGACCGGGATCAGGGAGGCGGTGCCGGGGCGCGCGGCCTCCGGCTGGGGGGTGCTGTTCATCGGGCGTCGCCGCCCAGCCAGTCGAGGCTGTCACCGGAGGCGGTGCGCTGGGCACCGACCAGTTCCAGGAACGCCGCCTGGAGGCTGGCGGCGTCGCCCCGTACCTCCGCGAGCGCACCCTGCGCCCGTATGCGGCCCGCGGCCATCACCGCGACCCAGGAGCACAGGGACTCCACCAACTCCATCACATGACTGGAGAAGACGACGGTCGCCCCGGAAGCGGTGTAGCGCTCCAGCACACCACGGATGGTCTGCGCCGAGACGGGGTCCACTCCCTCGAACGGCTCGTCGAGGAAGAGGACTTCGGGGTTGTGCAGCAGGGCCGCGGCCAGGCCTATCTTCTTGCGCATACCGGTGGAGTAGTCGACCACCAGCTTGTTCTGCGCCACCGCGAGGTCGAGAACGTCGAGCAGCTGGGTGGCCCGCCGGTCCACCTCGTCGCCGGGCAGGCCCCGCAACCGCCCTGTGTAGGAGAGCAGTTCGCGCCCCGACAGCCGCTCGAACAGCCGCAGTCCCTCGGGCAGTACGCCGATCCGTGACTTGACGGCGACCGGATCGCTCCACACGTCGTGGCCGCCGATCTCCACCCGCCCCGAGTCGGGACGCAGCAGTCCGGTGACCATCGACAAGGTGGTGGTCTTACCGGCCCCGTTGGGCCCGACGAGGCCGATGAACTGCCCGGCGGGAAGCTCCAGATCGACTCCGGCGACCGCCACCTGCTCACCGAACTGCTTCCACAACCCTTCGATGCGTACGGCGGGCGTGCTGCCTTGTTCCACTGCTGTTCCTCGTTCCCCATCGGCATATCACGAGGGGCTGGTCGTGCCCCCGGGGGACCACCCTAGACTTCGCCCGGCGGTGAGGAAATCGGCGGCCCCGGACCGGATCGCCTCTGGGGGTGTTGGAGGCGAAACGTCACAGATAGGCGGTCAGCCAGCGGTCCAGTTCAGCGAAGAGCTGCTCACGCGCCTCGGGGCCGGAGAGCACCAGATCGTGCACACCGCCGTGGATGCGTACGGTGACGACATGCCGTCCCAGTCGGGGAGCGAGCGCGGCGATGTCGTCGGCGCGCAGCACCCCGTCGGTGTGGTGCAGCGCGTCGTCCCATTTGAGCGTGACCGTGCTGGCGGTGGATGCCATCACCAGGACCGGGCAGTCGATCCGCAGCCCGCGGCGCACCCGGCGCTGTCCCCGTTGGATCGCGGCCAGCCATCCGGCGAACAGGGGGAAGCCCTCGGCGGGCTTGAGCTTCAGGTCGAAGTCCCAACTGCCCCGGAACTCACGGTGCAGGCTGTGCACGTAGTGGGGGTTGAGCGGCGTGGGCAGCTTGCGGGTGCCCGCGAACCGGCCGAGCACGTCGAGCAGCGGGGCGCCGAAGGTGCGTACCGCGTACGGGGCGGGCATCGACAGGAACGGGCTGTTGAGGAACAGTCCGTCGATGGTTCCCCGCCCGGCCCGCCGGTCCGCGTACAGGGCGCTGACCAGTCCGCCGGTGGAGTGGCCGTTGACGAGCAGGGTGTCATGGCCGTCGACGTCACGGATGACGCGGACGGCCTCGTCCAGTTCCTCGGCGTAGGCGTCGAGGTCGCGCACGAAGTTCGGCGAATGGTGCGGGCGCAGGGAGCGGCCGTACTTGCGCAGGTCGAGGGCGTAGAAGTCAAAACCGCGGTCGACGTAGAAGTCCGCGAGATGCGTCTGGAAGAAGTAGTCGGTGTATCCGTGGACATAGAGCACGGCCCGCCGGGTGCCTTCGGCCGCACCGTTGGGGTGCGCCCTGCGGCGCACGAGGGTCGCCGTGACCTCGCCCTCGTCATCAGGGGTGAGCGGCAGGTCAACGGCTTGGTAGGGCTCGCCCAGGATGTCGGTACGGAAGTCCACGGCGCTGACTGTAGTGGGTCCGGCCCGAAGGCGGCAGCGTGGCGGGACCGTGGGCTTGGTCACTGCCCGCTCGTCCTGCGGGCGGCAACTGCCTTCGTGCGCGTCCGCGTTGGGCGCTACTCCGACTGCCGGTGACGTTTGCCGCCCGTGCGGAACGCGTGGATGCCGTGGCCCTGCTGCTGCGCGGCCAGCGTTGCCTGCTCCCAGGTCAGCACCCGGCCGTCGACAGCGAACAGCGGCCCGGCCTCCCGCTCCCCCGTCAACTCACGCAGCAGCCGGACCGCGCGCTCGCTCAACACCATCCGGCCGGCCGGTCCGTCCTTCCCCAGCACGGCATCCGTGCCCGCCCCGCCAAGTTGGACATCGCAGACATCGAGCGACAGCAGGTCCACGACCGGCAACTCGCCTTCCCACAGCAACAGCCACAGGGCACGGTGCACGGTGGCGATGGATTCGTCGGCGAGGAGTTCTTCCAGCCGTTCGAGGGTGATGTTTTCAGCCAACAGCGTCATGGCTCCGCAGTATGCCGTCGCCCCCTTCCCGGGCATAGGGTCCGGTTGAAACGGCAACCAAGTGGTGACCCTGTACGTGCGGCTCAGTGGCGCCACCAGTGCGCCTTGTGCCGCCGGGCGACCGGCGGCTTGGCGGACGGAGCGGTTGGCGGCCGTTCATCAGGCCCCTGGGCGTCCGCTGGCGGATGGAGGCCTTCCACGGAGTAGTTCGCCCCCGCGATGGCGTCCACGAGTTGTTGTTCGGTGAAGCTCTCCGATCCGGCGATGTGCGGCACGAAGCCGACGAGCACGCCGTCGCTGACGACCTCCGCGTCCAGTCCCGCCGCGCCGTCGGTGTCCCACAGCGCCTCGATGCTCTCGTCGAGGACGACCCGGATCCCGAACTCGTAGACTCCCACCTCGGCCACGTGCGCCATCACGCCACGAGCGCGCAGCGCCGCCACCAGCCGGTTGGCGCGTTCCTCATCCATACCCACACCATAGATCCCGCACTGCGCGGGCAGCGGTTTCCGCTTCCGTGACCGTGCGGCGAGTCCCACGGCCACGGCATCAGCGGTCAGCAGCCCGCTGCCTGACGTGCTAGTGCCCGGAGGGCAGTGTGAGCCGCTGCCCCGGGTAGATCACATCAGGGTCGGGTCCGATCACGTTCCGGTTGGCGTCGTACAGCCGCTGCCAGCCGCCGGGGACGGTGGCCTGCACCGCGACACTGGACAGGGTGTCGCCGTCGTGCACGGTGTACGACGTGGTGGGCGCGGCCGCCGGGCCGCCGGTGTCGGGGCGGTGGCCGGTGCCGCCGTGCGAACGGGACTTGGGGGCGGCGTGCCGGGGACCACTGCTCCGCTTCACCGGCGCGGGGTGCCCGCCCCGCGTGAGATGCGCCCGTACCGAGCACACCGGCCATGCGCCGGGCCCCTGCCGGGCGAGCACCGCTTCCGCCACGATGATCTGTTCCGCCTTGCTCGCCAGGTCGGCCCGGGGCGCGTACGCGGTTCCGCCGAACGCCGCCCAGGTCTGCTGGGTGAACTGCAACCCTCCGTAGTTGCCGTTGCCGGTGTTGATGCTCCAGTTGCCGCCGCTCTCGCATCCGGCGACCCGGTCCCAGGTGGTGTCGGAGGCCGCGTCGCTGGTGCCGGGGCCGAGGAGCGGCAGGACGATGCCGAAACCGCCGACGGTGAGTGCGGTGCGGAGCGACGACAGGAGCCGTGGGGGTGCGGTGCGGCGGTGCCGCGGTCGTACGGACATAGGCCTTCCTCTCCACTGCGGTTCCCACCCGCCGGCGGTCCCGGCGGGCTGTAGGCAGTACGTCAGTGCGGCCCTGTCACTCACAAGGCGCGAAGAGTTCACAGATCGCCGTGCGCCGCTACGTGCCACCGCTTGATTACATGACGCCTCATCAGTTTCGTGGGGGTTCGGGCACACAAGTGGGCACAGGAGCACGGAAGTTGGGCCGCCCGCCCCGGATGCGCACCAGCCCGCCGAGGACAGGCGGGCGGGGCGGCGCACGCCTACGGCGGGGGCGCGGGGCCCTCCCTCCGGATACGGCTGCCGGGGTAGGACCGTCGCAGTACCGGGCTGTGCGACGAACGGGCCAGGAGGCGCACACCGGCATCGGCCGCGCCATGATCCGCGTCTTGGACAACACAAGGGGATTGATCTAGGGCCTTGTCCCACGGGTCCGGCGAGAGCTCCGACAGCCCGAGCGCCGCCGCGTCCGCCGCGGGGCGGGACGGGCCCGGCTGCCGGTCCTGCGGAGGGCGGGTGAACTGAGACCCCGTGCGGATCGGGGAGACGCCATGGCCTGGCGACCCGCGGCCTGGCGCTTGACGCCGCGGGCGTGCGTACCACCGAGCGCGGGGCGGTCGAGGTGGACGAGTTCCTACGGACGAGCCAGCCGCATATCTACGCCCTCGGTGACGTCGGCGGCGGACCGGGTGGCGATCCCGCACACCCTGTCCATCACTCCGCCGCTGGCCACCGTGGGGCTCGCCGAGGAGGAGGCGCGTGCGGCCGGTCACCGGGTGAAGATCGCGAGCCGGCCCGTCGCCGAGATCGTCGCGATGCCGCGTGCGTACATCGTCGAGGACACCCGCGGAGTCATGAAGTTCGTGGTCGACACGGACACCGACGAGATCCTCGGCGCCGCGCTGCTGAGCGTCGACGCGCAGGAACTCATCAACACCGTCGCTCTCACCATTCGGTACGGCATCAAGGCGTCCGAACTCCGCGATGCGGTCTACACCCACCCCACCTCGACCGAGGCCTTCAACGAGGTGCTCGCCACCATCGTGCGCACCGACGAGCCGCGGGCCGCTCGGGCGTGACGGACGAAGGCATACGACTTTGTAGCGCGCGACGCGCCCGTGCGAGGATCTCCTCACCGTGCACTGGTTCGGACCGCGAAAGGCAGCGATGTACCCGATATCCCTGGGCGACGACGGCGCCGAACTGCGCCCGCTCGAACCATCGCGGGCGGAGGAGCTCCTGGCCAACATCGACCGGGGACGGGAGTTCGTCGGGCGCTACATAGCGCTGCCGGACGTGGTCACGGACCTGGAGTCCAGCCGGGCGTACCTCATGGCGTACGCGGAGAAGGCAGCGGCCAACGCCGGGCGGATCTACGGCATTTGGACCGGCGGCAAGCTGGTCGGCGGAGTCCTCTTCCGGACGATGGACGTCGAGCAGGGCACCGCCGAGGCGGGCTGCTGGCTGGAACCGTCGGCGGTGGGCAAGGGCCTGGTCACCAGGGCCGCCCGCGTGATCATCGATTGGGCCGTCGAGGAGTTGGGCATCCACCGCGTGGAGTGGCGCGCCGCGGCGGCGAACGAGGCCAGCATCGCGGTGGCCCGGCGGCTCGGCATGACGAAGGACGGCGTGCTGCGGGAGAGCTACCTGTACCGGGGGAAGCGACACGACATCGAGATCTGGTCGGTGCTGGCACCGGAGTGGCGGGCCACCGGACAACTGCCCAGGCATCATGCGTAGGTGACCATGCGCCCGCCTCCCGCCTCGCCCTGCGTGGTGCGCCTCCAGTGGTACGGCGAGGCGGAGTCGCGAGAGACTCGGAACAGCACCGCCCCGTTCGGCGTGCGTCAGCCGGTCTGACATGGCTGCCCGAACTGGAGCGCTTCGGTATCAGGCAACGCGGCCGCCTCGTGGCGCACCACCGGACTGCTGAGTGTTCTGCCCCGCACGCGCCACACCACAGCGCAGGACCGCGGCGGCTGCCACGGTCCTACGCGTCCTGACGCCATCACCAGATTGTGGCATCACATGGCTTTGCAATGGCGCCATCTCGGCGCCATACTGGCGTCATGGACCTCACCCCCTACGTCGACAACCTCCGCCGCGAGCTCGCGGTCGCCGCGCAGGCGGGCGGAGACGAAGCCCGCAGCCTGGCTGAACGCCTCACCGCGCCCCTGGAGTCGGCCGCCCGGCTCACCCTGCTGAACGCGCTGTCCGCCGCCATGGACGAGGTCACGCGGGACATGGCGCCGGGCTCGGTCGACGTCCGGCTGCGCGGGCTCGACCCGGAGTTCGTGGTGACGGCGCCACCGGGCCAGGAGACGTACGAGGACGACCGCACCATCGGCGCCGCCCCCGTGCCCGTGCCGCCGCTCGCGTCGGACGGCGACGAGGGCGGCACGGCACGGATCAACTTCCGGTTGCCCGCCCACCTCAAGGCCCGGGTGGAGGACGCCGCCGGGCAGGAGGGACTTTCGGTCAACGCCTGGCTGGTACGGGCCGTCGCCATCGCGCTGGAACCGGGCGAGCGCGGCCGGACATCGGGCCGCAGCCGCCAGCGCGGCGGCCAGAGTTACACCGGCTGGGTCCGCTAGACCTTCCCGCGCCGCGCACCGCACCACTTCTCCGTCGACACCGCTGCACCAGCGGAACCGCAGACCCAAGCCAGGAGGACGGTACAGCCATGCCTGATTTCGCCACCCCAGAGCCGATCTCCGTCTCTCTCCAATTCGACATCGGCACCGCCCGGATCACCGCGAGCGAGCGCACCGACACGGTGGTCGAGGTGCTGCCCGGCAACGGTGCCGACGACAACGACGTACGCGCCGCCGCACAGACCAAAGTCAGCTACTCCAACGGCGAGTTGCTCGTGAAGGGGCCCAGGAAGCGGTCGCTGTTCGGTACTGCCGGTTCGCTGGACATCAGCATCGAGTTGCCGAGCGGTTCGCAGGTGCACGCCGACTCGCCCATGGCCGACTTCATCTGCGAAGGCCGCCTCGGTGACTGCCGGTTCAAGACCTCGGCGGGCGACATCCAGATCGCCGAGGCGGGCACCGTGAACCTCAAGACCAGCCATGGCGACATCGTTGTGCACCGGGCGGCGGGGAACGCCGAGGTCACCGGGGCGGGCCGGATCGACATCGGCGAGATCGCGGGCGAGGCGACCGTCAAGAACGCCAACGGCGAGATCACCATCGGCAAGGTGACCGGCGACGTGCGGGCGAACTCGTCCAACGGCCGTATCTCCATCGGCACCGCACACGCCGGGGTCGATGCCAGGTCCGCCTACGGCGGCATCCGGGTCGGCGAGGTGGTGCGCGGCTCGGTCTCCGTCCAGACCGCCACCGGTGATCTGGAAGTCGGCATCAGCGAGTCCACCGCGGCCTGGCTCGATCTGAACTCCCGCTTCGGCAGCGTACGCAACTCGCTCGGTCCGGCCGAAGGCCCCGAGACATCCGACGCGACCGTCGAGGTGCGCGCCCGCACCGGGCTTGGCGACATCGTCATCCGCCGCGCCTGACCACCCACGGCTGCACACTGCCGGAAGCACGGCCGCCGCACGCGAGACATCAGCGAGTCACGCGAGCGGGGGTTCGGCGGCTTCCACGAGGAGCTGCTCGCCATCGGCTGACCCGGACCCCCGCCGCAGCCTTGCTGCGTACATGACTAGTTGACCCGGAGTTACCGGTACCGACAGCCGGGGTCGCTACCAATGTGCCGTTCACCGGCGGCTGTTGTTCCCCATGCGGCGAGGTACCGGACATGAGACTTCTGTGGCGAGCGCTCGGCGGCGTCCTCACCCTGCTGGGCGCGCTGCTGGTGGCGGTGGTACCCGCGCACGCGGCCACCACCAGCGGCAACCTGATCGTGAACGGGGACGCGGAGGCCGGTTACTGCACCACCGACTGGACCGCGGCGACCACCATCCCGGGCTGGACGGTGGTGTCGGGCAGCCCGGATGTCATCTGCTACTCGGCGGGGAGCTTCGGCCACCCCGCGAGTCCCGCGCCGGGCAGTGCCTTCTTCGCCCCCGGCAACCAGGGCGACGGCACGATGCGGCAGACGGTTGATGTGTCCTCGGCGGCGACGGCGATCGACGGTGGCGGCGTCAGCTACAACCTGGCCGGGTGGCTTGGGGGTTGGACCAACTACGCGGGGTACGTACAGGTCTCGCTGCGGTTCCAGGACGGCTCCGGCCAGCCGCTGGGTTCCACCGTCGACCTGCCCACCGTGTCGGCCGCCGACCGCGCCGACACCACTTCGTTCCTGGCCCGCAGCAGCAGTGGCACGGTTCCGGCGGGTACCCGCTCGATCCTGGTCGAGGTGGCGTTCCTGCAGTCCTCCGGCGAGTCCGGCTATCTGGACAACCTGTCGCTGACACTGTCCACCCCGGTCCACGCGGCCACGCTCACTCCCCCGGCGTCCACGGTGCCCGGCTTCGACCACGTCTTCATGGTCATGATGGAGAACACCGACTACTCGGCCGTGATGGGCGACCCGACGGACACCCCGTACCTGCACAGCCTGATGACACAGGGTGCGACCATGGCCGACTACCACGCGGTCTACCACCCCAGCGACGAGAACTACCTGGCCGTCGCGGGCGGCGACACCTACGTCAAGGGCGCGACCTACTGGCCGAACATCAACGATCCACACACCAACCTGGGCGACGAACTCGATGCCGCGGGCAGGTCATGGAAGGCATACGAGCAGGGCATGGGCACCCCCTGCAACACCACCAACGGGCACGACTCGTACTACGAGCCGGATGACGCGCCGTTCATCAACTACACCGACATCAGCGGCAACCAGAGCCGCTGCGCCGCCCACCTCTTCGACACCAGCCAGCTGACCACCGATCTGGCAAGCGCGGCCACCACCCCCGGCTTCTCCTGGATCGCGGCCGATGACTACTACGACGGCGAAGCCTCCGGCAACGGCAACTCCACCAGCCTGAAGGCACAGGATGGTTGGCTGCGGCAGACGCTGGCGCCGATCATGCAGTCACCCGCCTGGACCACCCAGAAGTCCCTGCTGATCGTCACCTGGGACGAGGACGGCAGCGACCCGGACAACCACGTAGCCGCGATCGTGGACGGCTCCCAGGGCACCGTCCCGGCGGGCACCACCAGCGCCACCCGCTACGACCACTACAGCACCGCCCGCACCATCGAGGCCGCGCTGGGCCTCCCCGGCATCACCGCCAACGACACCTACGCGACGCCGCTGAACGACGCCTTCACGCCCAACTCCAGCCCGGCGCCCAGCAGTACGCTGACCACCGGCACCCCGAGCGTCGCCGGCGGGGCGACCGTCACCTTCCGCTACTCCACACCCCCGACCACCACCAGCTCCACCAACTGGATCGGCGTCTACCCGCAGGGCGTGGCACCCGGCCGGCAGAACTCGCTGAGCTGGCAGTACGCACCGAACGGCAGCGGCAGTCTGACGTTCGGCACCAGTGGTCTGCCAGGACCGGGCGACTACGACGTCTGGTACCTCTACAACAACGGCTACACGGCACTGGCGGGCCCGCTCACCCTGACCGTCAGCTGACGGCTACCCCTTGGGGGCGCCGGATCGGGCAGCCGCCTGCCAACCGTGTTCGAGCAGGTCGAAGGCGCGCTCCACCGCCTGCCGCGGATTGGCCCGGCCGCGGGCCAGGCTGGCCGCCTCCAGGGCGAAGTGGGCCAGCGCCGCGCAGGCGATGTCGTCCTCGGGGGCGCCGATGTCCTCGGCGATGGCGCGCGCCAGAGCGGTTTCATGGCGCATCCACATGCGGTGGGCGTACTCCCGCAACGCGGGTGTCTCCTCAGTGAGTTGGACGAACCGGGCGAACCCCGGGTCGGGGGTCGCGGAGCCCAGCTTCGCGTGGATGACGTGTGCGCGTAGGGCGGCCGGGATGGACTGGCCCGCCGGGCGTTCGCGTACCGCTGCGACCAGCGCGGCCTCCAGATCGGCGTCCTCGTCGAAGACAAGGGCCTCCTTGCCCGGGAAGTGCTTGAACAGTGTCGTGGTGGACACATCCGCGGCGTCGGCCACGTCCTTGATGCTGACCTGGTCGTAACCGCGTTCAAGGAACAGCCTCAGAGCCGCGTCCGCCAGCGCCTGGCGGGTGGCGGCCTTCTTTCGTTCCCGGCGCCCCATCGTCTCGCTCATGGACACCACCCTAACGTTTGATTGCCCCGTTACGAATGTTTACTCGTTGCACTTTCGAACCGAGTATGCTCTCCGGAGGCGCCGAGCACAGACCATGGCCGTCATCCGCGCCGCCGCCTTCGTGGCCGCCCCGTGCGTCCAGGAAGTCCCGCCGCGCGCCGAGCCACCGCCCGTGTCATTGGCGGCCGTTGGGCACTGTGGTAGAACCATCGTCGGCTCCGTGTGTACCCGTACGAGCACAATTATCCGGGCAGCACGCGTGTCCCACGTCATGGGTGCACCGGTGCCCCATCGCCGTTCCACCGCCCGAACGTTGGCATCACCGTGGTATCGACCACGCACCGTCGACGACACGGGCAGTGCACAACAGAAAAGGACATCGAAGACTTCATGACTCGATTCCTCGCCCGCTCCACCCGGCGCGCCGTCACAGGCGCCGTGGTCGTGGGAACGCTGGGCTCGATGCTGGCCGCCGCGATGCCGGCCAGCGCCGCTCCCAACAGAGCCGCCGCGGCGGCCCAGCAGACCAGCCCCGCCCCCGACATGGCTGCCCTGAAGCAGGCACTGCAGGGAGTCGTCACCGCGGGGGCGCCTGGTGTCTTCGCCCGGGTGAACGACACCAGCGGACACTCCGGCACGGTCAGCGTGGGCACCGGCGACATCGCCACGCACTCGCCGGTCAACCCCAGCGGGGACTTCCGCGTCGGCAGCGTCACCAAGACCTTCACCTCGGTGCTGGTCCTGCAACTGGTCGCACAGCACAAGGTCGGCCTGGACACCGCGGCCACCCACTACCTGCCGCACGGCGTACTGCCCGCCGACTCCACCATCACGGTACGCCAGCTGCTGAACCACACCAGCGGTCTGTACGACTACACCAACGACCTGCTGACCGGAGACACCGTCACCGGCTACCAGAAGTTCCGCTACAAGACCTACCAGCCGCAGGCCCTGGTCGCCGACGCCCTCAAGCACGGCCAGCAGTTCAAGCCGGGCAGCCAGTACAGCTACTCCAACACCAACTTCGTCGTGCTGGGCATGCTGGTCGAGCACATCACCGGCAAGCCGTACGCGCAGGTGCTCACGCAGCGCATCCTCGCACCGCTCAAGCTGACCCACACCGAGTTCGTGGTGCCCCGCACCACGATCGACGGGCCGCACGCGATCGGCTACCTCACCCAGGACGACCGCACCAAGCCGTTGTTCGACGCGACCAACCAGACCGCCTCATGGCTCTGGTCCGCCGGTGCCCTGATCTCCAGCACCTCGGACCTCAACCGCTTCCTGCAGGCGCTGACGACCGGACATCTGCTGCCGCGCGCACAACTGGCGGAAATGGAAACCATGGAGGCGGTGACGCCGACCTCCCAGTACGGCCTCGGCCTTCGCCAGTACGACCTGTCCTGCGGCACCAAGGTCATCGGCCACGACGGCATCATCGAGGGCTACCAGACCTACACCTACACCACCAAGGACGGCTCGCGGCAGGTCACCATCTCCGCGAACGCCTCCAACAACTCCGATGTCTTCGCCGCCGAACGGCGCGCCCTGGACCCGGTGTTCTGCGGCAAGCCCGCCCCCACCGCCCAGCAGCGCAGCCAGACCGTGGACACCCAGCGCATAGCGCAACAGGAGATGCCCAGCGCACGCGCCCGGACCTCCGGAACGTCGGACCTGCTGGCCAACCGGTGATGTGAAGGCCGGTTGAGGTCCGGGCCCGGCCCGGACCTCAACCGAGCGTGGCGAGCAGCAGGGCGGCGTCGTCCAACAGCTCTGAGCGGGCCTCGATGGTGTCGATGATGTGATCGGCGAGGTCCTCCAGCGGCGCCGGACCGTCGATCATCACGGTTTCGAGCTGGCTCATGCCCTCGTCCAGGTCCATGCCGTGGAACTCCACCAGGCCGTCGGTGCACATCAACAGCGTGTCGGCGGCGCACAGTTGGAGTGGCGCGGCTGGGTACGGGGACGCGTCCGCCCTGTCGAGCAGGCCGAGCGGCGGCCCGCCGGGCACGCTCGGGCGGCTGCAGCTGCCGTCCGAGCGTCTGACCAGCGGCCCCAGATGACCGGCCCGTACGACGCCGGCAAGGCCGGTGGTGGGATCGAGGTCCGCGTAGATGCAGGTGGCGAAGCGCTCGGTGTCCAGGTCGCGCAGGAACTCCGACGCACGGGTGATCACGGTGGACGGCGAGTGCCCTTCGGCGGCGTAGGCGCGCAGGGCGATCCGCAACTGTCCCATGATCGCGGCCGCGTGGACGTCATGGCCTTCGACATCGCCGACCACGATGCCGATCCGGCCGAGTGGCAGCGAGATGACGTCGTACCAGTCACCGCCGATCTCCCGGCCACCCTGTGATGGCCGGTACCGTACGGCGATCCGGGCGCCCAGACAGTCCGGGATGCGGGACGGCAGCATGGCGTGCTGAAGGCCGACGGCGAGTTCGTGTTCGTGGTCGTAGAGCACCGAACGCTGGAGGGACTGGGCGATGGTGGAGCCCAGTGCGAGCAGCAGGTTGCGTTCGCCGGAGGTGAATCCCGGCCGGTCCTGGAAGGCGATCGCCAGGGCGCCGGTCGGCTGTGCCTGTGCGACCAGCGGCAGGATGGCGGCCCTGGTGAAGGCGGTCGCCTTTAGATAGGGCCACATTCTGGGATAGCGGTCGCGCAGCTCATGGCGGCTGAGGAACCGCGGGGTACCGGTGCGGACCGCCTCGGCGAAGGGCATCGCTGCGCTCACCCGGGAGACCGACAGGTCGCGGATCAGCCCCTCGGGCAGCCCCGCCGCCCCGACCAGCCGGGTGTGGCCCTGTTCCACGAGGCCGAGGGCGACGGCCGTGGCGCCGATGCGCTTTCGGGTCTCCTCGCTGGTCACGGCCGTGGTGACATCCTCGACGCTGAGCGCCTGGGACAGCGCGTAGGTGAGCGCCTGTACGACGTCGGTCTGCCGCTGCCGGTCGACCTTGAGGGCGGTCTGCTCCGCGAAGTGCTGGAGTTCGTCGCTGGCGTCACGGACGATGCCCACCACCCGCCGGGCCCGGCCGGTGGCGTCGCGCAGCACCCGTCCCTGGATATGGGTCCAGCGGACGCTGCCGTCCGGGTGGCGTACCCGGAAGTAGGCGCCGTAACTCGGGTGGGACGCCAGCGCCCGCGCCACGACGACCTGCAGGCCCGGCAGGTCGTCGGGGACGATCCGGCGCCCGAGGGTGCGGGCGCGCCCGTCGTACTCACCGGCACGCAGTCCCATCACGGCGAGTCCTCCGGCGTCCAGGAAGAAGCTGCCGGCCTCCACGTCCCACTGGAAGCTGCCCATGCCGTTCAGGGCGAGGGTGGACTGGACGTTCGCCGGCGTGGCGGTGCGCGGCACGGTCCGGCCCTCCCCCCGGTACGAGATGCTGTGCCGTTTCATGTCGGTCACCGCCACAGCCGCGGGCGCGAAGCGCTGGACGCCGGGGGGCTCCCCGCACGTTGCCCCATATTCTACCGTTCACCCTGTACGCGCCTTGCGTGTGCGAGGCCGTGAGGCTCAGGCCGCTGGGAACTTGGCGACGTACTGCGCGAACGGCTCGATGCCCACGTCCGCCCGCAGGGCGTCCATCCGCTCGGGGTCCTGGCAGGGCCAGGGGACGGGCGAGCCTTCCCTGATCCCGGCGATCTGTGTGCCGTAGATCTGCTCCCGCCCGTCGTTGACCAGCACCCGGTCGCGGAGGAACGCCAGCTCGCGACGGCTGGCCGCGCCTTCGGCCACCGCCTGTTCCAGCAGCCGCAGCGCGCGCCGTTGCACATCGAGTTGCCGGTCGGCGTGCTGGGCGATCAGCCATGCGGCGCGCGCCGCGTCCGCACCGACGAGTTCGGCCGTCGGCCAACCGTACTCGTCCATGATCTCGTTGAGACGGTCACCGTGCTGTGCGGTCAGTCGCCGCCAGGCCAACTGGTCAGCGGGATCCTCGCTGTTGGCGCTCGGCGAGGTCTCGTGGTCGGCCTTCGCCATGCTGATCAGTTCCGCCGCCAGTGCCGCGGTGTCGTACGCCATTGTTCCTGCTCCAGGGGCGGTTGGGGTGCGTTGTCCGGTCACCCGTAACGGTAGACGCGCCGATCACCGCCCAGATCGTCCCCAAGCACGGTGACAGGAGCGGCTCCGAGCGGGGATACTTGATCTACCCCCGGATGATTCAGCGCCGGACGATGGAGTGTCGAGCGCGCACCGGGCGCCGCTCCTCCGTGCCGAGCAGGGGTGAACGGGCCAGTACGGCAACGCAGATGGTGATGGCGGCGGCACCGGCGATCGCCGGCAGCAGCCACCATCCCTGCCGCACCTGTTCGTGGAAGGCGACCACGCCCCACAGCACGGAGACCAGCGGGTCGGACAGCGTCAGGCCGGGCTGTGCGGCGAGCAGCCGCCCCGCGTGCATCGCCGACTGGAGGAAGAACATCCCCGTGACGCCGGAGGCGACCATGGCATACAGCTGCCAGGCCGTACAGACGGCGGCGACGCCCTGACCGCCTTGCGACACCGCGCCCTTCATCAACGCGGCCGTCAGCCCGAACTGGCAGCCCGCCGCCACTCCAAGGCACGCCGCGCGCCGCCCGCCGAGCTCCGGCCGCTCCGCCACCTTCGCGGTACGGCCCCACAGCACCGCGGTCGCCACCACCGCCAGGTTCAGACCGATGCCGATCGGCCAGACCATCCCGTCCACCGCCTGCGCGTTGCCCCCGGACGGCGCCAGGCAGAACAGCATCACCGCCAGGCCCACGGTCATTCCCACGACCGAGAGCCATTCACGGCGGTGCAGCCGGGCGTGGAACACCCGCGAGCCGAGGATCAGCGTCAGCGGGAGCTCGAACACCAGGATCGGCTCCACGACCGACAGCTCGCCCACCGACAGCGCGGTGGCCTGGAGCAGAAAGCCCACCGTGATGCCGAGCACCCCCGCGTACCACACCGGGCGCCGCAGCAACGCCCTGATGAGCCGCAGACTGAGGCTGTCCTCCGCGGGCAGGCCGAGGTTGGCGCGACGCTGGAGTACCGACGATGCCGCGTTGGCGCAGGCAGCGAGTACGGCCAACACATATGTCAGCACAAGCGTCCCGTTTGCTCCTGCCCGCCGGGGCGGGCGTTCTCCACGCCGATGCCGTGATCGCGTAGCGGCCCGATCGTGAAGCCCTGTCGACGGCAGCATTCCACCAGTTCGGGAAGCGCCTGGAGGGCGACGCGCCAGGAGTCGGCGCCGGACGCCCGATCGGTGTCATGCAGCAGGACCGTGCCGCCACCGTGCAGCCCGCGGCCCACGCGGTCGGCGACGCTCCGCGCGGTGGCGCCCGAAACCCACTCCCGCCCCCACGCGGACCACAGCACCGGGCGCAGCCCCACCCGGCGCGCCGCGGCCCACCGGCCGCCGGTGAGCACGCCGTACGGCGGCCGGTACCACCGGGGGCGGACCCCGCAGACGGCGCCGACGGCCGCCACGGTGCGCCGCAGTTCACTCAGGTCGCGCAGCGGCGTGGGCCACCACGGACGGCGGTGGTCCCAGCCGTGTACGGCGACCTCGTGCCCTCGCGCGACCAGTTCCCGGCCGGTATCGGGCGCCTCCAGCAGGGCGCGGCCGAGCACGAAGAACGTGGCCCGCACCGCGAGCCGGTCCAGGGTGTCCAGGAAGTACGGCGTGCTGTGCCGGGCGGGCCCGTCGTCGAAGGTGAGCGCGATGTGCCCCGGGCGGCCTCGGCCGTCCAGGGCCGGGAACAGCGACCGGCGCACCGGCGGCAGCCAGGTCCCGGCCGGGCCGATGTGCGCAGCCGCCCCGGCGAGCGCGCACACCGACAGCGCGCGCCATGCCGGGGGCGCGCTTGGTGGGCGAACGGCACGCACGTGGCCAGTCTCCCGCGCTCCCTCGGCGACCTGCGACCGGAGCGGCGGTGACACGTCACCCGACCGGCGGTACGGCGCAGCGCTGGCGGAAGTCGGCCGGGGCGTGAAAGGTCTTGGTGTGGCCCTACGGTTCGTCATCCTGAGCGCCCGCATGGGAGCGGGACATGACACGGTGGCCGCCGAGTTGGCCCGGCGGCTGGCCCGGCGCGGGCACCGTACGGAGACCATCGACGTCCTCGACCTGCTGCCGGCCCGGCTGGGCGTCGCGCTGCGCGCCTTCTACGCCACGGTGATCCGGCACGTTCCGGTCGTCTACGACGCGATCTACCGGGCGTACTTCGTCCCGCCGCCGGACGGGAACCGCCAGGGCAGGGACACCACGCCGATCGTGCTGCCCGCGGCCCAGGCGCTGCGACGGCGGCTGGCGGCCGATCCGCCGGACGCGGTGGTGTCCACGTTCCACCTGGGAGCGCAGATCTGCGGGCGGCTGCGCGAGGAGGGGGTGCTGCGGGTGCCCAGCGCCGTGGTGATCACTGACTTCGCGGTGCACCGGCAGTGGGTCCATCCCGGCAATGACCTGCATCTGTGCCCGACCCCGCAGACCGCACAGGACGTCCGGCGGATGGGCGGCCAAGGCGCGCTGGCGGTCGGGCCGGTCGTGGCGGACGCGTTCCACTACTCGGCGGACCCGGCAGGTGTCGACGCGTTCGCGCGGGCCGCCCCGGGTCGCCCGGTGTTGCTGTCGACGGGTGCGTGGGGTGTGGGGTCGCAGCTGGCGGAGACGGCCGCCCTGCTCAGCGGGGACGGCTGGCTGCCGGTCGTGCTGTGCGGGCGGCGTCGGGCGCTGCGGTGGCGGCTGGACCGGGTGCCGGGCACGGTCGCGCTGGGCTGGGTGGACGATGTACCGGCGCTGATGGCGGCGGTGGACGTGCTGGTGATGAACGCCGCCGGGCAGACCGCGGCGCAGGCCCTGGCGGCCGGGGTACCGGTGGTCGGGTACCGGCCGATCGCGGGGCACGGCGTGCACAGCGTCCGCCGTATGGCCGAGTCCGGGCTGTGCGTTCCCGCGCGTTCCCCGCAGGACCTGCTGCGGACGTTGCGTGAGCTGGCCTTCGACGGGCCGGTTCGGCAGGCGCGGATCGACGCGGGCCGGGCGCTGTTCACCGCCGACGCCGCCGATGTCCTGGCCACCGCGGCCCGGACGGGGGCGCCGCGCTGAGCCGCCCGTACTGCGCCAGGCGGGTGTCAACGGCCGAGCGCTGACGGCTGGTTCAACTATCCGTTATGGAATGACTGGGGAAGAATGACCGTGATGCGCCACCGGAGGAGGGCTCCTGATGGAAGCCGCGCGAGCGTCTGCGGGCAGTCCGCTGCCGCACGGTGGACACGTGGTGGCCCGCCGGACCACGGCCGTCCCCACCGATGCCCCGGTGGCCCTGATCACCGGCGCGTCGTCGGGTATCGGCGCGGCGGTCGCCGCCCGGTTCGCCGAGGGCGGGGCCTGGCGCGTGGTGCTCAACGGACGGGACCGCACCCGGCTGGACCAGGTGGCCACGGCCACCGGTGGCATCGCGCTACCCGGTGACCTCGGTGACCGCGACGGATGCCGGCGGCTGGTGGAGAGCGCGGTCGAACTGGGCGGCCGGGTGGACCTGCTGGTCGCCGCGGCGGGCATCGGCTGGGCGGGACCGTTCACCGACATGCCCGCCGCCGCGATCGACGAGGTGCTCGCCGTCGACCTGGCCGCCGTGGTGCACCTGGTCCGTCTGGTGCTGCCGCAGATGCTGCGGCGGGACGCCGGGCACCTGGTGCTGGTGGGGTCCATCGCGGGTGCGGTCGGTGTACGGCAGGAGGCGGTGTACTCGGCCGCCAAGGCCGCGTTGACCACGTTCGCCGACAGTCTGCGGTACGAGCTACTGGGCAGCCGGGTGCGGATCTCCACCGTGCTGCCCGGCGTCGTGCAGACCCCGTTCTTCGCCCGCCGCGGCGCCCTGTACCAGCGGTCCCGGCCCCGGCCCGTCGCCCCCGGGCGGGTCGCCGACGCGGTCTGGGACGCCGTGGCGCACGACCGCAGCGAGGCGTTCGTTCCCGGCTGGCTGCGCTTCCCCGCCCGCCTCAACGGCGCGGCGCCGTCACTGTTCCGGCAACTGGCGGCGCGGTTCGGCTGATCCGTCAACCCGTCCGCGCGGAAGGGGACTTCAGACGGTGGCCGCTTCCCGGACCTCCTGGGCCAGGTGCTTGTCGATCGCGGCATGCACCAGGCCGTCCGTCAGCCGAGGCACCTCGGACCTCTTGACGAGTCCGGCCAACTTCTCGGCGGAGGTCGGCAGTCCGAGCCGCTCAGCGCCTTCCATGGCCTTGCGGTCCACATACGGTGCGAACTCGGGCCAGACCGCCTGGACTTCCCGCAGGAAGATGTCGACGCCCACCGGCCCGATGCCGGGGATGTCGCGCAACGCCTTCTTGGGGTCCGCCTCCTCACGCAGTCGGCGCAGGTCACCGGCGTAGCGGTCGAGCACCAGCTCGGCGGCTCGGCCGAGTTGGGTGGAGGTCCGCTCGTCGTAACGCCGGTAACCGCCCTCACCCAGCGCGTCCACGCGCTGCTGCCAGGTGGCGTCCGCCATCTTGCGGGCGTCGCGCATTCCCGCGTCGAACAGCGCACGCGCCGACGCCACCGCGATGTCCGCCTTGATGCGGGCGCTGAGCAACATCGAGAGCACCAGCATCTGGTACAGCGCGGCGGGGGTGTTCCTCACCGTGATGCCCGCCTCCGCGGCGTAGGTCTTCTTCTGCCGCTCAAGCAGCGCCCGTACGACGGCTTCGTTCTTCGAGCCCATGAGTGATCACCTACACGTGGGTGTCCGATCGATCCACTCATCCCGACTATCCCGCGGATCACCGCGATCCGCAGCACGTCGAACGGGTCCAGCGTGCGAGCCGGCCCCGGGGGCCCCGTCAGTCGCGCGCAAGGCGCGGAAAGAGCGCTTCCGCATTGCCCCGCTGAACGGCGCGCAGTTGACCAGGCTGCCAGTCCTGGTAACCGTCCAGGTGCCCGTCGAAATAGGCGCCGGCGGCGACCGGCGCGAACGGCCAGTCGCTGCCGTACAGGACGTGGCCGGGCGCGGCGAAGGCCAGCAGTGACGGCAGCGCGGTGGGGCTGCCGGACAGCGCCGTGTCGAAGTAGAAGCGGCGAAGATCGGCCAGGATGCCGTCGACGGTCAGTTCCGGGTTGACGATCGTGCTGGCGACGGCGACCCGGTGGGCGACGTAGGGCAGGAAGCCGCCCGCGTGCGAGAGGATCACCTTCACGTCGGGGTAGCGGCTCATCACGCCGTTCAGCGTCAACTGCACCGCGGTACGGGTGGTGTCGAAGGGGAAGTCGATGACCGGCGCGGGGACGCCGGGCAGCGTCGGGGCGGGCGCCTCGGTGGGGTGGACGAAGACCACCGCCGCGCGGGCGTTGAGCTCCGCCCACAGCGGTTCGAAGGCGGGGTCGCCCAGATAGCGACCGCCCGCGTTGGACATCAGCACCACCCCGTCGGCGCGCAGCTCGTCCAGTGCGTGGACGGCCTCGGCGACCGAGCCGTCCACGTCCGGCAGCGGGATGCTTGCGAACTGGCCGAACCGGTCGGGGCGGTCCTTGACCAACTCGGCGACGTACTCGTTGACCGAGCGCGCCAGCGTACGGGCTTCGCGGTCGTCGCCGAGGTGCACTCCGGGCGCGCTGACCGAGACCACGCCGGTGGCGATGCCCTGGGTGTCCATCATCGCGATCGCGCTGTCCTTGTCCCACTCCGGAAGCGCCCAGCCCCCGGCGTCCAGACCTCGCTCGACCAGCAGCCGCCGGTAGGCGGGCGGGAGCACATGCTCGTGTACGTCGACGCGTGCGGCGGATGCCATTTCCTTAGCTCCCCACTCTTTAGCTTGCTAAGCGAATGCTGAGTAAGCTAACAGCCATGCAGCACGACCGCAAGGACTCGACAAGCCCGCAGCCAGGACCGGACACCGCCGTGGAGGAACTCGCGCAGGCCGCCGACGCCCTGTTCCTGGCCATGCGCAAGGCCCGCGGCCGGGCCGCCGCCGCGGGGGGCCTGTCGCTGTCCCAGTTGGCGCTGCTCGATCCGCTGGCCTCCGGCGACGAGCTGCCCGTGAGCCGGCTAGCGACCACCGCGGGGGTCAGCGTGCCCACCGCCACCCGCATGCTCCAGCAACTCGAAGGCAGGGGCGTGGTGCTCCGGCGCCGCTGCCCCGACGACGAACGCCGCGTCCTCGTCCGCCTCACCCAGGAAGGCACCGAACAGCTCACCCGGCTGCGCGACCAGCGCCGTGAGGCCCAGCGCCGCGGATATGCCTCGTTCACCGCCGCCGAACGGACGGAACTCGCGGCACAACTCCACCGCCTCGCCGAGATCATCGACGGCCACAACTGACCGCGGATCAGGGCTCGTTCCCGCTCGGCGGCGCCCAGGAGCACGCCAGCGCGCCGCCGACGAGGCCGCCACACAGCCCGAGCAGGAAGCCGCCGAAGTTGGCCAGCGGCAGCGAGACCAGCGCGAGCAGCATGGCCGCGACCCCCGCGAAGATCCGCGCCTGCTGCTGGAACCACAGGGTGAACCCCAGGACGATGAGCAGGACCCCGATCACCAGTGATCCGGCCCCGGCAGTGGTAGACAGCGCGAGAGGGATCCCGCCCAGACCGAGGCTGGCGTACGGGAAGTAGATGACCGGCACGCCCGCCGACATGGTGAACAGTCCGGCCCAGAAGGGCCGGGTACCGCGCCAACGCCGGAACGCCAGGCGGACGTTGCCGATCGCGGCGCGTGGCCCTGCCCCCCTGAGCCGCTCACCGGCACCGCACTCGGCGAGGTCAGAAGCACTCATGGTGTCCCGCCCTGAGCCGCACCCTGACATCGGGCACATCGAGGGTGACCGCCGTGACCGCGACCGCCTCCCAGCGTGCGTCGGCCAGGAAGACGGTCGAGGACTGCTGGGCAACGCCGTTGGGGTCGAAGAACCGTGAGTGCCGGTCACCCGGATTGACCGGTCCCTTGGTCAAGGCACCGGCCGCCACACCGATGTTCAGGCCGTGGTTGGTCTGTTGCCGGACCATGATGGACGTCGCGTCGATGAAGATGTCCCGCGCCTCGGCCCGGCGCACCCGGTCCGCCCCGGTGAGCCGCAGGGTGTACGGGCCGAGGAAGGGAATCGGAGTCACCACCGACTCGCACAGCCCGCGGATCACCGCGGACCGCAGCCCGGTCACCTCCACCGGAATGCGCACACCGGTCCTGGTCACGTCGATCGTGCTGTACGCGCTCATCCCGTGTCCGACCAGGGAGTCGACGGAGAGCTGGAACCGCCGTCCGGAGACGAAGAACGACGCGGCCAGCGCGCCTTGTGCCATGCCGACGCCGAGGGCCGTGGCGACCATCAGGCCCGGCACCATGATGACGGCGAAGCGCTTCCAGCGCGTTCTGCCGAGGCTGCGCGACATACCCTGCCTCCCTCCGGAACAGCCTGCCGCAGCGCGCCGCGCGCCCGGGAAAGCAGACTTCACCGTCGCGGAGAGGCCGGTCGGGACGGCCTCCGCGGCCGGTGACGTACTACAGCCTGTTCGGCACGGCGGCTTTCGGCACGCCGGCCCGGGCAGACGAGTGAGGCGGTTAGGCCGCTCCGGCGGATCCCCGTCCGGTGGCCACGGTTTCGCACCGCGCTGGTCCGCCTCGGGCCGGGCGGGAACCCGGCAGGTCCCGCACGCGCCGGACGGGAGAGAAGAACAGCACCAGTGCGGCGAGTGGGATCCCCGCCGTGGTGATCCACATCGCCGCGCGCAGACCGACCCCGGTGCCGAGCGCACCGCCGAGAAGCGCCCCGAGCGGGATCGTGCCGTAGCTGAGGAAAGCCGTGCTCGCGGTGAGGCGGCCCAGCAGCTCAGGCGGGCAGTAGCGCTGCTGGAAACCCGCCTTGATCACGTTTCCGGCCACGACGCCCGCGGAGACGCAGAAGCCGCCGACCACGAAGGCGACGGTTCCGGCGCCGCCGAAGGTCAGTGGGATGAGCAGGGCGAAGGTGGTGAGCCCGAGTTCGAACAGCAGCGTCGCCCGAGCCGTACCGATCCGATCGGCGACCCGACGGGCGACGAACGCCCCGGCGACGCCCCCGGTGCTGGCTACCGCGATGAGCGCGCCGACCACCCCGGAGGCCAGACCCACGCTCCGGACCAGGAAGACCACCCGGATCGACTGGTACCCCATCAGGGCCAGGTTGGAGGCCGCCGCGAACAGCGCCAGCGTGCGGAACCAGGGGTCGGCGCCGATCAGTCGCAGCCCTTCGCCGACCTCGCCGAGCAGTGCGTTGGGGCGGCGTACGGCCCTGGCGGTGGGCGGCTCGCGGTACCGGATGCCCGCCAGACAGAGCAGACTGAGCAGGAAGGTGGCGGCGTTGACGTACATGCCGTTCACCGCGCCCGCCAACTGCGCGACGAGACCGCCGGATCCCTGCCCGGCGATCTGTGCCGCGGACGCGCCGCCCTGGAGTTTGGCGTTGCCTTCGGCCTGGTCGGCGGGCGCCACGACGCTGGGCAGATAGGCGCTGTAGGCGGTCTGGAAGAACACCGCCGCCGTGCCGGTGACGAGCGCGGCGACCAGCAGCAGGCCGGTGCTCAGCCAACCGCACGAGGCGGCGACCGGGACACAGGCGAACACCACGAGCGAGACCGCGGCGGCGGTCAGCATGATCGGCCTACGCGGCAGCCGGTCCACCCAGGCACCGACCGGAAGCCCGATGAGCAGCCACGGAGCCCAGGCGGCGGCGGTCAGCAGGCCGACGTCGAACGTGCTGGCCCGCAACTCGGACACGGCGATCAGCGGCATCGCCACCCCGGTGACGGACGCGCCGAACTTGCCTGCGATCTCGCCGCACCACAGCAGCCGGAAGTCAGGGTGGCGCCGCAGCAGTTGGCTCATGCCCCGCCCCGCTGTCCGCGGGGGAACGACTGCAGCTGTACGACCACCGGCAGCGCGTCAGGGGCGGGCTCGGCGTCCGGGGCGGGAGTGTGGCGGGCGATGACGGCCGCCAACTCTGCGTTGAGCGCCGCCAGTTGGGACGCCGTCAGCCGCAGGTCGCTCCAGTCGGCAAGGGTGCCCGCGGCCCGCCACGCGTCGTCCCAGTCCTCGTTGACGTAGGTGATGACCCGGTTGAAGTGCAGCTGGACCAGTTCGTGGAGGTAGACCGAGAGCGCGCCCCGGCTGTCCGGATCGTCGCGGAAGTCAGCGGTGTTCAACTCGTTCGGAACGGCGACCCTCCGCCACCAGCGCTCGCGCCTGGTACCCCGCCACGTCTCCTCCTCGATGAAACCGTGCTCGGCGAGCTGACGCAGATGCCAGCTGACGGTTCCGGTGTTCTCCCCGAGCCGTTCGGAGAGCCTGGTGGCGGTGGCGGGACCGTCAAGACTGAGCAACTCGAAGATCCGCATCCGCAGCGGATGCGCCAGCCCCCGCAGACTGCGCGCGTCTATGCGCCGGGTGGGCCTGCTGGGTCGTGGTGTGCGCTCGACTTCCCCTGGCATGCGGACAGCTTATCTTACAGAGAACTCTCTGCAAAGAGTCCTCTGCAGAAACTCATCGGCAACTTCCGCTGACGGGCGGCCACTTACCGGCGACTACGAGGCTGTCGACCGAACCGGTCGGCGTCGCTCCCGCCTGGTGGGCGTGGTTCTCCTGGCCAGCCCATGCCGAAGACGCCGGGCTGGGACCGTGGGATATGTTGTTTCGTCATGGAGTGGTCCTCGACCGCGCTGCGGGTGTTGCGCACGATCGCCGAGCGCGGGTCCTTCACCGCGGCCGCGGCGGCGCTCGGTTACTCGCAGTCCGCCGTGTCACGGCAGATGGCCGCGTTGGAACGCGCCGCGGACGCGCGCCTCTTCGAACGGCGGCCCGGCGGAGCCGGGGTCCGGCTCACCGCGGCGGGAGTGACCTTGCTACGGCACGCCTCGGCCGCGCTTGACGAGGTCGACCGGGCCGAACGCATCATGCACGGGGCCGAGCCGGGCGGCGGATCGGTGCGCCTCGGCGTCTTCAAGAGCGTGGGCGCGGCGATCCTCCCGGAGACTCTGGCACTGATGCGAGGGCGCCGTCCGGACGTCCAGGTGGTGACCCGGGAGGGCTCGACCCCGTCCCTGGTGCGCGGTCTGCGCGCCACCACGCTGGACCTCGCGGTGATCTCGTCCCGGCCTCCTCACCCGGCTCCCGACGACCAGAGTCCGCCACTACGGCTGGACGTCCTGCTCGAAGGCGATCTGCTGGTAGCCGTCCCGGCACGCGGGGAGCTCGGGCGCGACGGGTCGGTGACGCTGGCCGAGTTGCGGGACGTGACATGGATCTCCAGCACGCAAGCGGCACGCGGCGAGCCGGAGTTGGGGGTCTGGCCCGCGCTCCCGCAACGGCCGGTGGTCGGGCATCAGGCGCAGGACTGGCTCTCGAAGTTCGCCCTGGTCGCCGCGGGATGTGGGGTTACCACGCTGCCGCCGTACCTTGTCGGACTGCTGCCCGACAACGTGCGGGTGGTGCGCGTCCGCGAGGGTGCGCCGGTCTCCCGCCGCGTGCTGCTCGCACGGCCTCCGGGGGCGCAGACCGACGCGGCGGCCGAGTTGGCTGACTGCCTGCGGGAGGCGGCGGAACACCTGCCGGTGGGCTGAACGTCTTCGTCAGGAACGGCCGGTTCCCCGCGATCGACCCACTGGACCTCGTGGAGCACGGCAGGGTGCTGTACGGCAGGGACGTGAAGGCCGGACTACCACGCCCCGCCCGCGCCCGGCTCCTTGAGGAACCCATCGCTCCGAGAACGCTCGCGAGACGAAACCCGCCGCACTCAACGTACGGCGAGACCGCAGACCGCTCGGCCCGTCGAGCGGCGATCAGCATGCTCGCCAAGCACGGGAAGTTCGACTCCCATCCGGGTCCAGCCCGACGGCAACGGGTATGGCGCCACGTGACGACTACGCCATTCGGGGGAATTCGCGTACGACCGTGCATGAGGCACCCGCAGCCGGTCCCCGGTCGGCTCACTCGGCCGGGGACCGGCGCCCTGGAGGGGCACTAGTTCACTTCCACGTTATGTGATGGATTCACCAAACTCGCCACCCGTTAACCGAATGGCCTACTTGAGCGGGCGCCTGGCTCGTCCGACTGGTTGCCTCGGAAGCTAGCCGGCATACCGCCGTTCAGGCCCCGGCATAACAAAGCTCCGCGGTGTTATGCCGACGAGGAGAGGGTGCGGTCCGATGAGGCTGTGTTTCATCGTCGAGGATTGCTACCGTCGCGACAGCATGCCCCTGTCCGTGGCCCGCCGACTGGCGGAGTGGAACCATCACATCGATGTGTTCGAGCCGGGACGGTCCATAGCCAGAGTCTCCGATCTGGCGCGCCAAGCCCCGCACGACGCCTGGGTACTCAAGACCGTCTCCGGCGGCCCCGGGTTGAGCGTGCTGGAGGCGGTCGCGGCCAGCGGGCTGACCACGATAAACGACGCCCGGGCCATCCGACTCGTACGCGACAAGGCGGTGGCGGCGGCCATTGCCCGCCGGGCCGGGCTGTCCTTCCCCCTGACGTACTTCGCGGCCGCGCCGACGCTGCTGAACCAGATACCGGACGAGCACTATCCGCTGGTCGTCAAACCGACCGGCGGCAACTCGGGCCGCGCCGTGCATCTGGTGACCAGGCCCGCCGAACTGAGCGACATCGCCGAATCGCTGGCCGGTGAGGGCTTCCTGCTGGCCCAGCCGTACGTCGTCAACTCCGGTGTGGACGTCAAGGTCTACAACATCGGCGGGGACATGCACGCCACCATCCACCGCTCACCGCTGCACCCGGGCGTTCCGGTGCGCGGCCACCATACGGCGCTGACCAGCGAGTTGGCGCGGGTGACCACCGCCGTGGGTGAGGTGTTCGGTCTCGACCTGTACGGGGTGGACCTGGTGGAGGGTCCGGACGGTTGGGTCGTGGTGGACGTCAACGACTTCCCCAGCTTCCGTTGCGTCCCCGACGCGGTCGAGCGGGTGGCCCGCAGGATCCTTCGGCTGGCCGCCGTCGGCCGTACGGAACGCGAGGAGCGGGCGGCGCTGTTGAGCACCCGGCTGGCAGAGGACGACAGGGGCGGCGCGCTGGCCGGTAGAAGCCCCGGCGTTCCAACGGCCGACGAGCCCATGGGGGCGGGGCTGCCATGAGAGTCTGCCTACTGACCGGCCACCCGGACCATCCGCTGCTGGCGCCGCTGCCCGATCTGCTGGGTGGGCGGCACCGCGTCACGGTGTTCGACGCCGACGACCCGACTGCCGGGGATCTCGGTCCGACCGCGGACCTGTACCTGCTCAAGGCCCACTCGCCGCGCGCCGTGGCGCTCGCCCGTCGGCTGGAGCGACTGGGCGGCCAGGTGGTGAACGGCGCCGACGCGACCGAGCGCTGCCTGGACCGGGTTCACATGGCCGACCTCGCCCGGCGGTCGGGGCTGCCGTTCCCCAACACCCTTCATCTCGCCCGGCTTTCGGACCTCGTGGACGCGACGGCACCGGGCTTCCCGCTCATCGTCAAGAGCCGCACCAGTCGCCGCGGGGATCTCGTGGCGCGCCTCGACCGGCCGGAGCGGCTGGGGACGTTGCAGGGTGACTGGGCCGATGAGCCCGTGGTCGTCCAGGAGTTCATCGCCAACGACGGCCTGGACCACAAGCTCTGGGTGGTCGGAGAGCGGGTCTTCGTCGGGCTTCGGGGCAGCCCGTTGGACGGCGCCGCGCGGAAGGCCACCCGCTCGCTCGATCCGCGGCGGCTGCCGCCGGGGTGGCTCGATCTGGCCCGGGCCGTGGGCGAGGTGTTCGCCCTGCGGATCTACGGCGTCGACATCCTCGACACCGGCGCCGGGCCGATGGTGGTCGACGTCAATCCGTTCCCCGGATGCCGTGGCGCCCCGGGCGCGCCCCTGGCGCTCGCCGCTCTGGTACGGCAGGCGGTGCCCCGGGGCGGCCCTCCGCTGCGGCAGGCCGTGGCATCGCCGGTGGCGGTGCTCCACGGGACGGTACGCGACCTGGTCGGCGCGCTCGACCGTGACGCCGGTGCGCTGCGGGTGGCCTCGGTGCGCCGCAAGCCCGGGCGGGGGCTGACCGCGAGCTATCGCAGCGCCGCCGGGCCTTTGGTGACCGTGCGGCTGGCCGAGTCGGCGCTGGCCAACTCCGTTGCCGGGGAGCCGTTTTCCTCCGTCGACCCGGCCGACTTCCACGGCCGCTGGCCCGGCGTACTGCACTGCGCGCGGATCGGCCTGACGCTGCAGTCCTTCCCGCATGACGCCGAGTTGCCCGCTCTGCCCGTCGCGTGCGCCACCGACCCACCGGACGGCAGGCTGGCCACCGCCCTGACGGCCGCGGCCAGAACGGTCGTGGAGGATCCACAGGCCCGGGTCAGCGCGGTGCGGGTACATCCGGTCCGGTACAAGCCCGCGACTCGTTGCGTACTGCGCTACCACGTGCGGCTGTCCGGCGGGGACGAACTGGTCTTCTTCGGCAAGCTCTATCGTGACTCCGCCGACGCGACGGCCGCCCATCAACTCGGCGAGCGGTTGTGGGCGGCGGCCGAACACTCGGCCCGACCGGCGGTCGTGCCACGGCCGTTGGGCCTGGTCGAGGAGTTGGGCCTGGTGCTGACCGAGACCGCGGGCGGTGCCCACGTCGGCGGCCAGTTGCCCGGTACGGCGCTACTGCGCCCACCGCGGCGGCCACGCGACGGTGTACGTCCGCCGTGGGAGGCGCTCGCCGCGAGCGCGGCGGCGCTGGCCTGGCTGCACACCAGCCCGGTGGCGTCCGGCCGGAGCGCGCCGGACGGGCACCACTACGCGACCCGGGTCCAGGCCTGGGCGCAGACCCTGACCGGTACGGTGGGCGAGCTGGCCGGTGTGGTCGAGCCTCTCGCCGAGGCGCTGCGCCGGGCGAAGAGCACTCAACCCGCCCTGGTGCACGGCGCGTTCAAGCCGAGCCAGCTCGTCTTCTGCCCGCCCGGCCATCCGGTGATCACCGATCTGGACGGCACGGGCCAGGGCGATCCGGCGCTGGACGTGGGGTACTTCCTCGCGTATCTGCGGCCACGGCGTCTGGAACGCGCCCAACACGGCAACCATGCCTGGTACGAGGCGGCCGCAGACGCCTTCCTCGACGCCTATCTGGCCGCGCTGGCCCACCAGGGCGCAGACCCGGCGCGTCTTGCGGCGGTACGGCAGCGCGCCGCCCTGTTCGACGCCGCGCTGCTGCTGAAGATCGCTTCGCGCCGGGTTCGCCGTCTCGGCAGCCCTCGGCCAGCCGAACTGCGCTGGGTCGCGGCGGAGATCGAGCGGTGTCGGGAACGGTTCGGCGGAGGGCAGGACGGATGATCCGCTTCCTCTATCGGCAACTGCGCGGCCGTCGGCTGCTGGTGTGCGTCGCGGTCGCGTTGACCTTCGTCGCGGTGACCAGTGATGTACTGGCGGCCTTCCCCTTCAAGATCATCCTGGACAAGATCGTCGACCACCGGGATCCACACATCCCCGGCACCGAGTGGCTGCTCGGCTACTTCGACCGCTTCGGCGACCGCAGCGGAGCGCACCTCACGGAGGCGCACACCCAACTCGGGGTGCTGCTCTTCGCAGGACTGATGTTCCTCGCCCTCGGGCTGATCAGTGCGGTGGTGGCGTTCGTCCAGCTCTCCGTGGCGGCCTACGTCGGCCAGGACCTGGGGGCGAGACTGCGCAAGCGGCTGTTCACACACATCGAGAACCTGGGCCTGGACTGGCATGTCCGCCAACAGGTCGGCGAGGTCGTCCAACGGGTGAGCGGCAACATCACCGACATCGAGAAGCTGGTCACCGACGGACTGGTCGACCTGCTGTCCGGAGTGCTCACCCTCGCCGGGATCCTCACCGTGATGCTGGTCATCAACTGGCAGTTCACCGTACTGGCGATGTGCATCGCCCCGCTGTTGTTCGTGACCGTCCTGCTCTACACCCGCTGGGTCAAACGGGCCTCGAAGGAGGCGGCCCGTGCGGCCGGGCAGGTCGCCCGGGTGGCCAACGCGTCCATCACCGCGATCGTGGAGTTGAAGGCGTTCACCCTGGAGCGCTGGGCGGCCCGGGCCTTCGCGGGCCATGTCGACCAGCAGCGGCGCTTCGGACTGCGCGCAGGGCGTCGGCAGGCCGAGTTCAACCCGCTGGTGATCGTCTTCATCACGGTGAGCGACGTCGTGATCATCACCTTCGGCGCCTGGATCGCCGCCGGTCACGCCCACCGCTACTCGCTGGGATTCCTCACCGTTCCGGCCGCCAGCCTCACCGTCGGCACCCTGACCGTCTTCCTCGCCTACTCCAAGCAGCTCTACCAGCCGATGCGCGACCTGTCGAAGCTCACGCTGCTGGCGTCCACCGCCTCAGCCGCGGCCGGACGCATCCAGGAGATCCTCGACCAGCCCCTGGAGGAACGCTCCGCCGCCCGCCGCTACACCGGCCCCTCACGCCTGCGCGGGGACATCGCCTACCATGGCGTGGAGTTTGGCTACGACCGGAACCGACCGGTGCTGCGCGGCGTGGACCTGGAGATCCGGCCGGGCACCCGGCTCGCCCTCGTCGGTCTGTCCGGCAGCGGCAAGACCACCCTCACCCGGCTGCTGCCGCGCTTCTACGAGTCCTGGCAGGGCAGCGTCACGGTCGACGGCCTGGACGTCCGCGACTACCCGCTGGAGACACTGCGCGCCAACATCGCCGTGGTGCCGGAGGACTCGATCCTGTTCGAGGGGACCGTCCGCGACAACATCGCCATCGGCCGGCCGGGCGCGACGGACGAAGAGGTGATCGCCGCCGCCCGGCAGGCACACATCCACGACACGATCACCGCGCTGCCCGACGGATACCAGGCCGGGGTACGCGAGTTGGGCAAGAACTTCTCCCGCGGCCAGCGGCAGCGCATCGCCATCGCCCGCGCCCTGCTGCGCGACGCCCCGATCCTGATCCTGGACGAGCCGACCTCGCACCTGGACGTGGAGGCGGAGGCGGAGGTGATGCGCGCCCTCGAACACCTCACCCGCGGCCGTACCGTGATCGTCATCTCGCACCGGCTGAGCACTCTGGGGCAGGTTGACGAGATCGTCGTCCTGCAGTCGGGCCGCATCGCGGAGCGCGGTACGTATCGGCAACTACGGGCGCGGGGTGGACCGTTCGCCCGGCTGCTCGCGGAACAGAACCGCTACGCGGCGGAGCCGCTGGCTCTCGCCCCGGTCGACGACGCCGTCGGGTGATTCGGCGTCGGGGTGCTGGCGGCGCCGCCAGCACCCCGGCCAACTCCCGTTCAGTCCACCAGATCCAGCGCCGCCCGAACGACGCTGTCGGTGTCGATGCCGTGGTAGCGGTAGACGTCCTCGATGGCTCCGGACTGGCCGAAGCGGCTGACGCCCAGGGTGGTCGCCGGCACGTTGTTGATGGTGGCGAGGAAGGCCAGCGTGTGCGGGTGGCCGTCGAGCAGGGTGACCATCGGGACCGCCCGCTCAGCGGGGAAGACCTGGTCGAGCAGCCAACCGGAACCCTCCTGCAACCCGCGTCGGGCCTGTACGGCACGGAAGACAAGGTCCGGGCTGGTCACGCAGATGACATCTGCGGGGAAGCCCAGCTCCGCCAGCCGGTCCGCGGCGGCCAGCGCCTCCGGGACCATGGCGCCCATCACCGCCAGGGTCACCGCGGGCTGCTCCGCCCGCCGCAACGCGTAGGCACCGGCCACGGCCTGGCGGCGGCGGCGCTCACGGGCGGCCCGGTCGGACGGCACCGCGGCGAGCGTCTGGTCGACCGGGCGGGTGGACAGCCGCAGGTAGGCCGAACTGCCGTCGGGCTTGCCCAGGTTGGCCAGCGCCGCCAGCAGACACCACTCGGTGTCGATCGCGAAGGCGGGCTCATAGCTGACGCAGCCCGGCTGTTCGATGCCCAGCGACGGTGTGGTGATCGACTGGTGCGCACCGCCCTCCGGTGCGAGGGTGACGCCTGAGGGAGTGCCCACCAGGATCGACTGGCCTCCCGCGTACATTCCGAACGACCATGGTTCCAGCGCCCGGTTGACGAACGGGTCGTACACCACGCCGATCGGCAGCAGCGGTTGGCCCCAGCGGCTCCAGGTGGCGCCCAACTCGCCGAGCAGCCCCACCAGGTTGGTCTCCGCGATGCCCAGTTCAAGATGCTGGCCGGTGGGCTTCTCCCGCCAGTGCAGAATGGTCTCGGCGTCGTCGGCGAACCAGTCGGGGCGCTCGGTGTGCGACCAGACCCCGGCCTTGTTGAGCCAGCCTCCGAGGTTGGTGGAGGAGCTGACGTCCGGGCTGACGGTGACGATCCGGGCGGCGGCCTGCGGTGCCTGCCGGGTCAGGTCGAGGAGCAGTCGGCCCAGGGCCTGCTGGGTGTTGCCGGTGCCCGAGGGGGTGCGGCCGATGTCGGTGGGCAGCTCGGGAGGCGCGGTACGCGGGAACTGCGGGCGCCGCAGCCGGTCGGACGCCGCACGGCACAGCTCCGACTCCGGGCTGCCGTCGGCGAATCCCGCCCACGGGTCGTCCAGGTCTGTACCCAAACGCCGTGCCAACTCGCGCATCTGCGCTTCCGTCAGCAGAGAGGAGTGGTTCTGCGGGTGGCCTTCGCTGGACAGGCCGTAACCCTTCACCGTGTAGCCGAAGATGACCGTCGGGCGGCTGTCGTCGATACGGCGGTACGCCTCCAGCAGCGCGCCGAGGTCATGCCCGCCGAGGTTGCGCACGGCGGCGCGCAGCGTGTCGTCGTCCAGTCCCGCGATCAGCTCGGCGATGGGCGCGGCCGTCGAACCGGCGCCGGGCAGGCGCTCGCGCAGCTGCTGCGGGGTGCAGCGCAGCAGCCGCTGGTACTCCGGGTTGCCCATGGTGTCCAGCCGCTTGCGCAGCATCTCACCGCCGGGGCGGGTGAACAACTCCTCAAGCAACTGCCCGTACTTGACGGTGATCACCTGCCAGCCCGCGGCGGCGAACATGCCCTGCAGCCGCCCGGCGGCGATCCCCGGCACCACGCGGTCCAGCGACTGCCGGTTGAAGTCCACGATCCACACGATCTCGCCGAGGTCGGGGACCATGGGGTCCTGGATGGCCTCCCAGATCGCGCCCTCATCCAGTTCGGCGTCACCGAGCAGCGAGTACTGCCGTCCACGCCCCGCTCCGCCGAACCGCCCCTCGACATAGCGCCGGGCGATCGCGCCCCAGACGGGAGCGGTGGCGCCGATGCCCACGGATCCGGTGGAGTAGTCCACCGGATCGGGGTCCTTGGAGCGGCTGGGGTAGCTCTGCAGCCCGCCGAAGGACCGCAGAGTGGTGAGGTACGACGCGTCCAACTCCCCCAACAGGTAGTTGATCGCGTGCAGTACGGGCGACGCGTGCGGCTTGACCGAAACCCGGTCGTGCGCGCTGAGTTCGTGGAACCACAGCGCCGTCATGATCGAGGTCATCGACGCGCTGGAGGCCTGGTGGCCGCCGACCTTCAGCCCGGAGGGGTTGGGGCGCACCCGGTTGGCGTGGTCGATGATCGCCGTCGACAGCCACAGTACGCGGCGCTCGACCGCGCCGAGCGCGGCGAGTTCGTCCTGCCCGGCACCGCCTGGGGTCCGCGGTTGGGCCGGCACGGCACTAGTGATCACGCTCCACCACCTCCGGTGCCATTCGCACCGTCGCTCGGGTTGATTCCGCTCTATGCTCCGTAAGTAGACACACGACTCACCATCTGCACAACGTCTCTCAACCCAGGTGAGCATTGTGCTCACTTGCCCAAGACGAAAGGGGGCTTGAGTGAGCACTGTGAACAGCGGACCGGTCGTCGACGCCACGGATGCCCGGATACTGCTCGCGCTGGCCGACGATCCACGCGCCACCGTTCTGGCGCTGGCCGAACGGCTGCGGCTGTCCCGGAACACGGTGCAGGCCCGGCTGGCCAAGCTGGACGAGAACGGCGCGCTGGGCTCGTTCGAACGCCGGGTGGACCCGGGTGCGCTCGGCTATCCGCTCACCGCGTTCGTCACCGCCCAGGCCGACCAGCACCACCTGGCCGAGGTGGCCGAAAGACTCAAGGACATTCCGGAGATCGTGGAGGTCTTCGGCCTCAGCGGTCCGACCGACCTGCTGGTGCGGGTGGTCGCCGCCAACACCGAGGACCTCTACCGCGTCGCCGGGAAGATCCTCGACTGTCCCGGCATCGAACGCACCAACACGGCTCTCGCGATGCGGGAACTCGTACCGCACCGGCTGACGGAACTCCTCAGCAGAGCCGCGGAGCCCCGGACCGCCCGCCCCTCGCCCGGCCGCACCCGCGGCTGAGGGGCGCGCTCACTATCAGGCGGGCAGGCTTGCGGCGTCGTCCAGCGGCTCGCCCATGACCCTTTCGAGCATCATCCTGGCCACCACGCCCAACTGCGGGTCGATCGCCTGGTAAACGTGGTACCGGCCTTCGCTGCGGACCCGCACTGCTCCGGCGAGTTTCAGCTTGGCCAGGTGCTGGCTGACGGCCTGCGGCGTGGCGCCGACGCGCAGTGCGAGTTGCGACACGTCGCTCTCCCGCTCGGCCAGCGCCAGGATGATGTGCAGTCGCAGGGGGGAGGCCAGCAGTCCGAACGCCTCGGCGGCGAGACCGAACGCCCGCACAGGGGGATCCCCATGCCGCACCCCTCCCGACATCGCCGCGGCCCCTTCCCCGACCTGGTTCGCGTCCCCTGTTTCCGTGGCACCGCCCCCGGGATTGCTTCCGGGCACCCGAACAGCTTAGCCTCCATGCTTGCTACATTGCGCAACAATGCAACCAGGAGTCGACGCGAGTCGTCCCTAGAACCGGAAGCATCAGTTCATGCGTCCTTCGCAAGCAGGACCAATGCACTGCCGGACGGACGTGTCGGCGGGCCGGACGAGGAAGGCGAATGACAGGCCAGAGCGCCGAAGCCCCGAGCGAGTCGATGTACCTGCCGCGAGAGACGGCACGGCAGTCCCGCCGTGTGCCGGGCCCGCGCGGCCGAGCGGCGGACGGCTCCCGTAGAGCTGGCGCGGGGCAGGCCCCCGGCCGCACCGCACGGAGCAAGCGGAACAAACCCGGTGCGGCGCCGCTCGGCAGGATCGTCCTGCTGGCGTTGGCACTGCCGGTGGCGGGTGCCCTGCTGGACGAGCTGCTGGGCTCGGCACTGGGCTGGACCTTCACGATCACGGCGGCGCTCGCGGCGGCGCTGACCGCGATGAACAGTACCCGCGAGGGCACCTGGCTGGTGCTGTCGGCGCCGCCGCTCGTGCTGGCCGCGATCACCATCGCCGCCGAACAACTGGCGAGCACGTCCACCTCTCATGGCAAGCTGACAACCTCAGCCGTGCACTGGGCCGTTGACGCGTTCCCGGCCATGGCGGCGGCCGAGATCACGGTGATCGCCGTACTGGCGGCGCGACTTGTCCGGGCCAGGCGTAACAGGAGGAGCAGCGGTGCGTGACGAAGTCGGTGCCGAGTCGTCCGGGCGAGCGGGCAGCCGGGCCGCCCGCCGCAACAGCAAGGCACCCCGGCGTTCGCCGCTGGTGGTCGCCGGGCGGGTCGCCGTGTGCCTGTCCTCGGCGGCGGTGCTGGCGGCCAGCGGGGTCTCCTGGGCCGCGTACCACTGGATCACCAGCGGTCTGAACACCTCCGACGCGCTGGACAAGGTGGGCCAGCACGCGCCCAAGCACCTCGACAACTCGGTGAACCTGCTGCTGATCGGCCTGGATTCGCGCAAGGACATGAACGGCAACGACCTGCCGAAGGAGTTCGTCCAGGACCAGTTGCACGCCGGTTCCAGTGACATCGGGTACTACAACACCAACACGTTGATCCTGATGCACATACCCGCGGACGGCGGCAAGGTCACCGCGTTCTCCATCCCGCGCGACGACTACGTCCAGACCTTCAATGGGGACGGCACATCACAGGGGCACTACAAGATCAAGGAGGCGTACGCCAACGCCTACACGGTCGCCCACGACAAGCTGTCCGCGCAGGGCGTCAAGGGCGCCGACCTGGAGGCGCAGAGCCGAGAGGCCGGTCGTGAGGCGACGCTGGCGACGGTGCAGAACTTCCTGGGCGTACCGATCGACCACTTCGCCGAGGTGAACCTGCTGGGCTTCTACGACATCGCGCAGGTACTCCAGCCCATCCAGGTCTGCCTCAAGCACCCGGTCCACGACTGGTACTCCGGCGCGAACTTCCAGGCCGGGTCGCAGAACCTCAACCCCAAGCAGGCGCTCGCGTTCGTACGGCAGCGGCACGGCCTGGACGGCGGAGACCTGGACCGTACCCACCGCCAGCAGGCGTTCATCTCCTCGGTCACCCACAAGTTGAAGACCGAGGGGGTCTTCAACGACCTGGGCAAGCTCCAGGGACTGTTCGGCGTGGTGAAGAAGGACCTGGTCATCGACAACAAGTTCGACGTGCTGGACTTCGCCCAGCAGGCCACCAACCTCACCGGCGGCAACGTGGTCTTCCACACCCTGCCGATCGCCGGTTTCGGGATGCGCAACAACGAGGACGTCAACCTGGTCAACCCGGACCAGATCAGGTCCATCGTGCAGGCGACCATCGGGCACGACCCGTCCCCCTCCCCCAGTTCCGGTGGCACCAAGTCGTCCGACACGGCCAAGCCCGCGCCCGCGACGGTGGACGTGTTCAACGGCTCGGGCAAGACCGGCGCGGCGGCCGACGAGCTCAAGGCACTGACGACGCTCGGCTACTCGGCCGGGCGGACGTCCAACGCCGCGACCCAGTTGAAGACCACGGTCCTCTACGGCGCGGGCGCGCAGCAGGCAGCCCAGCAGCTCGCCTCCAAGCTCGGCACCGCCGCGGCCGTCTCCAGCGCGTCGGTCCCGGCCGGTCACGTCCAGATCACCCTTGGCACGGACTTCACCGCGCCCCCGGCAACCTCGACCGGTTCCAGCGGCACGGCCCCGTCCGCTTCCCCGTCGAGTTCGCCGTCGACGCCGCCGGACAGCGCCTTCGCGGGCGACTCCGTGAAGGAGGGCGGCATCCCCTGCGTCAACTGACGCCCCGGCGCGAGGCGATAGGCGAAACCCCGGGGCCGGCCCCGGGGTTTCGTTCGCGGAACGCGGCCAACGCGCCGTCCTACGCCTCGATCCCGGCGGGCCGCCTCTGCGGCAACTGGCCCAGCAGATAGGGCAACATGCCGCGTTCCAACAGCGCCACTCGCCACTTGCCGCGGGCACGCTCGACCTCCGGGCTGTGCGCGGCGTCCGCCTCGGCGCCGTTGCGCGCCGCGCTGGCCAGCAGTCCGACCGCGTCGGACAGCGCGACCACCGCGGAGATTCCGGCCGCCGCCCATCCCGTGGCGATCAGCGTTCCCGCGAACTGCGGCCAGGCGGCGGAAAGCCGCAGACCGTAGCCGAGCAGCAGGAAGACCGCGGAGGCAATGCCGCCCAGCACCGGAACGAGCACGGCCAACGCCGCTCCAAGCTGGCCGCCTCCGCCCAAGTCCGGAGCGACGCTGCCCTCCCGCTCGGCGCGTGCCCCGTCCGGGTGGACGGCCGCCTCACGGACCCGTACGTACTCCTGGTACTCCGCCTGTGCGGCGGCGGCGATGAAGGCACTCGCCCCGAACGCCCGGGTGCGCAACTGCTCGACGGTGACCGCTTCACCGGAGTCGGCCAGCGCCCCCCGGATCCGCGGAGCCTCCAGGGCCTGTTGCAGAACCTGGTCGAAATCACCTCGGTCCTCCTGCAACAGGTAGCCGGGGCTACTGGAAAAGGTGCCCGCTGTAGGGCGATACGCAGAAGGTTCCCCCATGGTCTTCCTCCGGTGGTCGTGCTGTCACTCCGCTGACCTCTTACTCGGAGCGACGCGGTAACTCGCTGCTTCAGTTCCCTGGTTGCGCAACTTCTGACGCATCGGCGCGCCGTTGACCGTCACGCACTGGAGCATCAAGACTCCGCCAAGTATTTGCATCGTTACGCAAGTAGCTGTCTATACTCAAGTGGTTTACGGGCGTTGAGGTCTCCAAGGCGAGCGCCCCCGGCCGGGAGGAGGCGAAAACATGGATTGCGGCAGCAGTCCGGGCCACAGTCAGCCCCGCATCCACTTCTCCCCGCTTTCTACCGGCTCGCGGTAACCGTCACCCAACGCGCGCTCGTCGCGCCCGGACATGGTGAGCGGTGGGCCGGACGGTCCAACCCGCTCCGACTGGAGGCCAGTTCACCATGCTCACTGCCCTTGACCACGTTCAGCTTGCCGCGCCTCCCGCGAGCGAGGAGATCCTGCGGGCCTTCTACGTCGGCGCGCTCGGCATGGTCGAGATCCCCAAGCCGCCGGTGCTCGCCGCTCGGGGCGGCTGCTGGTTCGCCAGCGACGACCGCGGCGTCCAACTCCACCTGGGCATCGAGGATCCCTTCCGCCCCGCGCTCAAGGCCCACCCTGGACTGCGGGTCACGGACATCGAGTCGCTCGCGGAACGGCTCGCCGCGCACAACGCCCCGGTGGTGTGGGACGACAACCTGCCTGGGCACCGCCGCTTCTACAGCACCGATCCGGTCGGCAACCGTCTGGAGTTCCTCCAGCCCCTCACCTGACGCCGGGCACGGGCACAAGGCCCGCGCGCTGCCCGAGCGACTGCCGACCGGGATGTGAACGGGTGCCGACGCGCACCGGCCGCTGGTCGAGGCGACCGGCCCCCAGCATCGCCGAGGGACAACCGGCAGCAGTGTTACGGGAGTTGATCCGTCTCTTCGGCCGACCGGCCACCCCCTCCGGACCGCACTCTGGGCGACATCACCTCTCGACGGAGCGGGCGACATCTTGACGGAGTGAGTACTCACTCCGTAGAGTTGAGGCATGACGGAGAACACCGCTTCCACCACGCCAGCCCGCCGCCGCGCCCCGGCCATGGATCCCGAAGGGCGCCGGGCGATGATCGTCACCGCCGCCCTCCCTCTCGTCATCGAGTACGGCGCCTCCGTGACCACGGCGAAGATCGCCCGAGCCGCGGGCATCGGGGAAGGCACGATATTCCGCGTCTTCCCGGACAAGGACGCACTGCTCGCGGCCTGCATGGCCGAGGCCCTGCGCTCCGACGACGCCGTCGCCCACCTGGAATCGATCTCCCTGGACCAACCGCTCACGGCCCGCCTCACCGAGGCCGCCGAGGTGATGCGCGGGTACATGGCCCGGATAGGCGCCGTGGCGGGCGCCCTTGCCTCCGCCGGGCGGCTTGGGCGACCGGCCCCCGACCAGCCGGGCACGGACACCCGCCCGCCGGACCGCGAAGCGGCCCTCGCCACGCCACGCGCGGCCCTGGCCGCCCTGTTCGAGCCCGACCGGGACAGCCTGCGGCTCGCCCCGGAACGGCTCGCGGACGCCTTCCAGCTCCTGCTGATGTCCGCCGGGCGCCCTGGCGCCCCCGAGCCGCTCACCGACCGCGAACTGGTCACCCTCTTCCTGTACGGCGCGCTCACCAAACATGAGGAGGCCCGGTGACCGCACCCCAGATATAGGGACACCCGCAGTCGTTCGCCAGCAGCCCGAGCCGTGTGGGCCGCGCCCTGCGCCAGTCCCCGGGATCGGCGGCGGATCCGCCGCGTGACGCCGGTGAGCGGGCGTCAGGTGGGGTCCGGAAGACCTGCGTCCGCCGACAGGAGGGCAAGGCGGCGGCTCCACTGCAAGCCGGGCAAACCCATATAGATCCGGTTGTACCGGATCTATATGGGGAGCATGCTGGTCGTGAGCGGCTTGGCGATCAGCCAGGCGCGGACGCACGCTGCGCAGGAGCGAGACGAGGCGATCATGGCGGCAACGCCCGGCCAGCTCCGGTGCTCGCATGAGGAACAGGCCATATTGGACTGGTTGTTCAGCCAGTCACCGATCGCGGTGGCGGTCTTCGACGCCGATCTGCGCTGCATACGGCAGAACACCGCGATGGGCCGCCTCCTCGGCGCTCCACCGACGGACGGCCAAGCACACCGACTGTCGAGGCTCGCCTACGGCCCCGACCCGGCGGTGTGGGAACGCTGTGTGCGCCAGGTGCTCGCCACCGGCGAACCGGCTGTGGTGGACGAGATCCGGGGACGCTCAGCGGCCGACCCCGACCATGATCGGATCTTCGCCACCACCGCCGCGCCGCTCCACGACCAGCAAGGCCAGGTCTTCGGCGTCTGCACCACGGTGGACGACATCACCGAGCAGCACCGCGCCCAGGAGCGGCTGGCCATGATCAACGAGGCCAGCTCCCGCATCGGCAGCACGCTCGACCTGATGCGCACCGCTCAGGAACTCGCCGACACCGCGGTTCCCCGGCTCTGCGACTGGGTCACCGTCGACCTCCTGGACACCGTGCTCCGCGGCGACGAGCCCGGCCCCTTCACCCGGACCGTGGCACTGCGCCGGATGGCGAACCGCTCAGTGCTCGCAGGCGAACCGGAGGCCGTGCGCAAGCCGGGGGAAGTGGACTACTACCCGGCGCAGTCACCCCCGGTGCGCTCCATGGCGACCGGCAAGCCCGCCGTGCTGCGCACGCCCGACCCCGTCGTGCAGGCGTGGCTGGCCATGGACCCCGCGCGGGCCGCGCGCTTCCAGGCGTTCAAGTTCCAGTCGCTCATGCCGGTGCCGATATCCGCGCGGGGCGCGATCCTGGGCGTCACCGTCTTCTTCCGGCGCAGCGCGGATGCGTTCACCGACGACGACCGCCTACTCGCCCAGGAACTGGTCGCCATCGCCGCCCTCTGCCTGGACAACGCCCGCCGCTTCTCCCGAGAGCGCACGGCGGCCCTCGCGCTCCAGCACAGCCTGCTGTCCCAGCGTCTTCCGGCGCAGGCGGCGGTCGACGTCGCCGCACGCTACCGGCCGGCGGGTGGTCGAAGCGGCGCGGGGGGCGACTGGTTCGACGTCATACCGCTGTCCGGTGCGCGCGTGGCACTGGTGGTCGGCGATGTCGTCGGCCACGGCATCACCGCGGCGGCGGCCATGGGCCGGCTGCGCACCGCCGTACGCACCCTCGCCGATGTCGACCTGCCCCCGGACGAGCTGCTGACCCATCTCGACGACCTCGTCACGCGTCTCGCCACCGAGGACGACGGGCAGGCCGAGGCCGCCGAGCAGGGCGCCACCTGCACATACGCGGTCTACGATCCGGTCTCCCGGCGCTGCAGCATCGCCCGCGCAGGGCATCCACCGCCCGCCGTACTGGCCCCGGACGGCACGGTTGAGTTCCCTGAGCTGCCGCTGGGGCCGCCGCTCGGGCTGGGCAACCTCCCGTTCGAGGCGGCCGAGGTGGAACTCGCGGAGGGCAGCGTGCTCGCCCTCTACACCGACGGCCTGATCGCCTCCAGGGACCGTGATGTCGACGAGGGTCTGCGGCGGCTGCGCCGGGCTCTCGCCCGTCCCACGCTGTCAGCGCGGGCGCTGTGCGAGTCGGTCTTCGAGGAGGTACTCCCCGAGCGGCCTTCCGATGACGCGACGCTGCTGATCGGCCGTACCAAGGCGCTGGCCGCTGATCGGGTCGCCGGTCTGGGCATCCCGGCGGACCCCGCCGCCGTGGCCGATGCCCGTGCGTGGACCGCTCGCCGACTCGCCAGTTGGGGGCTGCACGAGGCGGCCTTCACCACCGAACTGGTGGTGAGCGAGCTGGTCACCAACGCGATCCGGCACGCCCAGCCGCCGATCGAGCTGCGGCTCATCCGCGACGAGACGCTGATCTGCGAAGTGTCCGACAGCAGCAACACCGCACCGCACATGCGCCGTGCGCGGAGCTTCGATGAGGGCGGGCGCGGGCTGCTGCTGGTCTCCCAGCTCACCCAGCGCTGGGGCACCCGGCACGCCCGGGATGGCAAGACCATCTGGTGCGAGCAGCCGATAGCAAGTGAAGCACCTTAAGTCCGTTTCACCCCATAGAGACGCTTAGCTCCTTTTCTGCATCTAATGCATTTTCTGCAGAATGTCGGCTGCGTTCATATACGGGCCAATTCCGACCGCGTTCGGGACGGAATATGCACATTCCGCACCGCTAACGTCACCATGCGTCCTTTCTGCCCTGCATCATGTGATGCGCGACATAGGGCGCAAGTCACTTACGAAGTGACCTAGTGGTTTACGTCCTCCTTACAGGACCAATGATGCGGGCCGAAGGTCCCGGTCACCGGCCCGCGCAACTAACCAAGGTAGTAAAAAGAGCAATTGTGGACCTATTTCCGAGCAGCTAAGAATGTCCCCGCCGCAGCGCACCGCTAGTCGAGATGCGGGCTTATTGCCGAGGGGACCGGCAACTGCGGACAAGCCCCCCGGAAGAGGTCTGCTCTCATGCCCACTCCTGCACCCAACCGCCGTAAGCGCCTTGGATTCACCAGTGGCGCCGTCATCGCCGGCACCTTCGCCCTCACCTGCCTGGCCGCGCCCGGCGCGGCCGAGGCCGCCACCGCGAGCTCCGCACCGGCGACGTACACCGTCCAGTCCGGTGACAGCCTGTCGGGGATCGCCCAGGCCGAGAACGTGACCGGTGGCTGGCAGGCGCTCGCCCGGGCCAACGGCATCACGAGCCCGTACGTCCTTCAGCCCGGGCAGCAGCTGACCCTCCCCGGCGGATCGACCGCGTCCACCGCGTCCAGCTCGTCCACCGCCTCCAGCACGCCCTCCGTGGCGACTGCCACCCCGGCCTCGGCCACCACCGCGACGTCCTCCTCGGCCACGACGAGCACGCAGTCGTACCCGAACAACCTGGACGGCTGGATCAACCACGCGCTGGCGATCATGCATCAGAACGGGATCCCCGGCAGCTACAACGGCATCCACCGCAACATCATGCGCGAGTCCTCCGGCAACCCGAACGCCATCAACCTGTGGGACTCCAACGCCGCCGCCGGTCACCCCTCGATCGGTCTGCTCCAGGTGATCCAGCCGACGTTCACCACCTACCACGTGGCCGGTACGTCATGGAACATCTACGACCCGGTCGCCAACATCACCGCCGCCTGCAACTACGCGGCGCACCGGTACGGTTCGATCGACAACGTCAACAGCGCTTACTGATCGCACCTCATAGCACCACCGAACCGCCGTGCGTCACGCGCGGCGGTTCGCCGTTTCCGCAACCGAGCGCCCAGGCGACGGCAACGCCCATGGTCGACGTGATCGAACCGTACGCCGCCGCGCGGTACGCGACCGCGACGCCTTCACGGTCGGCTGCGCGTCAGGCCTGATCGCCCCCGGTGCGGTGCGCGCTGCGCAGCCGATGACATACCGCGGGTCAGGCGTCTGTCCGCGGCGGCCTTCCAGGCCCACCCCGATGTGGATGGCGGTCACGATCAGCGGCATCCGCCCCCCGGCCACCCCTGCCCGACGCGGCGGGCATCCCGGCGCAGCCCTCTCATCCAGGAGCCGGCCGCCATCGCGGCGACTGAGCCGCGAGCAACCCGCACCGCCTCCACCCCGAGCCGCGCCAGCGGCACCCGCCGGGGGCCCGAGCCAAGCGCGGCCAGCACCGCGCCGGGGCCGACGCGGGGCCCCCTGATTTCCAGGCCTCCTGATTTCCGGGCCTTCGGCATTCCTTACAGCGCCTTCCCCACCCACCGGCCTATTTGTGTGACGGGCGCAATATGACCCACATCACACTAAGGGGGGTTCACTGTGATGCCCCCGATATGAGGCGCGTCACATACGAGGCCACTTAGTGGCAACCAGGTGCCCGCAAGCCGGGAATGGCGGGGGCTCACCCGCGAGTGAATGTCGCCGTACTAATCCAGGTCGTAGCCCACGCCGATTCTTATGTCTTGTTTTGCCCCTAATGCCTGGTTAATGCTTTTGGAGTCCCCGACGAAAGAGGTACCCCTCGCATGCTGCGCTTCACCAAGCCCTCGACCCGCCGCCTGACCAAGGCCCGTACCTTCGCCCTCAGCGGCCTCGCCGCCACCGGCCTGTCGGTACTCGCCGCGACCGCCGGCGCCCCGAGCGCATCGGCGGCCACCCAGAGCGGCAGCGTCGACAGCTGGATCAAGCAAGCCCTGGTCGTCATGCACGACAAGGGCATCCCCGGCAGCTACGACGGCATCCACCGCAACCTCATGCGCGAGTCCGCAGGCAACCCCAACGCCATCAACAACTGGGACTCCAACGCCAAGATCGGCACCCCCTCCAAGGGCCTCATGCAGGTGATCGACCCCACGTTCAAGGCCTACCACGTAACCGGTACCTCCTCGAACATCTACGACCCGGTCGCCAACATCACCGCCTCCGCCAACTACGCGGCACACCGCTACGGCTCGATCGACAACGTCAACTCCGCCTACTGAGCGCGCACTCCAGGCGAGACCCCCACTCCACGCGGGGCGACGGCACTCCAAGTGCCGCCGCCCCGCGCGGCGTTTCCTCCTTGCAACTGCCCTTCGGCCCAGGACTCCCGGCCGCTGAACCGATATCCAGCGCCGTAGCGGGGCGGGGTCGGCGGTGGAGCCCGTCAGACATCCACCGCGACGTAGATCTCGGTGTAGCTGTCGCCGTCGGCGCCGTAGTAGGTGCAGGTGCGCGCGACCAGGTCGACGTCGTACCAGACCACACCGGCCTTCCAGCAACCCTGGACGAACTCGTGGAACGTGGTCTCGCCCGCCTGGTCGGCGCGCAGTGCCTTGACGAGGGCCTCGCGATCGAACGCCATGACGTCGACCATGCCCGTGACCAGCGGCTCGCCCTGGTCGACGACGGGTCCGGCATCGGTGAGGTACAGCATCGCGTTTGACGGCACGGCCATGCGGCAGCGGGTGACTCCGGCCTGGCGCAGCGTCTCGGCCAGATAGGGGAACCCGCCGACCTTGGGGCGGATGGCGGCCGCACGTTCCATGGCGGCACGCACGTTCGTAGTCGCGGTACTCAAGGTGTCTCCGGATGGGTGAGGAGGTGGCGCCCCGGCATGGCGGGTCGGCTATCATGGCAACATGTTTCCAATAGTGCAACATGTTGCCAATCTAGGGGTTGCGCAATGAGTGACGAGATGGCCCTGCTGGTCGCGGACGTCTTCGAGGCGGCAGGAGCGCTGCGCAGGTCGGGCGAGGCGATCGCCGCGACCATGGGGCAGACGCAGGCCCGGTGGCAGTTGCTCAGCGTCCTCTCCGACGGGCCGCGAACCGTGGCCCAGGCGGCCCGCCGCCTGGGCATCGCCCGCCAGGGGGTGCAGCGCGTGGCCAACGACCTCGTCGGCGAGGACCTCGCCACCTTCCAGCCCAATCCCGACCACCGGAACTCACCCCTGCTGGAACTCACACCCGACGGACGTCACGTCCTGCGAGAGATCACGACCCGCGCCACCGAGTCCCACCGCGCGCTGGCCGCCGACTTCCCTCCGGGCGAGATCGCCGCCACCAGGGACCTGCTGCGCCGTCTCACCCACCGCGTCCGCCAACAGCAGGAGAGGTCTTCGAGCCCTTCACATGAGGCACCTTGACCGCAAACGTGACCTGGACACGCCAAAAAACCTTGGCGGTGAGCCTTGTTGTCTAACGTCGGCCGTGCATCAATGGGCCGTGGTACCGGTTGGCTGACTACTCGTCAGAACCGAAGCGGTCGGCGTGGGTTCGAACCGCTGTCTCGCGCGAACGCCGGTTAATCGCTGATCAATGCCCTGCCTCCGCCATGAGAGCGGTCGGCAACGCCGGTTCCCCCCACAGTTGCGCATCCGGAAGGGAAAGCTCATGCGGCATAGAAGGCTTGGGATCGGTGCGGTGCTCGGCTCCGGTGTGATCGTCGCGGCCAGCCTGGTGACCGCGCCGTTCGCGGGCGCGGTCTCGCCCGACACCGCCACGGTGTCGTTCGACTGCGGCTCCTTCGGCTCGGGTACCGCCACGCTCACCGCCTCCCAGGACAGCAGCACGGCCACCATCACGCTCTCCACCTCGGCGATCACCGCTCCCATCGAGGTTTCCGCCAACTCGGTCAGCTCGTCCCTCGTCCTGACCGACAGCAACTCCCAAACCGTGACGCTGACCGGAAACTCCAACCCGGACATCCCCGCGGGAAGCCCGGTGTCCACCGGCCCGCTCACCGGAACCGTCCCCACCGGTGACGGCCTCCAGGCCACCTCGCTCACGGTGACGGTCTTCGGCATCACCGTGACCTGTAACGCCACCTCGGCGCAGGACCCGGGCCCGTTCGTGTTCTGACCGCCGAACCGTTCCGTTTGACGCCCGGCCCCCGTACGTCGGCCGCTTCCCCCGCGGTGACGGACGGGGGCTGGACCATGGCCCATTTCGCCCTGGCCCCCCGCGATTTCAATCTCCGGCCAGCTCAATGTCTTGTGCCGCTGGGCGAGTTGCTGTGTGCTGTGACGCGGTCCCGATCTTGACATCGAGGTGGTCATGAACGAGTTCTCGCGCCGGCACGTACTCAAGTCCGCACTCGGTGTCGGCGGAGCCGCCGCCGCGGCATCGTTCCTGCCGCCGAACCTGCGGCGTGCCATGGCCGAAACGGCCCAGCGCCCCGGTTCGTTGGACGACATCGAACACGTCGTGATCCTCATGCAGGAGAACCGCTCGTTCGACCACTACTTCGGCACCATGCGCGGGGTACGGGGCTTCGACGACCCCGACGCCGCGAAGCTGCCCAACGGCCGGTCGATCTTCCACCAGCCGGATCCGGCCAATCCGGACGGCTACCTGCTGCCGTTCCACCTCGACACCAGAACCAGCAGCGCCCAGGCGATCCCGTCGACCAGCCACGCGTGGTCGGTGCAGCACGAGGCGTGGAACGGCGGCGCGATGGACAACTGGGTCCCCGCGCACCGCAAGGCCGACGGTGAGGCACACGGCCCGTACACCATGGGCTACTACGAGCGCGCCGACATCCCGTTCCACTTCGCACTCGCCGAGTCCTTCACCATCTGCGACGCCTACCACTGCTCGGTACTGGGCCCGACCTGGCCGAACCGGCTCTACCACTGGTCCGGCACCATCGATCCGAGCGGCGCCTTCGGCGGCCCGGTGATCAGCAACGTGATACCGAAGCCGTTCCGTTGGACGACCTACCCGGAGCGGCTCACCAAGGCGGGGATCTCCTGGCACGTGTACCAGGAGGAGGACGACTACGGCTGCAACCCGCTGGAGTTCTTCAAGGCCTTCCAGGACTCCGCTCCCGGTGACCCGCTCTACGAGCACGGCCTGACCATCGGCCCCGCCGACCAGTTCGCCCAAGACGCGCTCAACGACCGGCTGCCCACCGTCTCCTGGATCATCCCCACCTCGCCGCAGTGCGAGCACCCGGACTACCTTCCGGCGTCCGGCGCGGACTTCCTGGCCCGGCAGCTCGACGCGGTCGCCGCCAATCCCGAGGTGTGGCGCAAGACGGTCTTCATCATCAACTACGACGAGAACGACGGACTGTTCGACCACGTCATCCCGCCGACTCCGCCCTCTGGCACCCCCGACGAGTTCGTGGACGGCCTGCCGATCGGCGCCGGGATCCGGGTGCCGTGCATCATCGTCTCGCCGTGGACGCTGGGCGGCTTCGTGTGTAGCGAGCCCTTCGACCACACCTCGGTGCTGCGCTTCCTGGAGCGGCTCACGGGAGTACGGGAGACCAACATCAGCGAATGGCGGCGGCGCACCTTCGGCGACCTGACCTCGGCGTTCGGCTTCAAGCACATCCGGCCGTTCCCTCAACTTCCCGCGACGAAGCACCAGTTGTGGGTCGCCGAGCACGAGGTCGCAACGCTGCCCGCACCACCGGTACCGGGCAAGGACCAGACTCCCCCGCACCAGGACGAGGGTCCCGGACTCAAGCCGGTCGCGACGTCGGACACCACACCGAGCGCACTCAGCGGTACCCGCCAGTACGCCACCAGCCGGGTCGTCGAGAACTCCACCACACACAGCGCCGACTTCCCGCACGGCACCGCGGGCACCGACTTCCCCGGTATCCAGGACTCGGTCCCCAAGACCGGTCCGACCAGCGGTGTCCACGCCTATGTGGCGGGCATCGTCAGCTACTCCATCGCGGCCATCGACACCTCGAACCACAAGCTGGTCGCCAGCATCCCGTGCGGGCCGAACCCGTACGGCATCGCCCGGACGCCGGACGGCAGCAAGCTCTACGTCACCGAGTCCGGCGGGAGCGCCGTCTCCGTACTGGACACCAGGAAGGGCACGTTCGCCCCCAGCGTCACCGTCGGCCTCTACCCGCACGGCGTCGCGGTGTCGCCGGACGGCACCAGCGTCTACGTGGCCAACACGGGTCCGGACACCGGTCCCGGCGGATCCCGGACGATCTCGGTGATCGACACCAACTCCGACAGGGTACGGGCGACTTGGCAGGCCGGTCTCGCCCCGCACGCCGTCGCGGCCAGCCCGGACGGCAGGCACCTCTACGTCACCTGCGCCGACGGGCTGGCCGTCGTGGACACCGGGCACGGCGCACCGCGCACCCACCTCACCGGCCAGGCGCGGGCCAACGGCGTTGCGGTACATCCGGACGGCAAGCACATCTACGTGGCCAACACCTGGCAGCGGACCGTGTCGGTGATCGACACCCGCAGCCACCAGGTCGTCGCCCGGGTCCGGGTCGGCAAAACCCCCTGGCAGCTGGCGGTCAGCCCGGACGGTGCCCGCGTCTACGTGACCGGTGCCGGAGACGACACCGTCACGGTGCTGGACGCCGCGCGCCACACGGTGCTGCGTACGGTGCGGGTGCACCATGTGCCGACCGGGATCACCGCGACGGACAGCGCCGTGTGGGTGTCCACCAATGCCGCCAGCACGGTGGACGTGATCGACGCGAAGACGCTGGAGGTCGTCGCCAGCACTCCGCTCGGCCTGTCGACCGAGCCCAGTGGAGTGGTGATCGCCTAGGACCACACCCCGGCGGGGACTCTTCCGCGCGCCCAACTGCTACGCGTTGGTGCGTGGATGATCCCAGTGTCTACAGCCTCGCGCGCCCCGGCTCCCAACGTGGAGCCGGGGCGCTGTGGTGCTTCACGGTCCGTCCCGCCGTTCCACGGGGCGGCCGCCCCGGCAGGTCGGCGGCCGGTGCGTCCCGGGAGCGCCGGATCGCCTTGCCGCGCTGGTCGTCCGCCGGTCACGGTGCTGGCTGTCCGCCGCGAGACCACAGGGATGAGGCGGACCACTGAGTGCGTCTGCTGCTCCGGTTGTCGCGGGTCCATGGGCGTCCGCCGTCACGGCGACGGTGTCAACGGCCGTGCCAGCCGGGGCCCGCACCGGCTCCGAGCGGCGGCGTTCACGGCTATCCGGACATCGGCACCCGGGACCCGCCGTTCGGGCGTCGGCCCGCGGGGACCGGCCGCCGCTCGGCCACCACCAGGCCCACCAGGACCGCCGTGGTCACCGTCAGCGCCAGCCAACCGCCGACCCAGCGCGCGGCGGGGACACCGATACCGACGGCCACGGCGCCCACCAGGCGCGACACCGGCCACGTCCCGGCCAACACGCGGTGGAAGTACGCCAACCCCGCGAGAAAGAGCGCGGCTCCGAGCGGCAGCATTCCCAACGGCAGCCCGCGCAGCGGTGTGTCGAACGAGTTGATCGCCTTCTGCATGCCGACCGCCGTGACGGCGATGCCGAAGATCATGACGAGATACGCATAGCCGAACGAGTACAGCGCGACCCGCGAGCGCCGCTGCGCCGGGACGCGGTGCAGCAGTTGCTCGCTGTCCCGTTCCTCGCGGTCGAAGTACAGCCACCACATCGCGGCACTGAGGGCGAGCGCCAGTAGCGCGCCCGCCACCACCGTCACCAGGTCTCGCTGGCCCGTGGCGGCCGATCCGACCTCGACGATCGACTCTCCAAGCAAGATGATCACCGCGAGACCGTGCCGTTCCACGAAGTGCCCGACGCCGACCGTGAATCCGCCGACGCCGCCGATGAACGGCGTCAGAACCTGGAGCGCGCACGCCAGGGCCAGCCCCGGCAGCCGCCAGCGGTCCGGGGCCGCACCGGCGGCCAGCACGATCAGCGCGCTGGCCAGATTGAGCGGCCCGATCCGGGTGATGCCCCGGTGCCCGGAGGTCCCGATGAATCCGACCGTGTGCACCAGCACGACGACCAGATACGCCGCGCCGAGCACCACACCCCACAGGCCGGTCTCGAAGGACCTCGGCACGGCCAGCGACATCACGAAGAACGCCGCGGTACCGACCAGCAGGAGCAGCCGGGCTCCGGTCCGCTCCAGGTCAAGGGCGTTGGTGAGCCAGGCGTAGCCGCCGTACATCCACCAGGTGATGGCCAGCAGGACGATGACCCGGGCCAGTCCCTCCCCGGTCGGCAGGGCGGTGAGGACCGAGGCGATCTGGGTGATCGCGAAGACGAAGACCAGGTCGAAGAACAACTCCAACGGCCGCACGCTCTGCGCCGCCGCGGGCGCGTTGTTCGCTGTGCTCACCAGGGGATTGTTCCAGACGGCCACCGCGTTGCCGGATCTTGGGTGTGCGGGGCCGCGCCGCCCGCGTGCGGGCGGCGTCAACGGGCCGTGGTTCAGGCGGACTTGACGGCGGAGATGTCGAAGGTGAGCTTGACCTTCTCGCCGATGAGGACACCGCCGGTCTCCAGGGCGGCGTTGTAGCTCAGGCCCCAGTCCGTGCGGTTGATGGTGGTACTGCCCTCGAAGCCGACGCGCTCGTTGCCGTACAGGTCCTTGGCGCTGCCGTTGAAGGTGAAGTCGATCGAGACCGGCTTGCTGGTGCCCTTGATGGTGAGGTCGCCGGTGAGCCGGTAGGTCTCGGCGTCGATCTGCTGCGCGGAGGTGCTGCGGAAGGTGATCTCGGGGTAGGTCTCGGCGTCGAAGAAGTCACCGGTGCGCAGGTGGCCGTCGCGCTGCTCCTGGTTGGTGTCGATGCTGGCGACCTTGATCACCACCTCGGCGGTGGAACGGGTCGGGTCGCCGCCGTCCAGGTGGAGCTTGCCCTCGTACTCGGAGAACTGGCCGCGCACGGTGGTGACCATGGCGTGCCGGACGGCGAAGCCGATCTCGCTGTGCGTCGTGTCGATGGTGTAGGCGCCGGTGAGGTGCGACAGGTCCTCGGTGGCGGGCGCGGCGGCGCTGGTGGTCTCTGGCCTGCGGTTGAAGATGCCCATGATGACTCCTCGGGGAGAATTAATTGAAACTTGAACTTTCAAGGCTCAGCGTAGGGCAGTTTGGTTTAATGTTCAACAGGTCGGGCGGAGAATCCTCCGTTCGGCCGAATCCGGCGGATACCCGTCGCTACGCCGACACCAGCGGGCGTCCGCCGTCCGCCGCGGGACTCGCCGCGACCCGCTGTTCCAGTCGGGTCCGCACCTGCGGCCACTCGTCGTCCAGGATCGAGTAGAACGCCGTACCCCGCACCATGCCGTCCAAGCCCCGGGTGTGTGCCCGGTGTACCCCGTCGAGGACCGCTCCGAGGCGTTCGATGGCCGCGCGGGAGCGCGTGTTGCGCGCGTCCGCGCGGATCGAGACGCGCCGCACACCCCAGGTCTCGAAGGCGTGCCGCAGCATCAGCAGCTTGGCCTCGGTGTTGATCCCGGTGCCCTGGGCGCGGGCGGACAGCCAGGTGCCGCCGATCTCCGCGGCGTCGGGGGTCGCGGTGAGCGGATCGCCCAGCGGGCCGCGCGGGGCCGGCGGCCAGATCACCGGCCCCTGCCAGTAGTCCAGCTCGCAGAACCGTGTCGCCCCCACCACCAGGCCGTCCGCCGCCCCCACCGTGGCGAAGGGCAGCGCCCGGCCCGCCGCCTGGGCCGCCAGCGCCTCGGCGACGTACCGTTCAGCCGCCTCCAACCCACTGGGGACCGGTATGAAGGCGTGGTCGCCGCGATCGTCACTGGCGGCCACCGCCAGGCCCTCGACGTGATGCTCGGCGAGCGGCTCCAGGCGCACGGTGCGGCCATGGAGGAATACGGGTGCGGGCACTGGGTCCTTCAGCGGTGCGGCGGTACTGGGTTCGGCGAGGAATGACTCGGTGCCGACAGGCGTACGGTCGCGCCATGTGATGGCTGCGAGGTTGTCGGTCGGTGGACGCCGGATGGCTGACAGGTTGAAGATCGACTGGACACCGGCCCCCGGAAATCACGTCGGCCGCGGGGACGGTGGCCCCCGCGGCCCCGTGGTGGTGGAGGGTGTCAGCGCCGCGCCGCGCCCCGGTCCAGCAGCTGCTGTGCGTACAGGCTGGTGGGCATGGTGTGCCTGCCGGGCGACTCGACCTGCCCGTCACTGCCCTTCTGCAGGGTCCCGGTGCAGCCGACGGCCCAGTTGTGGGCGGTGGGCGGGTCCTGGACCATGTACTGCTGGGTGGTGCAGTTGTACGCGGTGCTGTTGGCGTCGGACCAGCCGTGGCCGCTGCCCCGGTTGCCGTTGTTGACCAGCAGCAGCGAGCCGTCCAAGGTCACGTTGTCGTAGAGCGTGCCGCTGCCCCAGCGCTCGTGGCCACCGGCGTCGTAGCTCGTCTGCACCAGTGTGGCCCGGCAGTTGGCGAACACGTTCGGCCCGGCCTGACGGCCGTAGGTGGAGAAGGCGTGGATCTTGGCCGCGGTCACCGCGCAGTCCTGGACCAGGTTCTCCTGCCCCTGGAGCAGGTACGCCTCGGAACGAGCCGAGCTGTCCGTGGTGATCATGTTCAGGGCCCGGGTGTGCAGCACCGAGATCCGGCGGCTCTGCGGGCCGAGGAAGGTCTGGCCGCTGCCGCCGAAGTGGTGCCAGACGACGTTGTTCACCCAGGAGTCCTGCACCGCGTTGAACTCCCAAGGAGCCGCGTTGTAGAAGGACTTGGCATAGTCGGGCGCCCCGGACATGGCCTGGCCGTCCTCGCTGAGGTTCTCCACGCCGACGTGGTCGATGCGCGGGAAGGTGTAGCGGTAGACGGTGGCCTGGGCGTACTTCTTCTCCAGCGCCGTCGTCAGCGGGATGTCGACGGTCACCTTGTCACCGTTGATGGCGGTGATCTTCCGCTCCGACTTCAGGCTCCAGTTCGGCTTCCACACGTCGGTCATACCGAGCGCGTCGATCCACGCCTGGGTGGCGGGCCGTTCGACCACCACCTCGTCGCCGACCGAAAGGCCCTGGGTGCTGGCGAGGGTGACAGTGGTGCCGCCGACGGGCACGTAGTCGTCGGTGACCTGCTGGGCGGCGCCGACGGTGGTGTAGCGGGACTTGGTGCCGATGGTCACCAGGGTGCGGACGGTCGGCTGGTCGGCCACCAGGGACGTGCCAGAGGAGTCGGCACCCGCGCCCCGCAGGACCACACCGCTGGCGTCGATGTGCAGCTGACCGGCGATGTGGTAGGCGCCTGGGGCGAGTTGGACGGCGCCGCGGAACCCGTCGGCGCCCCGCGGCAGCGCCGAGGCCCTGTCGATGGCGGCCTGGATGGTCGCGGTCTGGTCACCGGTGCCCGGCGCGGGGACGGTCACCCGGGTGGGCACCTTCGGCAGCGGTATGCCACCGCCGTCGTACCCGGCGTACGAGTAGTCGGGGATGCGGTTGCCCTCTGCGTCGTGTCCGTACACCAGGTGGTCGCCGCTCATACTCAGCCAGTTCCCGGTAGTGGGCGAAGTGGCCTGTGCGTGGGCGTCGTTGGCGCCCTGGGCACCGCTCTCGGCGAGGACGGCGACCGCCGTTCCGGCCAGCACGGCCGCCGTCGCCATGAACAGGTAGCGGCGCTGGCGCTGTTGGCCTCTGGGCCGTGTCACGGTCATCTCCTCTTGAAGATCGCTAGGGGTTGGAACACGGCGATCCTATGAGGGGGACGGATGGCATCGAGAGCGGTCAAACCCACCAACAGGCGTCGGCGAAATGAACGTTCGAACCTCTTCCGGCGTTTCCACCGAAACCACTTGACTACTCGTCAGTCAGCACCCGGGAGGGTGTAGTGGAGCTTCTCCTTCGCGTTTGCGCCGAGGCGGCCGTAGAAGCGGACCCCGCTCTCGTTCCAGGCGGGGGTCGGCCACTGGACCTCGCCGAGGCCCGGAGCGCGCGTCTCGGCGGCCACCGCTTCCACCAGCTCGCCCCGCGCGGCGTGTCTGGCCGGGCCATCTCAACCGCAGCTGATCGGCTGTACCTATGAACCATCGCGCAGAACAACGGAACGGCTCCACCCGACCGCGTCTGATCGATCGGTGGCGAGCGGTGGCGGACGCCAACCTCTCCCCCACCAAGAGGCCTCTGGTGATCACCTGGGCCTCCTTCGGAGCCACCTTCGGTACGGTGCGGCTGATCACGCACGGCATCCGTGGCGGCTGGCTGCCGTGGGGAAACCTCTCCGCGGCCGGTGAGCACCTGCACCACTACAACCTCGGCATCGCCGCCCTCACCGGCGTCGGCATGGTCGCGGTACGCGGGGACGAGAAGGCCGTCGGGCATCCCGCGGTGGCCGCCGCCTACGGCGCGGGGTGTGCGCTGATCGCCGATGAGTTCGCGCTGCTGCTGGACCTGCAGGACGTGTACTGGGCCAAGCAGGGGCGGGTGAGCGTGGATGTGTCACTGGGCGTCATGTCCGTGCTCGGCGCCTACCTGACGGCGGTGCCCTTCTGGCACCAGATCGCCCGCGTCACCCGCCACCACTTCGCCACGGCGCGTACGCAGGCGTGAGGCGCCGTCACTGCGGCGCCACCAGCGCCACGGCGGCCTCCGCCGTGTACATCAGGAAGGTGAAGGTCTCCTGGAAGTAGAGCCGGATGCTGGTGTCGTCGTGGGAGAGATAGCCGATCGACACGTCCTGGCCGATGCGCAGTTCGAAGTCACCGCCCCGGGTGGACAGCAGGAACGCTCCGTCGATGGCGGGAGCCCAGATGATCTCGCCGTCCAGGACCCGGTCTATGTGCTTGTGTATCGGATAGCCGTGATCTGACGTCTCGTTGACGGCGGTGTACGCGTCGGCACTGAGCGCCAGCGTGTACGCGCCGCCAACGCCCGCCAACCGCAGGGTGCTCACCGCCTGGCTGATGGCGGTCGGGTAGTCGCGCACCTCGGTCGGCAGGGTCAGTGCGGGGTTGGACGTAGCCCGCCGTACGCCGTCGACGCCCGCGGCCGGATAGCCCTCGAAGACCGCCCGGTCCTCGGCGAACGCCATCTTCCGGGCCGCGTCCTTGACCGGCTGCCAGTCAGCGTCCTTGGCGCCGCGCTCCACATCGTCAACCTGCTGGCGGTCGACGGTGAACGGCACCCGCAGTTGCACGACCTGCTGCGATCGGCGGGTGTGGGCGAGCACGCCGTCGGCCGGAGGATCGATGGCGGTCAGATGGCCGGTGCCGACCGCCGCCAGTTCGACACCTGCGGGCTCGGGCAGGTCCACGATGCGGCGGCCCGCGACATGGCGCTTGAAGGTGCGCCGCGCCTCTTCCTCCATGTCGGCCCATGCGGCGTCGGAGATGGGCGCCAGTTCACGATGCAGGTTCTTCATCGGGGGCGCTCCTGTTCAGGTTGCCGATTCCCAGCGAGCCGTCGTCCGGCCACGCGGTGCTTTCCTCTGGTGGTGCGGCGACGGCGGCGCCAGCCGTTCCGGGTGGCTCGGGCAGGTCGTCCAGGAAGTCCGCGCTGGGTACGAAGAACAGCGTTCCGGTCACGGCCGTGGAGAAGTCGAGGATCCGGTCGTGGGCGGCCGACTCGGTTCCCAGGAACATGTTCTCCAGCATCTGCTCGATGACGGCGGGGGTACGGGAGTAGCCGATGAAGTAGGTGCCGAACTCGCCGCGCCCGACGCTGCCGAAGGGCATGTTGTCGCGGAGGATCTGTCGCTCGGTGCCGTCGGGGTCGGTGATCGTGTTGAGCGCGACGTGCGAGTCGGGCGGTTTGACGGCGTCGTCCATTTCGATGTCGGAGAGCTTGGTACGGCCGATCGCCCGCTCCTGGGCCTCGACCGGCAACGCGTCCCACGCCCGCAGGTCGTGCAGGTACTTCTGGACGACCACGTAGCTTCCGCCGGTGAACTCGGCATCCTCGTCACCGATCAGCACCGCTTCCTCGGCTTTGCCGCCGACCGGGTTCTCCGTGCCGTCCACGAAGCCGAGCAGGTCGCGTTGGTCGAAGTACCGGAACCCGTGCACCTCGTCCCGTACCGTCACCGCGCCACGCAGCCGGTCCATGATCTCGCTGGCCAGTTCGAAGCACAGGTCCAGCCGACCGGCCCGGATGTGGAACAGCAGGTCACCCGGTGTGGAGACGGCTCGGTGCTCGGCGCCCACGAGTTCCCGGAGCGGATGCAGCTCGGCCGGGCGGGGTCCGCCGAACAGCCGGTCCCAGGCGTCGGAGCCGATGCCCACCACACAGCTCAACGCGTCAGCCTGGGCGGACCGGAAGCCGACGGCCCGCTTCAGTCCCGGCAGGTCCGGTAGCAACTCCCGTGCGACGGGCTCGCCGTCCGGGTCGATGGTGACCACCAGGAAGATCGCCGCGTTCGTCAGCGGACCGAGCACCGGCTGGGGGATCGCCGCCCGGGCGGGACAGGCCATCGCCACACACCTCCGTGTGTCGGTCGTCCCCGCCGCATCCCATTTTCCTCCGCGCCCGTACTCCCCGCATCCCGTACCGGGGAGGGGTGAACCTTCACGGAGGTGCGGCGGCCCGTCCGCCACCCGATGGACCACGACTCGTTGCCCAAGCGGTCCGCCTGGACCCGACTTGGCCTGGCCGTAGCCGAATTGGCGGCGCATCGGCACGCCGTCCCGGGGAGGCTGGCACCGCGTCCGCGGCGACGGTGCCGCCAAGTGGGTCAAGCACGCCGCGGGCGCCGCGCGGTCGAGCCCGGCGGCGGTCCGCGGGCCCGAGGGCGCGTCGGACGCCAAGTACGCAGGTCATTCCTAGAATGGGTGCCATGGCGCGCAAGGCCCTTGCCGGGCTCGTTCCGGTGGTCGCGGTGGCACTGGTCGCCACCGGCTGCGGGAGCACCAACAACGTCGCCGGCGGCCCCAGCGGTGGCGCCAGCTCCACGGCCGGGGCGGACTTCGGCGCCCAGGTCTGCGGGTCCGGCTACCACGCGCCGCACTTCCCGGCGCCGTTCGGCGAGCTGCCGGGCGGCGCGAGGACGCTGTCCGGGGCCGGGTCGACGTTCGTGGCGCCGTTGATGTCGTACTGGACCAAGACCTACAGCCAGGCCACCGGTGTGCAGGTGGCCTACCAGTCGATCGGTTCCGGTGGCGGTGTGGCGCAGATCCAGGCCCGCACGGTGGACTTCGGTGACAGCGACACCGGGATGACTCCGGCCGAGCAGGCCAAGGCCAAGGGTCCGGTGCTGCAGCTTCCGCTGCTGCTGGGCGCGGTGGTACCCACGTACCACCTTTCGGGTGTGAAATCCGGGCTGAAGTTCACCGGCGACGTGCTCGGGAAGATCTACGCCGGGAAGATCAAGGCGTGGAACGACCCGGCGCTGACCGCACTGAACCCCGGGAAGAAGCTGCCGAACGAGCCGATCGCGGTGGTGCACCGCTCCGACGGCTCCGGCACCACGAACATCTGGACCGACTTCCTCTCCGAGCAGTCCCCGACCTGGGTGCACGCCCTCGGCGGCCCGAGCCGCAGCACGGGCAAGACGGTGGCCTGGCCGGTCGGTATCGGCGGCAAGGGCAACGAGGGCGTCTCCGGGCAGGTCAACCAGACCGAAGGCGCGCTGGGCTTCCTGGAGCTGCACTACGTACTGGCGCAGAACAGCACGTACGGGCAGGTGCGCAACAAGGCGGGCCGGTTCGTCCAGCCGTGCGTCGCCACCGTCACCAAGGCGGCGAACGGCGCCACCTACCCCGCCGTCCTGCACCGCGCGGTGATCGACGGCCCCGATCCGAACGCCTACCCGATCACCGGCACCAGCTACGCGCTGCTGTACCGGAGCCAGACGGACCCGGCGAAGGCCGCGGCCCTGGTCAACTTCTTCGCCTGGGTGCTGTCCAAGGGGCAGGACCTCAACGCGAACCTGAACTACGCCCCCCTGGGCCAGGACCTGCGGAAACCGGCCGTGGACCAGCTCAAGCGGGTCACCGTCAACGGCAAGCCCGCCGTCACCTAGCCACCGCCGGGCGGCGGGAGAGCCCAGGCTTTCCCGCCCCCGGCGCCGCCCGACCCCGGGACGACAGATGAACCCCCTGCCCGGCTCCCCCACCCCGTGGCGGCGGGTGCGCGCCCGACGGGGCGGCACCGACACCGTCTTCCGGTATGCCGTCAGGTGCGCCGCCGCACTGGTGATCGTGGTCCTGGTGGCGACCGCGGTGTTCCTGGTGCAGCAGGCGTGGCCCGCGCTGCACCAGTACGGGATCCTCAGCTACCTGGGCTCCGACCGTTGGGCGCCGTCCGAGGCCACCGCCACCGGGAGGCATCCGAACCCGTACGGCATCGCGCAGTTCGTCTACGGCACCGCGGTGACCTCGCTGATCGCGATGGTGCTCGCCGTACCGGTCGCGGTGGCCGTCTCGCTGTACCTCACCGAGATCGCGCCGGGCTGGCTGCGCAGGCCGCTGTCCGGCCTGGTGGACCTGCTGGCCGCGATCCCCTCGGTGGTGTACGGGTTCTGGGGCATCTTCGCGCTGATCCCCGCGGTGCGCCCGGCCGGGGTCTGGCTGTCCCGGACCCTGGGCACGGCGCCGGTGATCGGGCCGCTGTTCGCCGGTCCTTTCTTCGGCGTCTCCTATCTGGTGGCCGGTCTGGTGCTGGCGATCATGATCCTGCCGATCATCACGGCGATCTGCCGCGAGGTCTTCGCCACCGTCCCCACCGCGGACAAGGAGTCGGCACTCGCGTTGGGCGCGACGCGCTGGGAGATGGTGCGGATGGCGGTACTGCCGCGGTCCCGCTCGGGCATCACCGGCGCCGCCGTGCTCGGCCTGGGCCGGGCGGTCGGCGAGACCATCGCGGTCACCATGGTGATCGGCAACAACGTGCTGTCGATCACCACGAGCATCCTCGGTCCCGGGTCGACCATGTCCTCGGTGATCGCCAACGAGTTCACCGAATCCACCGAGCCGTTCCACCTCCAGTCGCTGATGGTGGTGGGTGCCTGGCTGCTGGTCATCGCGCTGGTCGTGAACACCGTCGGCAAGCTGATCGTCCGGCGTACCGGAGAGGACATCGCGTGATGGCCGCACCCACGTCCGCGTCCGCCGCCCGCCGTGGTCTGCCGCGTCGGATGGCCGTCAACGCGGTGATGACGGTGGTGCTGGGGCTGGTCACCGTCGGTGTGGTGGCGCTGCTGCTGTGGATCCTGGCCTATGTGGCCGGTCAGGGGCTGAAGTACCTCGGGCCGATGTTCCTGACCCGGACACCGCCGGGGGATCCCTCGCAGGCGGGCGGGGGGTTCGCCAACGGCATCGTCGGCTCGGTGGTGATCGTCGGCATCGCCACCGCGCTGTCGGTGCCGATCGGCATCGCCGCCGCCGTTCACATGGTGGAGTACCGAGGCCGGCTGGCCAGGGCGTGCGGCTTCCTCACCGACGTGCTGATCGGTCTGCCGTCCATCGTCACCGGGGCGTTCGTCTACGCGCTGTGGGTCGCGCACTTCGGGTTCTCCGGGTTTGCGGGGGCGGTGGCGCTCGGACTGATCATGCTGCCGCTGATCATCCGGGCCACCGCGGAGGTGCTGCGGCTGGTGCCGGTCGAGCTGCGCGAGGCCAGTCTGGCGCTCGGGGTGAGCCGGGCCCGCACCATCATGGCGATCGTGCTGCCGACCGCCCGCTCCGGGATCACCACCGGGGTCATGCTCGCGGTGGCCCGTGCGATGGGCGAGACAGCGCCGCTGCTGCTGACCGCGCTGGGCAACGACCTTTTCCTGGAGGCGAATCCGGCCCGTCGGATGTCCACCCTGTCGTTGCAGATCTTCAGCAACGCCATCACGGGGTTCGCCACCGCGCAGGCCCGGGCCTGGGCCGGGACGCTCACCCTGATCGTCATCGTGCTGGTGCTCAGCGTCGGCGCCCGGCTGGTCGGCCGCCGCGGCATCGTCAGGAGTGCCCGATGAACCACGTACCCCCGACCTCCGACGCGGCCGCGGCCGCGGCCCGGATCGACGTGGTCAACCTGACCGCCCGCTACCACGGCCGCCCCGCGGTGGCAGACGTGGACCTGGCCATCGAACCGCGTCAGGTGACCGCCCTGATCGGGCCGTCCGGCTGCGGCAAGTCCACGCTGCTGCGCTGTATGAACGGACTGCATCTGACCGTGCCCGGCGCGAGTGTGACCGGCCAGGTGCTGCTGGATGACGCCGACATCTACGCCAAGGACAGCAACCCGGTCGAGATCCGGCATCGGGTCGGCATGGTCTTCCAGCGCCCGGCGCCGTTCCCCACGATGTCCGTTCGCGACAACGTGCTGGCCGGGCTGCAACTGGGCCGACGGCTCGGCCGTGGCGCCCCGCACGACGAGATCGCCGAACGCGCGCTGACGAAGGCCGGGTTGTGGCACGAGGTCAAGGACCGGCTCAAGGCGCCCGGCGCGAGCCTGTCCGGTGGCCAGCAGCAACGGCTGTGCATCGCCCGGGCGTTGGCGGTGGAACCGGAGGTCCTGCTGATGGACGAGCCCTGTGCGCACCTGGACCCGATCTCCACGCTGACCATCGAGGATCTGATCAGGGAGATCAAGGAGACGTACACGGTCGTCATCGTCACCCACAACATGCAGCAGGCGGCCCGGGTCGCGGACACCACCGCCTTCCTGACCATGTCGGCGGTGGGTGAGCCGGGTCGGCTGGTCGAAGTGGGGCCCACCGAAAGGATTTTCAGCTCCCCGCGGCGGCAGACCACCGAGGACTACATCAGCGGGAAGATCGGCTGATCCCGCGACATGCGCGGGATCAGGGACTTTTCCCGTTCGCCACCGACGGGGCCAACCGCTGCCGCCGATCTCCTACCTCCCGTGGCTGATCACGACACTGCTCTCGCACTGCGTCCCCACCAACTGGTCAGGACCCGCTGCATCCGCCGCTTCGACTCCTGGCTGTGCCTGGCACGTACTGGCGACCGGCAACGGCGGCTGGTGGGCCGACCGCCCGTACGGCGCACGGGCGTTGGCGGTACGGTGCGCCGACCACTGTCTGCTGCGCGGCGATCCGAGGGTCTGCACGCCGACCGGGCTGGCCCCGCTGGCCGGTGCGTACATCGACGCGCCCCAGCGGTTCCTGCCGGTGCTCGGTGCGGCCTTCCGCTGGCTCACCCCCTGGGAGCGGATGGTGTACCTACGCGAGGAACCGGCGCCCCGGGTCGCCGCACCGGCCGGGGTCACCGTACGACGGCCGACGGGTTCCTGCTGGCGGTCGAACCGGACCTCGCCTGGCTCGCCGAGCCCTGGCGCGGTCCCCGGCAGCTCGCGGGCCGCCGTCTCCTGTGGGGCGCGACTCGCTGTCGGGGCGCCCGCCGCAGAGGGCAGACCGCGCACGGCGGCCTGACCTCGTCACCTCACGCCGAGTCCGTGCCCTCGCGGCTGGTGGGTGCGGCGGGCAGCGAGAGCACCATGGTCAGTCCGCCGCCCGGAGTGTCCTCGGCGGTGAGGGTGCCGCCCATCGCCTCCGCCAGGCCACGGGACAGGGCCAGTCCCAGACCGAGGCCGGCGTTGTTGTCGTGGTCGCCGAGCCGCTGGAACGGCTCGAAGACCCGGTCCCGGTCCTGCTCCGGCAGTCCCGGGCCGTGGTCGGTGACCCGCAGTTCGACGTGGTGGGCGAGGGTGCTGGCGCTGACGAGCACCGGTCGGCCCTCGGGCGAGTGGCGTACCGCGTTGAGCACCAGGTTGGCGATGACCCGCTCCAACAGCGGTGGATCGGCGATCACTTCACCGGTCCGGTCGAGCCCCCGGGTCTGTACGGGCACGGAGGTCGGCGGCAGCGAGTCCAGGGCCAGCGGCATGACGTCCTCGAACCCGGTGGGCTGAAGGTGCACGGGGAGCGCACCGGCCTGTAGACGGCTCATGTCCAACAGGTTGTCCACCAGCCGGTTGAGCTTGATGAGCGACTCCTCGGCGGTGGCCAGCAGTTCGTCCCGGTCCTCGGCGGAGAACTCCACATCCGCGCCGCGCAGCGAGGTGACCGCGGCCAGGCCGCTGGCCAGCGGGGTGCGCAGATCGTGGCTTACCGCGGCGAGCAGCGCGGTACGGGTACGGTCGGCGGCCTTGACCGGCTCGACCTCGGCGGCGGTCTCGGCCAGCCGGGCCCGGTCCAGCGCGGCGGCCAGGTGGGCGGCGAAGGCGGTCACCACCCGGTGCTGGGAGGCGGGCAACCGGCGCCCCCTGAGCACCAGAAGGCTGTTCTCGCCCACCGGAACCTTCAGTACCGCCGTGTCGTCCGGGGCTTCGTCGTCCGGTGCGGTGCGCGGCAGCAACTCCGCGGAGTCCATGCCGAACGTCTCCCGCGTCCGGTCCAGCAGCACCTCCACCGCCTGGTCACCGCCGAGGATGTTGCCCGCCATGGACGAGAGGGTCTCCGCCTCGGCGGTGGCGTTCGCCGCCCGCCGGGCCAGTCGCTGCGAGCGGTCCACGATGGCGGCGACCGTGACCGCCACTATGGCGAACGCGGCCAGTGCCAGGACGTTGTTGGGCTCGGTGATGGTGAACTCGCCGATGGGCGGGATGAAGTAGTAGTTCAGCAGCAGGGAGGCGGTGACCGCGGACAGCAGTGCCGAGCCGACACCGCCGATCGCCGCGACCCCCACCACGGTCAGCAGGAGCAGCAGCGCCTGGCTGGTGAGGTTCAGCCCGCTGCCGACGCCACGCAGCGCCACGGTCAGCAGTACCGGCAGCAGCACCGCGGCGACCGCCCCGGCGATCCGTCGCACCAGCGGCGCCCGGACGCCGGAGACCGCCAACCGGCGTCCACGGCCCATCCGTTCATGGGTGACCATGTGCACATCGATGTCACCGGACAGCTCGACGGTGGTCTCGCCGATGCCGCGCCCGTTCAGCAGGTGCTCCAGCCGGTTGCGGCGGCTCGTGCCGAGCACCAGCTGGGTGGCGTTCTCCGCGCGGGCGAACTCCAGCAGCGCGGTGGGCACATGGTCGCCGACTACGGAGTGGAAGCTGCCGCCCAGGCTCTCCACCAGCTTGCGCTGACTGGCGAGGGCGGCCGGAGACGCGCCGGAGAGCCCGTCACTGCGCACCACATGGACGGCGAGCAGATCTCCACCGGAGGCCCGGCTGGCGATCCGCACCGCGCGGCGGATCAGCGTCTCGCCCTCCGGCCCGCCGGTCAGCGCCACCACGACGCGCTCACGGGTCTCCCAGACCCCCCCGATGGCGTGCTCGCTGCGGTACCGCTGCAACGTCTCGTCCACCCGGCCCGCGACCCACAGCAGCGCCAACTCCCGCAGCGCGGTGAGGTTTCCCACCCGGAAGTAGTGCGACAGCGCCGCGTCGACCTTGTCCGGGCCGTAGATGTTGCCGTGCGCCATCCGGCGGCGCACCGCCTCGGCGGGCATGTCGACCAGTTCGATCTGCTCGGCGCGGCGGACGATCTCGTCGGGCAGGGTCTCCCGCTGCGGCACCCCGGTGATCTTCTCCACCACATCGTTGAGTGACTCAAGGTGCTGGATGTTGACCGTGGTGAGCACGTCGATTCCGGCGGCGAGCAGTTCCTCGACGTCCTGCCAGCGCTTGGCGTGCCGTCCGCCGGGGATGTTGGTGTGCGGTAGCTCGTCAACGAGCGCCACTTCGGGGCGGCGTGCGAGGACCGCGTCCAGGTCCATCTCCTCGAACTCCCGCCCCCGGTACTGGCGCCGGGTCCTGGGCAGCAGCTCCAGGCCGACCAGCATCTCCTCGGTGTGCGGACGGTTGTGGCACTCGGCGTAGGCCACCACCACATCGGTGCCGCGGCGGGCCCGGCGGCGCCCTTCGTCCAGCATACGGTAGGTCTTGCCGACCCCGGGCGCGGCGCCGAGGAAGACCTTCAGCCTGCCGGGTCGGCCGCCAGGCGCGGCGGCCGTGCCGATGCTCCGCGTCACCCGGAGCCCTCCTTGACCGGACGGCACGCCGCCCGGGCGAGGGGGAGCTCACCCGGGCGGCGTGCTGTGTGCAGTTGGGTTCCGTTTCATCGTCACTTCAACGCGGCCAGATCGTGGTTGAGCACGACGACATTGACGCGTTCTTGACCCAGGAATCCGAGGTTGCGGCCCTGGACGTGCTCGGCGACCAACTTCCGTACCGCCACCGGGTCCAGGCCGCGGGCCTTCGCCACCCGGTTGACCTGCTCGTAGGCGTATGTGGGTGAGATGTCCGGGTCGAGACCGGAGCCCGACGCGGTGACCGCGTCGGCGGGGACGCTGCTCGGCGGCACGCCGTCGAACGCGGCTACGGCGGCCCGGCGGTCCTTGACCGCCTTGACCAGACCCGCGTTGTTGGGGCCGAGGTTGGAGGCTCCGGAGTTCGTCGGGTCGTAGCCGGTCGGTCCGGCCGCGGAGGGCCGGGGTTGGAACCACCTGGGGTCCGGGGCGCCGGTGGTCTGCCCCTTCCTGGGCGGCAGGTTGAAGTTCTGGCCGATGAGCGAGGAGGCGACCGGCCGCCTTCCGTCCTTTAGCAAGGACCCGTTGGCCTGGTGTGGGAAGACTGCCTGGGCGATTCCGGTCACCACCAGTGGATAGACGATGCCCGTGATGACCGTGAACACCAGCAGCATCCGCAGCGCCGCCAGGTGGTGGCGGAGCAGGCGGGTGAGAGAGCCAGCCATGAGGACGCCTTCCTTGGTCAGTGCAGTCCGGGGACGAACTGGACGAGCAGGTCGATCAGTTTGATGCCGATGAACGGCAGCACCAGTCCTCCGAAGCCGTACAGCACGATGTTGCGGGTGAGCAGCGAGGCCGCCGACGAGGGCCGGTAGCGCACCCCGCGCAGGGCGAGGGGGATCAGCGCGACGATGATCAGGGCGTTGAAGATGATCGCCGAGGAGATCGCAGAGGTCGGGCTGTGCAGGGCCATGATGTTCAGCCGACGCAGGCCCGGATAGACGCTGGCGAACATGGCCGGGATGATGGCGAAGTACTTCGCCACGTCGTTGGCGATGGAGAAGGTCGTCAACGCGCCCCGGGTGATGAGGAGTTGCTTGCCGATCTCGACGATTTCAATGAGCTTGGTCGGGTTGGAGTCCAGGTCCACCATGTTCCCGGCCTCCTTGGCGGCCGAGGTACCGGTGTTCATCGCCACACCGACGTCCGCCTGGGCCAGCGCCGGAGCGTCGTTGGTGCCGTCACCGGTCATCGCGACCAGCTTGCCGCCCGCCTGCTCCCGCTTGATCAGCGCCATCTTGTCCTCGGGAGTCGCCTCCGCGAGGAAGTCGTCGACTCCCGCCTCCTGGGCGATGGCCCGAGCGGTCAGCGGGTTGTCACCGGTGATCATCACGGTCTTGATGCCCATCCGGCGCAACTCCTCGAAGCGCTCCCGAATACCCGGCTTGACCACGTCCTTGAGGTGGATGACCCCGAGGATCCGGGCGGTGCTCGTGTCCTCGTGGCGGGCGACCTCGCCGACGACCAGCGGTGTGCCGCCACTCGCGGAGATGCCGTCCACGATCGGGCCGACCTCCTCGGTGGGATGTCCGCCGTGCTCCCTGACCCAGCGCATCACGGCGGTCGCCGCGCCCTTGCGCAGGGATCGGTTGTCCTCGGAACTGTCCAGGTCCACGCCCGACATCCGGGTCTGGGCGGTGAAGGGGACGAACTCGGCGTGCGCCAACTCCCCTTCGCCGCGCCCGCGCAGCGCGTACCGCTCCTTGGCCAGCACGACGACCGAGCGGCCCTCGGGCGTCTCGTCGGCGATGGACGACAGCTGGGCGGCGTCCGCGAGCTCCTCCACCCGCACCCCGCTGACCGGAAGGAACTCGGCGGCCTGACGGTTGCCCAGAGTGATGGTGCCGGTCTTGTCCAGCAGCAGGGTGTTCACATCGCCCGCCGCCTCAACGGCCCTGCCGGACATGGCCAGTACGTTTCGCTGCACCAGCCGGTCCATACCCGCGATGCCGATCGCCGACAGCAACGCGCCGATGGTGGTCGGGATCAGTGCGACCACCAGCGCCACCAGGATCACGATGCTCTGCTCGGCGCCCGCGAAGATGGCGAACGGCTGCAACGTCACCACGGCCACCAGAAAGACGATGGTCAGCGAGGCCAACAGGATGTTCAACGCGATCTCGTTGGGGGTCTTCTGCCGGGCCGCGCCCTCCACCAGGGCGATCATCCGGTCGATGAAGGTCTCCCCCGGCTTGGAGGTGATCCGCACGACGATCCGGTCGGACAGCACCTTGGTACCGCCGGTGACCGCCGAGCGGTCACCGCCCGACTCGCGGATGACCGGCGCCGACTCACCGGTGATCGCAGACTCGTCGACGCTGGCGACGCCCTCGACAACGTCGCCGTCACCGGGGATGATCTGGCCCGCCTCGACCACCACGTGGTCGCCCAGCCGCAGCGCCGTCGCCGGAACCTCCTCTTCGGTGAGGTCGGTGGCGCCCGGCCGCCAGTCGGCGGGCAGCCGACGGGCCATGGTGTCGGTCTTCGTCTTTCGCAGCGTCTCCGCCTGCGCCTTGCCACGCCCCTCGGCGACCGCCTCCGACAGGTTGGCGAAGACGACGGTGAGCCACAGCCACACGGTGATCACCCAGGCGAAGACGCCCGGGTCCTTGATCGCCGACAGGGTGGTCAGCACAGCGCCGACCTCCACGACGAACATCACCGGGTTCCGCACCATCACCCGCGGATCGAGCTTGCGCAGCGCGCCGGGAAAGGAGGTCACCAACTGCTTGGGGTCGAGCAGTCCACCGGAGACCCGGTGCACGTTGGGCGCCAACGGGTCCTTCGACACGGGGGGTTGAGCGGTGGCCGTGGGCATCAGTGCAACCCTTCCGCGAGAGGTCCCAGCGCGAGGGCGGGGAAGTATGTGAGGCCAACGACGATGAGGATCACACCCGCGAGCAGGCCGACGAACTGCGGCCGGTGGGTGGGCAGCGTGCCCGCGGTGACCGGCACCGCCTGCTGGCGGGCGAGCGACCCGGCCAGCGCCAGCACGAACACGATGGGCAGGAAGCGGCCGAACAGCATCGCCACGCCGAGCGCGGTGTTGTACCAGACGGTGTTGGCCGAAAGGCCCGCGAACGCCGAGCCGTTGTTGTTGGCGGCCGAGGTGAACGCGTACAGCACCTCCGAGAAGCCGTGCGGGCCCGCGTTGAGCATCGCGGCCCGCTCCCCCGGCAGGGCCATCGCGATACCGGCCCCCACCAGCACGATGCCGGGCGTGGTCAGGATGTACAGCGAGGCGAACTTCATCTCCCGGGCGCCGAGCTTCTTGCCCAGGTACTCGGGGGTGCGGCCGACCATCAGTCCGGCCACGAACACCGCGACGACCGCCAGGATCAGGATGCCGTACAGACCGGAGCCGGTGCCGCCGGGCGCGATCTCCCCCAGCATCATGTTGAAGATGGTCGTCCCGCCGCCGCCCGGCGTGTACGAGTCGTGGAAGGAGTCGACCGCGCCGCAGGAGGTGAGCGTGGTGGACACGGCGAACAGCGCGGAGGCCCAGATGCCGAACCGCTGCTCCTTGCCCTCCATCATTCCGCCGGCCGCGTGCCCGACGGAACTGCTCACGCTGTGCAGTTCGTTGGCGGTCACGATGGCCACCGACGCCGCCCAGATCAGACCCATCACGGCGACGATGGCATAGCCCTGGCGGCGGTCCCCGACCATGGTGCCGAAGGTGCGCGGCATGGAGAAGCCGATCACCAACAGCAGGTAGATCTCAAGCCAGTTGGTGAACGGGTTGGGGTTCTCGAACGGGTGCGCGGAGTTGGCGTTGTAGAAGCCGCCGCCGTTGGTGCCCAGTTCCTTGATCGCCTCCTGTGAGGCGACCGGGCCGCCGGTGATGCTCTGGTGGTCGCCCGCGATCGTGGTGATCGACTGGATGCCGTGGAAGTTCTCGATCACACCGCCGGCGACCAGCACGACGGCCATCACGAAGGCGATCGGCAGCAGCACCCGCAGCACGATCCTGGTGAGGTCCACCCAGAAGTTGCCGACCCGGTCGGTCTTCTTCCGGGTGAAGCCGCGGATCAGGGCGGCGACCACGGCGATGCCCACGGCGGCGGAGACGAAGTTCTGCACCGCCAGGCCCGCCATCTGCACCAGGTGGCCCATGGTCGACTCGCCCGAGTAGGCCTGCCAGTTGGTGTTGGTGACGAACGACGCCGCCGTGTTGAACGCCAGGGACGGCGCCACCGGTTTCATGCCGAGGGAGAGCAGCAGATGGTTCTGCAGCCGCTGGAAGGCGTACAGGAAAAGCACCGACACCGCGGAGAACGTCAGCACGCTGCGTAGGTAGGCGGGCCACGTCTGGTCGGCGTCCCCCCGCACACCGCCGATCCGGTACACCAGCCGCTCCACCCGCCAGTGCCGGGGGGAGGTGAGGACATGGGCCATGTAGTCGCCCAGCGGCCGGAAGGACAGGGCCAGCGCGCCCACCAGGGCGAGGATCTGGAGCCAGCCCGCGAGAGTTTCGTTCATGGAGGACCTCTCCGGTTCAGGAGGCGGGTCGAGGCGACTAGAACTTCTCGGGGAAGATCAGGCAGAACACCAGATACAGCACAAGGCCCACGGCGACGATCAGGCCCACGATGTTTTCGACGCTCACAGCCGCCGCACCCCCTTGGCGGCCAGCCCGATGAGGGCGAAGGCCACGATGATGAGGCCGATGAAGAGAAGGTCCGACATGTGCGGCACACCCCCGCGGAGCAGATGACGGTACGGGACCGCTCGGCCGCGGCGTGAAGAAGTGGGGGCGCTCAAGCCGAGGGCGGTGTCGGCTGAAACCGGCCCTTTCAGCGAAGGGCTGCCGGCCCCCGCTGACGACCCCCGTTAGCGGAGCTCTGACGCTATCGAGCGGCGCCCTGATGAGCTTTTGACACGCCGCAGCCGATTGAGTGGTCAAGCCATTGAGCGGTGGCTGAGCACACTGTTCGGCACCTGGGTATTCGCTGTGAATTCCGGACACGCGGTACGACTCGAACACTGCCTCGAAGCCCGCTCGGGCGCACCATGGGAGTGCCAGGGACACGGTTACGCATCGTGATGAGTCGGCGGGAGCACGCCAATGGCGCGTGGGCGTCTGCGGATCTACCTCGGGGCCGCCCCCGGGGTCGGCAAGACCTACGCCATGCTCAAGGAGGGCCAGCGGTTGCGCTCCCAGGGCACCGACGTGGTGATCGGACTGTTCGAACCGCACGGGCGGCGGCCGACCATGGCCCTGGCCGAGGGCCTGGAGACCGTCCCCCGCCGGAGCCTCAGGTACCGCGGCAGCGACTTCACCGAGATGGACCTGGACGCGGTGCTGGCCCGCCTCCCGCAGGTCGCCCTGGTCGACGAGCTGGCCCACACCAACGTACCGGGATCGCGCAACGCCAAGCGGTGGCAGGACGTCGAGGAACTGCTGGCGGCGGGCGTCGACGTGGTCAGCACGCTCAACGTCCAGCATCTGGAGTCCGTCAACGACGTGGTCGAGCAGATCACCGGGATCAGACAGCAGGAAACGCTTCCCGACGAGGTGGCCAGGCGGGCCGACCAGATCGAGTTGGTCGATCTGCCGCCAGAGGTGGTGCGCCGCAGGCTGGCCCACGGGGACATCTACCCGCCGGACCGCATCGAGGCCGCGCTCACCCACTACTTCCGGGTCGGCAACCTCACCGCGCTGCGCGAACTGGCCCTGCTGTGGCTGGCCGACCGGGTGGAGGAGGGGCTGCAGCGGTACCGCGCGGAGCACGGGATCGCCGCGCCGTGGGAGACCCGGGAGCGGATCCTGGTCGGTCTGACCGGTGGCCCGGAGGGTGAGACGCTGATCCGCCGGGCCGCCCGGATCACCGCCAAGACGCCGGGCAGTGAACTGCTGGCCGTGCACGTCGTCCCCAGCGACGGGCTGGCCGACGCCGACCCCGCGGCGCTGGCCGAGCAGCGAACCCTGGTGGAGGCACTGGGCGGCAGCTACCACCAGACCACCGGCGAGGACATCGTCGAGGCGCTGTTGCAGTTCGCCCAGGCCGAGAACGTCACCCAGATCGTGCTGGGCGCCAGCCGCCGGGGCCGGCTGCGCTCACTGTTGCGGGCGGGAGTGGGCAAGCGCACCATCGACGGCTCGGGCCCCATCGACGTGCACATCGTCACCCACGAGGAGGCGGCCGGTGCGGCCACCCCGCTGGTGCGGCCACCGCACCCGGCCCGAGGCACCGGGCCGCGCCGCTACTGGTCGGCGATGGCCGCCACGGTGCTGCTGCTGCCCGCGCTGACCGCCGTGCTGGTGGTACTGCGCGGCCACCTCGGTCTCGCCATCGACCTCGTGCTGTACATGCTGGCGATCGTGGTGATCGCGCTCGTCGGCGGCCTGTATCCGGCGCTGATCGCCGCCGTCGCCGCCGGGATGCTGACCGACTACTACTTCACCCCGCCCGTGCACTCGCTGGACATCGAGCGCCTCAACGACGTCGTGGCGCTGGTCGTGTTCATCGTCACCGCCACGCTCGTCGGCACGGCCGCCGGGACCGCCGCCCGGCGTACGTACCAGGCCCTGCGGGCCACCACGGAGGCGCGCGCCCTGAGCCGCCTGGCGACCGCCATGATGCACGGGCAGAACCTGCCCACCCTGCTGGAACTGGTACGTGAGTACTTCGGCCTAACCGCGGTCAGTCTCCTGGAACGCGACCGGGCGAACGGACCGCGGCCGCGCTGGTACGTGGTAGCCAGCGCGGGCGAGCGTCCTGCGGAGCGTCCGTACGAGGCGGACGTCGAGAGTCCGGTGACCGACGACCTCACGCTGGCCGCGCGCGGCCGTCCGCTGAGCGCCGATGACCAGCGGGTGCTCGCCGCGTGCGCGGCGCAGTTGGGACTGGCGCACGTTCACGGCCGACTGGCCCGGCGCGCCGCCGAGACGGACAACCGGGCCGCGGCCGAACGCACCCGTACCTCACTGCTGATGACCGCGGGGCGCGATCTGCGGTCCCCGCTGCACTCGGCTCAGACGGCGCTGGCGCGGCTACGGGAGCCCGCCGCCTCGGCCGCGGAGCGGGACCAGTTGCTCGACGCGGCGCTGTCGGCGGTGCATCGGGCCGTCCAACTCGTCGCCGACCTCGACCGGTTGGGCCGCCTGCACGCCGGGGCGCTCGAACTGTACCTGCGCCCGGTCGACCTGGACGAGGTGCTGGCGGCGGCCCTGGACGACCTCGGTCCCGGCCGCCACACCATCCTGCTCCAACTACCGGAGCGGACGCCCGACGTCATCGCCGACGCCGCCGCGCTGACCCGCACCCTCACGGCCCTGAGCGCGGACGCGCTGCGGCACAGCCCCGAGGGCCGACCTCCGACGCTGACCGCCGAAGTACTGCCCGACCGGCTGCTGATCCGGGTCACCGACGGCATCGTGGACAACACGTCCCGGGCCAGCGCCCCTGACGCCAGGTCGGACAGTCTGGCGCTGCGGCTGGCGCGTGACCTGACGGAGGCGATGGGCGGCACCCTGGAGCCCGCGACGAGCGGCCCCGCGTTCTCCGTGACCCTGACGTTCCCGACCTCGGCCCACCCCGGCGGGTGAGCCAACGGGGCTGGTCGCAGAAGGAGTTGGCTAGTCCTCCAGCGTCGTTCCCGCCGTGTCGAGGGCCGATCCGGCCTGTTCGGCCAGGATGACCGCGACCAGGCGGGCCTGTAGCGGTGGTTTGGCGCCCTGTGCCGGACGCATCATGAACCGGCCGAGGTAGCGGCCGTTGCCGAACGCGCGCAGCTCGATCTCCTCGTCCGGCAGCCCCTGCTGGTCGACGTCCCAGCTCCGGCGCCCGACCAGCACACTGCCGTCCGGTCGCAGCTGCGCGGGGTGGCCCAGCAGTGATCCGTACTCGAAGCGGCAGTCGCGCAGCTGGAGCAGTTCGCTCAGCTGCCGCTTGACCTGGTCGACCACCTGGGCCGCTGAGGTCGCGGTCTGCGCCCGGGCCGCGGTGGCGTGGATCGCTCCGAGGTACTGGGCGTCGGTGATCGTGATCACCTTCAGCCGTCTGGCCCGCGCCGCCAGCTGGGAGACCGCGAGGCCCACCAGTAGCAGCAGCACCGCCGTACGGATGTCCGCGGACTTGGTGATGGCGAACCGCTCGTACGGCCGGGTGAAGAAGAAGTCGAACCAGGCGGCGGCCGACAGCGCCGCGAGGGCACCCGCCACGCGGTGTCCGATGGCGGCCACCGCGACGATGACCACGACCAGTACCAGCGCCACGTCGGTGTTGGAGATGTGCGCACGGGCGGATACCAGCGCCGCGGCCACGGCCAGCGGAGCCACCAGCCCGGCCACGATCGCGGCGAGGTCCCTGTGCAGGAAGCGACGCATGGCGGTACCTCCCGTCTCCCTGCTTACAGGGTCGCTGACCTGGCGCGTACCGGCGAGCCGGTCATGGCGGGCCGACCGCACGCCCGGGGGTCAGAATCGTGTCAACATCGCCGATCCGCCCCTTTGAGCTGGTCCTGGCGGCGCCACGATATGGACAAAGAGACACCGTACGGATCGAGGAGAGTTCCCGGTGGCCAACAGCGATGTCGCCGCCGACCCGCCAGATACCCGGCCCGGTCGGCTGAAGGTCTTCCTCGGGCCTTCGAACCCTTCCAACGGCTGGGCGACACCGACGACACCACCGGCCTCGGACTCGGCCTCGCGCTTTCCCGGGGCTTCACCGAGGCGATGGGCGGCACCCTCCTGCCCGAGGACACGCCGGGCGGCGGCCTGACGATGGTGGTGTCGCTGCCCGCCGCGCCCGCGCTACAGCACCCCGTCCCGGCGTGAGACGAGCGGGGTGAGGGCGCCCGCCTCCGGCAGCCAGTCGTCCCGGTCGTACTCCAGCCATCTGCTACTGCCCGCCGTCTCGGTGAACGCCCTTAGCAGCGCGTCTAGTGCTGTGACCGGGACGGTCCACCGTGATCGGAAGGCGGCTCGCGGGACGAGCGCACGCGCAAGGCTGGTATTACTGGGGCATGCAGGAAGAGACGGCACGCTCCGCAATCGACACGTTCATTTCCGCGTTTAACGCCTCGGACGACGGCTATGTGACTGCCCTGCTCTCCCAGGCCCTGACCTCAGACGTGGTCTTCTGGGGACCGTTGGGTCGCAGCGAAGGAATCGCGGCGGTCGAGCGGTTCGTGCTGGACATCCGGCGCCACCCGGCGGGGACCGGCACGATGGTGCGCTGCTCAGCGGTGGACATGCCTGATGAGTGGGCCCGGTACCAGTGGGTCTTCACCACGCCCGATGGAGGCCCCCGCCTGGCGGGAACGGACGTCGTCCATCTGCGGCGGAGCCTCATCGACCAGGTCATCGTCTTTGCGGGGGAGATCGAGCCGTCCGCCTCCTGAGTCGTCCTTCTGTCGCTGTCCTTCTCGTGAACTTGTCCCTTTCGGTACTCCGGGGGCTGCGGTTCGCGGTCGGTCAGGCTGCGGCGTTGAGGGGGCGTCCGCCCCAGCGGATGCCCTTCTCGCTGCGGATGCAGGCGCGTTCCTTGCGTTGGGCGGCAAGTACGTCGGGGTGGCGGGCGTTGGCGTTGCGCCAGCGCAGGTAGCGGTGCAGGGCCTGGGTTTGCGCGGGGTGGCTGCGGTGGTGGCAGTTGGCCAGGGTGAAGTGCGGCAGGCCGAGGTTCGGGCCGCCGACCCGTTCGGTGATGCCGCAGTCGTCGGCGAGACCGACGCGCTGGAGGGCCGTCTCGGTGTCGATGCCGCCAGGATCGGGGTGATCGGGCTCAGCCTGGGCGGGTTCTACGCCGCCGTAAGCGCCGCGCACGAAACGAGGATCCGGGCCACGGCGACGGTCAGCGGCCCGTACCGGATCGACTGGGACGAGCTGAATCCGTACGTCATCGAGCCCCTGGCGCAGCGTTGCGGAGGGCTGGGCGCAGCACGGCAGTTCAGCGCCCGCATCGATCTGCACGGCGCGGACTGGCTGGTGGAGCGGCTCACCGCAACGCCGTAGCCGCTATACGCTCAACCGGTACGGCAGGACGCTCACGACCGCGTCGGTGCGGTAGCGCAGGGCGGTGGCGAGCAGGAGGCCGCGCTGGCTCTGCAGGAACTCGTAGCGCCGGTGGCGGGGTTCGACCTGCGGGATCAGCACGGTGACCACTCTGCCGTCGCGTGCGGCGTGCTGTACGTAGTCGACGATGGGCTGGACCAGGGAGCGCTGCGGGCTGTCGACGATGTCGAGTGGAACGCCCGGGTTCCACTCCTGCCATCTGCGTCGCAGCGCTTCGGCCTTGTCGGGGTCGGTGTGCACGGACAGTGCGACGACCTCGCCGCCGAGGGCGAGGGCGGCGCTGATCGCGGCCTGGGCGAGCTTGCTGATCTCGCCCAGCGGAACGATGACCAGGCTGCTGCCCTCGATCGGCCTGCCGGGAATCCGGCCCAGCCCCAGCTCGGCGCCAACGACCGTGTAGTACCGGTGGATTCGGGTGAACAGCAGCATCAGCAGCGGCACCGCGATGACCACCACCCAGGCGCCGGCCATGAACTTGGTGGTGAGCAGGACCAGACACGCCACCGCGGTGAGCACCGCGCCGGTGCCGTTGATCAGTGCCCGGGGCACCCAGCCGTCCGGGCGCTCCTTGGCCCAGTGCCGTACCAGGCCCGCCTGGCTGATGGTGAAGCCGATGAACACCCCGATGGCGAACAGCGGGATCAGCCGCTGGGTGTTGCCGCCCACCGCGATCAGCAGCGCGGCGGCCAGCAGCGCCAGGGCCCCCACTCCGTAGCGGTACACCGGGCGTTCGGCGCGCAGGCCGAACACGTGCGGCAGCCTGTTGTCGCGGGACAACAGGCTCATCAGCACGGGCAGTCCGCCGAAGCTGGTGTTCGCGGCCAGCGCGAGGGCGAGGGTGGCGATGAGGTTGCTCGCGTAGTACGGCCAGCCGGTTCCGTAGGCGCCGGCGGTCAGTTGGGCCAGTACGGTCACTCCCCCGCGTGGTGCGACATGGTCGCGGCGGATCAGGATCGACAGGCCGACGAGCATCACGGCGAGCAGTGTGCCCAGCATCAACTCGGTGTGCTGGGCGCGTTTGACGCGTGGCTCGCGGAACGCCGGTACGCCGTTGGCGATCGCCTCCACTCCGGTCAGCGCGGAGCATCCGGAGGAGAAAGCCTTCAACAGCAGGAGCAGGCCGAGGGTTTCGGAGGCATGGACGGGTTGCGCGGTACCCACGCTGGCGGCCGGATGCGAGCGCAGCAGGCCCACGACGACGATGCCGAGGATGCTCACGATGAACAGCACCGTGGGCAGCATCAGGAAGCGGGCGCTCTCCGCGATGCCGCGCAGGTTCACGGCGGTGAGCAGGGCGAGGCCGACCAGGCAGACGGCCAGCAGATGGTGGCCGAGCACGGGGAAGGCCGAGGCGAGGCTGCCCGCGCCCGCGGCGAGGCTGACCGCCACGGTCAGCACGTAGTCCACCACCAGGCTCGCCGCCGCCAGCAGACTGGCCCGGGCTCCCAGGTTCTTCTTGGCCACCGCGTAGGCCCCGCCGCCGTCCGGGTGGACCGCGATCACCTGGCAGTAGGAGATGGTGAGCACCACCAGCAGGCCGGTGATGACCAGGGTGATCGGGAGTGCGGCGGTCAGCGCTCCGGTCCCGGCCGCGACCAGGACGACGACGATCGCCTCGGGGCCGTATGCCACCGAGCTGAGCGCGTCAAGGGAGAGCGCGGCCAGGCCCTCGACGCTGGTCAGACGGGACTTGTCGCCCTCGCCGTGGCGCAACGGCACCCTCGGCTGCGCCTTGCGGGGAGCCAGTCCAAACGTCACGGAGACCTCACCTGACCTCTCGTCGTCAACCGCCTCCGGGCCAGTGTGACGGCGCCGCCTGGCCGGTGACTCCTAACGCGCCGCTTCCCCTGCCGGGTTGTGGAAAACCCACGGCGGCGGCCAGGTCCGCCGTACGCCGAGGGCGGTGCCCGATTCGTCGGCATGGCTGACAACTCTCCGGCGTCCGGCTGGCCCGGGCCGGTGACAGGCATGCCGGGGACGGGGCGCGGGCACGCGCGTTCCATGACGAAGATCGGTCTCCCGGACGGCATCCGGGCGTGCTTGTTCGACCTTGACGGTGTGCTGACGAAGACCGCGGTGGTGCACGCCGCCGCGTGGAAGGCGACGTTTGACGAGTTCCTGCGGCGCCGTGAGGGGCCGGGCTTCCGCCCGTTCGACGCGGTCGCCGACTACGACGAGTACGTCGACGGTCGCCCGCGGGCGGACGGTGTGCGGACGTTCCTCGCCTCGCGCGGCATCGAGTTGCCGGAGGGCGGCGATGACGACCCGCCAGACCGGGAGACCGTGCGGGGTCTGGGCAACCGGAAGAACGAGCTCTTGCTGGAGAAGATCCGTACCGAGGGCGTCGAGGCATATCCGGGTTCGGTCCGCTACGTCGAGGCGGCGCGCGCCGCCGGGCTGGGCACGGCAGTGGTCTCCTCCAGCGCCAACTGCCGTGACGTGCTGGTCTCGGTCGGTATGGAGAAGTGCTTCGGCGTGCGCATCGACGGCATCGTCGCGGCGGAGCGCAAGCTTCCGGGCAAGCCGCACCCGGACACCTACCTGGAGGCCGCGCACGACCTGGGCGTCGAGCCCTCGGCGGCGGCCGTGTTCGAGGACGCCCTGGCGGGGATGGACGCGGGTCGCGGCGGCCACTTCGGTTACGTGGTGGGCGTGGACCGCGTCGGCCAGGCGGACGCCCTGCGCGCACACGGCGCGGACATCGTGGTGCGCGACCTCGCGGAGCTACTGGAGGACCACGCATGATCAGCCACCCGTCGTTCGCGGTCGAGCCCTGGCGCCTGCGCGAGACCAGCCTGCACCTCGACGTACTCGCGCAGAGCGAGTCGGTGTTCGCGCTGTCCAACGGGCATGTCGGCTGGCGCGGCAACCTGGACGAGGGCGAGCCGCACGGCCTGCCCGGCAGCTACCTCAACGGCGTGCACGAGGTGCATCCGCTGCCGTACGCCGAGGCGGGTTACGGCTTTCCGGAGTCCGGCCAGACCATGATCAACGTGACCAACGGCAAGATCATCCGGCTGCTAGTGGATGACGAACCGTTCGATCTGCGCTACGGGCGGCTGCGTTCCCACGAACGCGTCCTGGACCTGCGCGGCGGATTCCTGCACCGCACGTGTGAGTGGACCTCGCCCGCCGGAACCACCATCAGGGTGCGCTCCACCCGCCTTGTCTCGCTCACCCAGCGCTCCGTGGCGGCCGTCGCCTACGAGGTGGAGCCGCTGGACGCCAAGGTGAGGATAGTCGTCCAGTCCGAACTCGTGGCCAACGAGCAGTTGCCGAAGACCACCGGCGACCCCCGGGTCTCCGCCGTTCTGGAGTCCCCACTGATGCCGGAGGAGCACTACTCCGACGGCATGCGGATGCGGCTGCTGCACTGCACCAAACACAGCGGGCTGCGGGTCGCGGCGGCCGCCGACCACATCGTGCAGGGGCCGCCGTCCACCCAGTCCGCCAGCGAGAGCAGCGGGCACATCGGCCGACTCACCGTCACCTCCGAGCTGGCACCCGGCGAGACGCTGCGACTGGAGAAGTTCGTCGCCTACGGCTGGTCCGGGGGCCGCTCCCGGCCGGCTGTGCGCGACCAGACGGACGCCGCGCTGGCCGCGGCCCGCAGCACGGGCTGGCAGGGGCTGCTGGACGAGCAGCGCGACTACCTGGACGAGTTCTGGGCGCGCGGTGACGTCGAGATCGACGGCGACGAGGAGATCCAACAGGCCATCCGCTTCGCCCTGTTCCACGTACTGCAGGCCGGAGCGCGCGCCGAGCAGCGGGCGATTCCGTCGAAGGGCCTGACGGGTTCCGGCTATGACGGGCACTCGTTCTGGGACACCGAGAGCTTCGTACTGCCGGTGCTCACCCACACCGCGCCGCACACGGTGGCCGACGCGCTGCGCTGGCGGCAGTCCACGCTGCCGGCCGCCCGGGACCGCGCCCGCCAACTGAGCCTGAAGGGAGCGGCCTTCCCCTGGCGCACCATCGAGGGTTCGGAGTGCTCCGGCTACTGGCCGGCCGGAACCGCCGCCTTCCACGTCAACGCGGACATCGCGTACGCCGTGACCCGCTATGTGGCGGTCACCGACGACGAGGAGTTCGAGCGGGAGACCGGCGTGGAACTGCTGGTGGAGACCGCGCGGCTGTGGCACTCCCTGGGCCACCACGATCCGCACGGCCGCTTCCACATCGACGGGGTGACCGGGCCCGACGAGTACAGCGCCATCGCGGACGACAACCTGTACACCAATCTGCTGGCCCAGTTGAACCTGCGGGCCGCCGCCAGCGCCGTGGAACGCCACGAGAAGGAGGGGGCCGCCCTGGGGGTCGACGACGAGGAGACCGCCGCCTGGCGCGACGCCGCCGACGCGATGACCCTGCCGTACAACAGCGCGCTGCGCGTGCACGAGCAGTCCGCTGGGTTCACCCGCCACCAGGTGTGGGACTTCGACGGTACGCAGCCCGACCAGTACCCGCTGCTGCTGCACTTCCCGTACTTCGACCTGTACCGCAAGCAGGTGGTCAAACAGGCGGACCTGGTGTTCGCGATGGTCGTGCGCGGTGACGCCTTCGACGAGGAGCAGAAGGCGCGCAACTTCGACTACTACGAGGCACTGACGGTACGGGACTCCTCACTGTCGGCGTGCGTGCAGGGAGTGATGGCGGCCGAGGTCGGCCACCTGGGGCTGGCCTACGACTACCTGTCGGAGGCGGCCCTGATGGACCTGCACGACCTGGAGAACAACACCCGGGACGGGCTGCACATCGCCTCGCTCGCCGGTACCTGGCTCACCCTCGTCGCGGGCTTCGGCGGCATGCGGCACCGCGACGGGGTGCTGTGCTTCGCGCCTCGGCTGCCCGAGCGGCTGCGGCGGCTCGCGTTCGCGGTGCAGATGCGCGGGCGGCGGCTACGGGTCGAGATCACCGACGCGTCCGCCACATACACCCTGCTGGAGGGCGCGCCGCTGGAGATCCGGCACTGCGACGAGATGGTCACCGTCTCCGACAAGGGCCCGCAGACCCGGCCGCTCGCGCCCACCACGACGCGCCCGGAACCGGAGCAGCCGCCCGGCCGCCGGCCGGTCCGCCGTGAGTGAGGCGCGCCCGGCGCGCCGCGTGGCCCGCTTGGCTCTACCGTGGAGACGACGATGGCTGTCAACCGGCTTGGCCTAGTGGTCCACCAGGCGCGCCCCGTAGCGGTCGCGGCGGCTGGCGCCGTGCGCGCCTGGTGTGCGGACCGGGGTATCCCCTGCACCGAGATCGACGTGTGGCGCAGCGACATCCCGCGGCGCAGCGGCCAGGAGGAGGCGGCGGCGGCCGGGCACCCCGACCTGATCGTCACCTTCGGCGGCGACGGCACGTTCCTGCGGGGTGCGCGCATCGCGGCCAAGAACGGCGCCGCGGTGCTGGGCGTGAACGTGGGCCGTCTCGGATTCCTCACCGAGACCACCGCGGACGAGGTGCTGGACGCGCTGGAAGAGGTGTACCAGGGGCGGGCCACCGTCGAGGAGCGCATGATGCTCACGCTGCGGGCGTCCCGCCCGCTGGAGATGCCGATCGGCATGGAGGCGCTGCTGTGCTACGCACGCGGCCCCGCCCTGCCGCCGCCGAAGGCCCGCAGTGACCAGGAGGTCGGCTGGGGCGTCGCGCTGGACGTCATCGCCGTCAACGACGTGGTCTTCGAGAAGCTCGCCCGGGACCGGCAGGCCAGCCTTGGCGTCTACATCACCGGCCAGTTGCTCGCCGCCTACTCGGCCGACGCGGTCATCGTGGCCACCCCCACCGGCTCCACGGCGTACAGCTTCGCGGCCGGGGGGCCCGTCGTCTCGCCGTACACGGACGCGGTGGTGTTCACCCCGGTCGCCGCTCACATGGCGTTCGACCGCACCGTGGTGGCATCGGCGGACGAGGCCATCGCGGTGCGGGTGCTGCCGCAGTCCGGCCAGGTGGCGGTCAGCATCGACGGCCAGCTGCGCGGGGTGCTGAACCCCGGCGACTGGGTGGCCGCCTACAAGGCTCCGGCCCGGCTGCGGCTACTGCGGCTCGGCCAGACCGACTTCTACCGGCGGCTGAGGGACCGCTTCCGGCTGGCCGACGCGCCCGCGTCGGCGGACCAGGCCCCGCCGTTCATCCGCCCGGCCGCGCCGGTGCCCGCGGACCTGGCGCACCTACGACTGCCCCCGCCGCCCGACACGTGACCGGGGGCACGCCAACTCCTCTACGGTTACGGCGGTTTGGTGGCGGGGCCGCCGCGGCGGATGGCGATCACGGCCGCGTCGTCGCCGAGGTGGCCCTGGGCATGGTCCAGCAGGTCGTCGCGGAGCTTGCGGACCACTTCGTCGGGGTCGTCCTTGGCCCAGGCCGCCGCCCGTTCGGCGAGCGGGTAGAAGCGCCCTTTCGCGTCACGGGCCTCGATCACCCCGTCGGTGTAGAACAGCAGCAGGTCGTCGGTCTCGAACGGGGACGTCTCGACCTCGTACTCAATGGCGTCGACCATTCCCCCCAGGCCGATGGGCAGATGGCTGGCCTTCGGCCGCAGCGTGGTCACTTCGTTGTCGCGGAACAGCAGCGGGGGCGGGTGGCCGCAGACGATCATGTGGACGACCGACTCGTCGTCGGGGATGTCCATGAAGATCGCGGTCGCGAAGAACTCGTCGGTGTCCTCGTCCGACGCCGAGCGCCACTGGCTGGAGTCCCAGCGGGTGGCGCCGTCGAGATGGATGGCCAGCCGGGGCAGGGTGGCCAGCCGGTGGGCGGCGGCACGGAAGGCGCCGAGCAGCAGCGCGGCATGGCTGATGGCGGCCAGTCCCTTGCCGCGCACATCGCCGATGAGCAGCCGGGTGCTGGTGGGGGTGCGGGCGGCGGCGTACAGGTCGCCGCCCATTTCGGCCTCCTCCTCGGCGGGCAGGTACAGGCAGCCGATCCGCAGCGGGCCGCTGCGCCGGGGCAGCGGTCGCAGCAGCACGTGCTGGGCGGCCTCGGCGACCGACCGCACCCGGTGCAGTTGCCGTTCGCGCCGGTCCCGTACCAGGCAGAAGACGACCAGCAGGGCGGAGACCACGACCAGCGCGGCGATCTGGGCGTCGATGTTGGCCGAGGTCAGCGACTCCCGGTACACCCCGATCAGCATCTGCGCCCCGACCGCGAGCAACCCGATGAGCGACGTGAGCCGGGCGCCGGCGAACGCGACCGAGACCGCGGGGGCCGCCACCAGCAGCGGGCCCAGATGGATGTGCGGCGGGGCGAGCAGGTCGGCGGTGACGACCGCGGCGATGAGCGCCAACGGGATCACGACCAGCGCTGGCGCATGTCCGGGCTGCCAGGTGCGTGGACTTCCGCGGATCGGCCGAAGGGGCATGTCCCCAGCTTGCATCCATATCGCCGCTGGGCGCCGCCGCAGGCGTTGATCCGCGGCGCCGCGTGTCTCAGTCGGCGGCCGGGCCGGTGCGGGTCCAGCCGGGGGCCAGGACGTGTGGGGTGAGAGTGCCCTGGTCGGCCTGCCGACCGCAGTGGCCGCAGACCACGACCGGGGTCAGGTCGGCGCCGCAGGCGTGTTCCAGCACCATCGGCGGTCGGTCGGCGAGGTGCCGGTCGCCCCACTTCATGAGCATCAGCAGTACCGGCTGCAGCTCCCAGCCCGCCGGGGTGGGGCGGTACTCGAAGCGCCGCGGCCGCTCGCTGTACGGGAGCTTCTCCAGCACCCCCGCCTCCACGAGTCGGCGCAGCCGGGTGGCCAGCACGTCGCGCCGGGTTGCGGCTGGCGGACATCGACCTGTTCGAAGTCAACGAGGCGTTCGCCAGCGTCGTCCTGGCCTGGCTGCGGGAGACCGGCGCGGATCCGGCGAAGGTCAACGTCAACGGCGGTGCGATCGCACTGGGTCACCCACTGGGCGCCAGCGGCACGCGTCTGATGACCACCCTCGTCCACACCATGGAGCAACGCGGCACCAGCTACGGCCCGCAGACCATGTGCGAGGCGGGCGGCCTCGCCAACGCGGCGCTACTCGAAGCAATCTGACGGTAGCTCAGCGAGGTCACGGGGCGCCCTTGCCCTGGAGCGTGCTCCAGCACACCGCCTCCGAGGCGCGCTCCGACCGAAGGGAACACCGTGCGCTACACACTGTTCGGCAAAACCGGCTTACGCGTCAGCGAGTTGAGCCTTGGGGCCATCCGATCATCGGCGCCACCAAGGAGAGCCAGCCCGCCGACAACCTCGCCAGTGTCGAGGGCGCGTGGACCCGCTCGTGGTCCAACGGCTCAACGAGGTGAGCGCGGTGTCGCTCGGCCTCCCGCACGACTTCCTGCGGGAGCCGGGGATCACTCGGAACGTCCACGGGGACCGCTGGGCCGACATCATCGACCGGGGCGCCACCTACCGCCGGACCGTGGGGCCGGTCACCTAACCCGAGGGGGTTGGGCGGATCTCGAAGCCGACGAGACCCTCGGGCGCCTCGTCGTGGACGATGACCCGGTCCACGATCGCGAGTGGTGGACCGTGGTGGCACCAGGCCACCATCTGTTCCACCGCGCCGGTCTCGCCCTCGAAGACCGCCTCGACGGTTCCGTCCGGGAGGTTGCGCACCCAGCCCGCCACGCCGAGTTCCAGTGCGGTACGGCGGCAGGTGTCGCGGAAGTAGACGCCCTGCACGTCCCCCGAGACGATGACTCTCTTACGGATCATTACTCCATCCTCCGCCCGCCGTCCGACTTCTTGGCGGACGCGCGGCGGTGCCAGCGGCGGACGACGAGGAAGACCACCAGTAGCGCGAGGGCGGCCAGCAGGTAGAGCTCATAGCGCTGGATCGCCGGGTAGAGGGTGTTGATGTGCTGGCCCGCGAGGCCGCCCACGGTCACCCACAGTCCGACCCACAGGGCCGCACCCAGCGCGTTGAAGACCAGGAACCGCCGCCAGGACATCTCGGCCAGACCGGCGATGATGCCGTTGACCTGCCGCAGGCCCTCGATGAATCGGGCGACGGTGACGACCTTTCCGCCGTGCCTGGCGAAGAACTCCTCGGCCCTGGCGAGGCGTTCGGGGGTCAGCAGTACGTACCGCCCGAAGCGGGTGACCAGCCGGTGGCCGCCGAACCGGCCGATGGCGTAGCCGACGTTGTCGCCGCAGACGGCGGCGACGAATGCTACGACCGCGACCACGAGGATGTTCAGCCGCCCCGCGCCCGCGTACACCGCGGCGGCGATCAGCAGGGTCTCACCCGGTACCGGAACGCCGAAGTCCTCCAGGAAGATCAGGCCGCCGACCGCCAGATAGCCCCAGTGGTCCAGCAGTGGGGCCAAGTCGGCCAGTACGCCAGGCAGTTGCGGCGAGCCATCCATGCGCTTCCCCGTACTCGTCAGCGGGCGATGGCCCAGAGCCTAGGCCGCGTACAGCGCGATGGCGATCTTTCACCGCGGGGCGTCGTGCCGGTCCCTCAGCAGGTGAGTGAGGCGCGAGACGTCGTGCGCGGTGACGATGCCGACGAGGTGCCCGCCGTCCACGACCAGGATCCGCGGCGGGCCTGACACCCGGCTCAACACGTCCAGCAGCGCCTCGTCGGGGGTGGCGACGGTGCAGCGGGAGAGCGGGGTGGCGACGTCGCGCAGCCGTACCTGGTCCCGTTGCGACCCCGGCACGGCGGCCAGCTGCCGTAGCGTCACCAGGCCGGAAGGCCGGCCGTCGAAGTCGAGCAGCGGTATCACCGAGTGGCGCCGCTGGGACTCCGTCTCGTCCAGGAACCGGCTGACCGTCAGCCACTCCGGGCTGGTCACCACGGGCGCGGACATGGCACGGGACATCGGCACCCCGTGCAGCGCGGCACTGAGGGTGGCGCGTTGGGCCTCGGCGCCCGCGGTGCCGGACAGGAAGAAACCGATGAGCGCCAGCCACAGCCCGGTGGCCGAACCGTAGAAGAAGCTGACGACGCCGAACCCCACCAGCAGCATGCCCACCACCTGCCCGCTTCGCCCGGCGGCCCGCTCCGCGCGCTCCCGGTCCCCGGTGCGCCCCCACAGCAGGGCCTGGACGATCCGCCCGCCGTCCAGCGGGGCGGCGGGCAGCAGATTGAACCCGGCGAGCAGCGCATTGGCCCAGCCCAACCAGAACAGCACGGCCGCCGCCACGTTCCAGCCCAGCGCCGCCCGTACCGCCAGCGCACCGCCGATGCCGACTCCGGCCAGCAGCAGGCTGGCCAGCGGGCCGCAGCCGGAGATCACCAGCATCGCCCGCGGTGTCTCGGCCCGCCCGATCCGGGTGACCCCGCCAAGCGCCCACAGCGTCATGTCCTCCACCGCCACACCGCGTCGGCGGGCCATCACCGCATGGGCCGACTCGTGCAGCAGCAGACTCGCCAGCAGGGCCAGCGCACCGAGCAGCGCGGCCAGCGTGTAGACACCCGTACCCCGGCCCGGCGCCAGCGCGGGAATCGTGCCGCGCCCCAGGCCGTACCCCAGCAGCACCACCAGTACCAGCACACTCCAGTGGACCCGCAGCGGTATCCCGAAGATCTTCCCGATCAGTACGGAGCCGTTCATCCCGCTCCTTCAGGCAGGCGTCACCCCCGCCCTTCAAGCTTCGCCCTCCGCATGGAATGGGGCGCGCCCGGGGAACCCCGGTTCCCGGGCGCATGGCCGAGCCGCGAGCCCCACCGTGCCCCGGGCGGCTAGTCGCCGGTGGTCAGCACCATGCGGAAGCGGGCCTGGCCGCTGAGCATCCGCTGGTACGCCGCCTCCGCGTCGTCCAGTGCCATGGTCTCCACCATCGGCCGCGCGCCGGTGAGCGCGGCGAAGTGCATGGTGTCCTCCACGTCCTGGGCGGTCCCCGAAGCATGACCCCGCACACCGCGCCCGCCCGTGATCAGCTGGAGCGGGAAGATCTCCAGTGGCTCCGGGGTGGCTCCGATCACCAGCAGCTGCCCGCGGTGGGACAGCCCGTCGACGGTGGCCGCCATCGCGGCGGAGTCGGCAGCCGTGGCCAGGACGGCCCGCGCCCCGCCGAGCCCTCGCAGCGCCTCGGCGACATCGGTGGCCTGGCTGTCGACGTAGTGGTGCGCGCCCAGCTCGCGGGCGAGCTCCTCCTTCGCCGTACCGCGGGCGACGGCCACCGTCTCGAAGCCGAGCCTGGCGGCGAACTGGATGCCCAGGTGCCCCAGACCGCCCACCCCCAGCACGGCCACCAGGTCCCCGCCGCGCGCACCGCTGCGCCGCAGCGCGTTGAACGTCGTCACGCCCGCGCACCCCAACGGCGCCGCCTCGACGGGGGTCAGTCCGTCCGGGATCCGGGCCAGTGCGTCGACCGGGGCGACCATCGCGTCCGCGTAGCCGCCGGGATACGCCCAGCCAGGCACCTTGAGATTGACGCACGCGATGAAGTCACCCTGCCGGCACGGCAGGCAGTGCCCGCAGGAGCCGCCGAACCAGCCCACCCCCACCCGGTCGCCGACCTGCCACTGCGCCACACCGTCGCCCAGCGCGTCGATCCGTCCGGCGATCTCGTGTCCGGGCACCAACGGGAACCGCACGCCAGGGAAGACGGCGTCGATGAACCCCGCGTCACTGCGGCAGACACCGCACGCCTCGACCGTGATCCGCACGTGTCCGGGCCCGGGCTGCGGCACTTCCCGCTCGACGACCTCCAGCTTTCCGCCCTTGGCTGCGGCCTGGGCGACGCGCATGGAGTTCATGGCATCCTCCAACGGGGAGGGGGTGCGGGGAAGCAGCCGTGCGCCGAGGTGCCCTGGCACTTCGCGCACAGGCCACGTCTCCATGAGAGCGCACCTGCGCGGGCTCGGCGACCGGAGGACGCATGGTCAGCGGCAGGCGTAGTTGACTGTTCGCCGTGGACTGCATCTTCTGTGCGATCGCTGCCGGTGAGGCGAGCGCCCACCGGGTCTTCGAGGACGGGACGACGGTGGCCTTCCTGGACGCCCGACCGCTGTTCCCCGGGCATGTGCTGGTGGTGCCCAGACAGCATGCCCAGACGCTGACCGACCTGCCCGAGGCCGAGGTTGGGCCGTTCTTCGCCCGGGTCCGGCTGGTCACAGGGGCGGTGGAGCGCGCCATGGCAGCCGCGGGATCGTTCGTCGCCGCCAACAACCGGGTCAGCCAGTCGGTTCCGCACTTCCATGTGCATGTGGTACCGCGCAACCCCAAGGACGGGCTGCGCGGCTTCTTCTGGCCCCGACACCGCTACGCCTCGGACGGGGAGGCGGCGCAGGTGGCGGCCCGGGTACGCGCGGCGCTGGAAACCGACCGCGGGTGACGGCGGCCTGCGGGCTCCCCGTGGCGGCGGGGTGCCGCCGCCACGGGGAGCCCACGGTGCGTCAGTCTCCGGTGTCGGTCGCCCAGATCGGGACGCCGGCGCTGGTGTAGATGACGACGTTGCCGTCATCCTGCACCGCCAGGTAGGCGCCCGAGTACCCCCAAGTGCCGGAGGCCCACAGCGGGCTGCCGTCGGCGGCGTAGACCACGAAGTTGCCGTCGGCCTGCATCACGGCACTGGAGCCGCTGGGCCAGGCGCCGACGGCCTGCCACGCGGCGCGGCCGTCCTTGTACAGCACCAGGTTGCCGTCCTGCTGCAGCCGCAGCACGGCACGGCCGTTGCCCGACGTCCACGCCTGGTTGCGCTGGAGTGTCGAGCCGGCCAGGAAGAAGCTGTCGTCCATCGGCCGGTTGACGGTGACCTGATGGCCGGCCGTCGGGGCCGGGGCCGCCTGCGCCGGTGCGGCGAGAAGGGGCATCGCGATGAGCACGAGACCCGAGGCCGCTACGGCTACCATCCGCCCTAAGGGCGCTAACGTGCGCATACGTCTCCTTTGGATCCTTTGGATCGAAGCGGTGGAAACGAACTCCGCAACGGTAACGGTGTGCAAGTCTCCGATTACAGTGGGAAATTGAGACTGGCGTGATCGCTGCGCAGTGAGCGGCACTTTCCTGCCAGTGCCGTACGCATATGCCTCAACCCCCACAGCACCGCGCGGCGCCCGCGCACGGGACCGGACCAGCGAGTCCCGCCACCATTGGCCCAGACCCGCCAACTCCCGTCCCGCATCGCCCGTTCGTCCGATTCCGCCCACCGATTCCGCCTGGCCGACGGCGGGTTCCGCCGAGTTGGGCGGCCACACGGACGCGTGCGCTGGCGGATTTTCGGAACGCACGGGGCGACAGCCGTCAGTCCGTCGCGCGCAGCGCGTGGAGGATCGCGCGGCCGCGCTGGACATCGCGGAATCGTGCGGTCAGTACCGGCTCGCCCTCCAGGTCGGCCGAGGCGGAAGGTGAGGCCCGGCTGCTCGCCGCGGCCGCAGAGGCCCCGATCGGCCTTGGCTGTGCGCACCGACTGCGCGGGGTGATCGCCTTGGGCTGTGGCCGTCACGAGGGGAGCGGCACCCTGCCGAGCACGGCGCTGGCCGACTTCCGCGCCGACGCGAACTCCTATGGTGAGGCGGAGGTGTTGGGCCTGGCCCGGGGGCGGGGCCGCTGACGGTGTGTCTTCCGTGTGATGTGTCAGCGGTACTGGGAGGGGCAGACGCTCCTCCACATGGCGCAGGCCCACCGCGCCCCGGGTCGGCACGGACAGTCCGCCGCAGCCGCCGTGGAGGGCCGGGCGCTGCTGGGTTCCGTTCAACTCCCCCGAGTTCGGCCGTGCTTCACATCCCGCCGCGACCGGCGGTGATCCGGCCTCGGCGGGACGACGCCTCAGTCGTGCGGGTCGGTGATGGTGATGTTGAAGTCGGCGCCCACGGTCAGTGGTGCGGTCAGGTCCCAGTTGCCCTGATCGGCCAGCTGCTGCAGCGCCTGTGAGCGGTCGACGGCCTGCGGCCAGTCGTTCTGCCGTCCGGGCGTACAAGGGTTGGTCATGTGCTGTTGGCGGATGGTGTTGAACTGGGAGAGCCACCGGGCTTCGTCCACGCCGGACGCGGGGTTGCCGCCGAGCGCGGAGTCGGTCTCGCTGGCGATCTTTACCATGCCGTCGCAGTCGTCGGGGCCGAGCCCCATCATCAGCGCGGTGTCGAAGAGGTTCTCCAGGCCGAGGTTGGTCTTGACGCCCTCCTTGGCCGCGAGGTCCTGTGCCGGGGTGAGGTAGGTGTCATGCCCCACCTTGAGCTGCAGCTGTACGAACGCCGGGTCCTGCGCGGCCTGCTTCCAGTCGTCGGGGAAGGCACTGCCCAGCGAACTGGTGTCGTCGCTACCGGCATCCGCCAACTGCTGGAGCGTTGCGGTGTACTTGGCCAGTACGTTGTCGGGCTCGGCGGCGTCGTACTGCTTCACCAGGTCCAGCATGTCGCCGGTGGCGGTGCAGAAGCCGATCCAGCCCGCCGTCCAGCCGCAGCCGTCGTTGTCGTTCTCGATGTTGGCGTACCGCGGGGAACTGGCGCTCTGCTCGAACACGGCGGTGATGTCGTCCATCATGTAGATCGTCTGCTGGTCGGTGCCGGGCCTCGCGGTGGCGGTGGCCGTCGCGGGCACGGTCATCGCGGTGCCGAACGCCGCGATGAGGGATACCGGGACCAGGAATCGGAGCACGGTGCGTGTCATGCGAATCTCCCTTGTGGTCGAGACTCCCGCTAGTTAGGAAAGTTTCCTAACTAGGCCAGGACCGTAAGGGGTCACCATGTCCACGTCAACCACTACGGGCGGCGCGGCACCCGCCCGGCGCCGTCCGCGGCTGACGCGTTGGTTCCGGCGCGCCGCCCTGGCCTGCGCCGGACTAGTGATCGCGGTGACCGTCGCGTCGTTCGGCTACAACGCCGCCACGGCGGGCCGCGCCGCGCCTCCGTCCGGGCTCAGATACGTGCAGGCGGCGGACATCCGTACCCGCTACCAGACGTGGGGGCACACCGGGACGCCGATCGTCCTGGTGCACGGCGCCTTCGAGTCGGTCGACACCTGGTCCCGGCTCGCCCCGCTGCTCGCCCGCGACCACCGGGTGTACGCCCTTGACCTCACCGGCGACGGATACAGCGAGCGGCGCGGCCCCTACACCGTCGACCACCTCACCCGGCAACTGCTCGGCTTCCTCAACGCGATGCGACTGAACCGTCCCGTGCTGGTCGGCCACTCCAGCGGTGCGGCGATGGTCGCGGAGGCGACACTGCGGGCCCCCGGGCGCATCGGCGGGTTGGTCCTGCTCGACGGGGACGCGCTCAACACCGGTGCGGGGGCGCCGTCCGCGCTGCGGTACCTGCTGATCGACCCGTACCGCACCAGCCTGTTGCGGCTCGGGCTCGGCTCCGACGCGCTGGTCCGGCGACTGTACGAGGCACAGTGCGGCCCCAGGTGCCCACGGCTGGACCGCGCCGGGGTGGACGTGTGGCGGCGGCCGCTTCAGGTACCGGGCGCAGAGGCGGCGCTGTGGGGCCTGCTCGACGCGGGGGTGCCCGGCCTACCCGCCGACCAGTTGGAACGGCTGCGTGCCGTACACATCCCCAAGGCCGTGGTGTTCGGCTCCCGGGACGACGTGTTCACCCCCCAGGCCCCCGCCCAGACCGCGGCCCGCATCGGAGCACCACCGCCCACCCTGATCCCCGACGGGCGCCACCTGACGATGATCTCCGACCCGGAACGGGTCGCCGCAGCGGTGACGGCGCTGGGCTGACACCTTCGGCCGGGGCCGCTCCGGATCGGGGATCGCCCCGTTCGGGACTGTCGCCACCTCCTCGGTCGCGCCCCTAGGAGTCGTTCGGACCGAGCAGCGCCAGCGCTTCCGCGGTGGTGGCCGCCGGGATCGAGGCGGACAACTGCCCGTGTCGGTGGACCGCTTCCAATGTGATCCGCGTCTCACCGGTCGCACCCCGGGACGGCCGCGCCCACGTCGGGCTTGACCAGCCCGACGCGGCGAGGAACACCCCGGCCGCCTTGATCGCCTGGTCGAACTACCGCCAGCGGGCGTACCGCTCGGGGAACTCCTCGGGCCGAAAAGGCCTTCCGGAACCCGGCGGGCGCGCTCTCGCCAATCATGCCCCGGCACCTCACCGCACCCCCCGCACACCGCGCTGCCCCCAACGGCAGCGATTGCGGCAATTCGGAACCTTGTGCGCATACCAGCGAGTAGATATCGTTCGCTGAAAAACAGCCGCTAAAGATCCTGGTCCCAAGTGTGCGAGGAGCGCCTCCCGCGCCCGCCGCTCCTCGTCCCCCGCGTCATCAGCACACACCGCCTCAGCAGTGAGGTGATCCTCCAGGGAGCACAACATGGCACGTTCCTCTTCGCAGCCGGAACCGTTCCCCTACCGACCCGAACGACCGCCGGTGAACTGGCCGGGCTCGGTCCGTCCGCCGGGCTCTCCGGAGTTCGAGCAGTCGGCCAAGAACTGGCTGTTCGACCTGGCCCCAGCCCGTTGGTGGCACGAGGAACTGCTGCACCGCCACCCGGTGGAGCTGGCTTCGATGGTGCGGCGGTGGCTGGAGGCGGATGTCCATGCGATGCAGGCCGGGCTGCGTGACCTGACCGACTCGCTGTCGGGGCACGACGCGCGCCTGCCGCAGGCCTCCGAGCTCTACACCCATGAGCGGGACTGGGCCCGGGCGATGCTGGAGCAGGTCAAGCTGGTCGAGGAAGGGCTGCGCACCGCGTTGAGCGAGGCCAAGCGCAGGTCCAAGGCGCACCGCGCGAAGCACCTCCCGCTGCCGCGTCCGCGACCCGCCACGGGGTGATCCACCGCCGAACGGCCTTGGCGTGACGGGTTCGGGGCCGCGCCTCAGCCACCGTCGCTCTGGTAGGGGACGCAGTTGGCCGAGGGTCGGCCGCCGTGTGCGCCGAGGAACGCCAGCAGGTCGCAGACGGACTGGCCGAGCACCTGGTCGTGGTCAAGCCCGGGGTATGTGCGCTCCACCACCTCGCGCGACCCCAGCGACCGCAGGTTGCCCACCACGGCGTCGGTCCACCGCGGCGGTACGTCCTGGTCGGCCGAGCCCTGGATGACCAGCACCGGTCCGTGGATCGCGGCGCGGTCCGGGTCGCCGTACGCGCCCATCTCACCGTCCACCCGGCTGAGTTGCTCGCCGCTGAGCGGAAGCGCCTGTTCGGTGCTGGCGTCGGTCAGCTTGGTGTGCCCTCCGCCGAGGCACTGGCTGAGGATTCCGGCGGCGGTCCTGGCGGCCGAAGGCCCCAGCAGGGAGCGGAGGTTGACGGACCGATCCGTGGCGCTCAGCCCGGCGAGGGAGTACAGCGCGAAGCTCAGCTGGGACGGCTGGTGTGCGGCGATGACGCCGGGAAGCATCACCTCCAGGTGGCTGGCCGGTGTGATGGCGACCGTGCCCCGCAGGCGCAGTCCGGGCACCCGGCGCGCCGCGTTGGCGGCGAAGAGGGCGGCCTGGCCGCCCTGGGAGTGGCCGACGGCGAACCAGGTCGGCGCCAGGTTGGGCTCCACACGGCGGGCGGCGGTGACGATGTCGACCACCGCGTTGCCCTCGTCGGCGCCGACCAGATAGGTGTGCATACCGGGTGTGCCGAGCCCTGGATAGTCCGTGGCGGTGACCGCGTAACCGGCGCCCAGCAGGGTGCGCAGCTCCTGCGCGTACTCGTTGAAACCCAGGTTCGGCGCCTGCGACGGCGCGCAGCGGTCCGCGACGCCGGTGGTGCCGTGTCCCCAGGACACCACCGGCCAACCGCCGGGCGGCGGTGCGCCCCGGGGGACGAGCACGGTGCCGCTGACCGGGATGTCCGCGTGGTGGGCATTGACCGAGTGGTACAGCACGGTCCAGCGGTGTGCGGCGCCGGTCTGCTGGTCCGGGCCCTGGTCGGTGGCGGCGATCAGGGCACCGGGGGCGTCCTCGGGCAGGGGCCGCGGCACCTGGTAGGTGTGGTCCGCGACCCGTACATCGGGGGGCGCGGCGGTGGAGTGGCCGGAGGCGGTGGCCGAGCCCGAGGCGGGGGCGCCGTGGCCGGCGGAGCAGCCGCCCACCGCGACAGCCATGGCCAGCAGTGCCTTCAGGATGTGACGACTGGGGTTCCTCATGGCGTACGTCCCTTAGCCCGGCGATGCGGTGTGCCTTCACCGTGCCGCCGGACGCGCGCCGGGAGCGGTGCGCACCGCCGCCGTGGCCCCGGAAATCCAGTCCGGCGACGCAGCGCGGTAACGCGCCTGGCGTACGCGGGCGGCCACCGGCCGCTACTGGTCGTCGCTTTCCGGCCCGCCGCCGGGGGGTGACGACCGGTACCTCCCGCCCGGCACAAGCCGGGCCATCACCTCCGGGAACTCCAGGTGGAGCCCTCCGTCCGCCGCGCGGGGTCGCGCCCCGATGACGGAGTCAGCGGCGTTTCGGCTTGGACTCATGGCCGCTCCGGGGTTCCCCTGCCACCCCGACTGCCACGCTCTTCGCGTCTCGGCGGCGCCATACGGCCGCATCGGCCGCTCAGCAGGCCGTTCGACTTCCGGCCGCCGCACCGCGCGGCTGCCGGATCAGCAGGCTGGCCTGCACCTCCTGGTCGTGCACCGCGGCGTACGTGTGCGGGACGTCCGCGGCCCACGAGATGTGCTCGCCCGCCCGCACCAGCCGTTCCGCCCCGCGCGGACCCACCCGCGCGGCTCCGGCGATCACTGTCAACTGCTCGGTCACGCCTGCCGGATGGGCGGGTGAGTGCTGGACCCGACCGGGCCTGATCGTCAGCCAGTACAGCTCGGTGGTCGCCGTGGCGTCCTCGAAGACCTCCAGCAGCCGCGCCGTGACCGCCGCACCGCGCACCTCGCCCGTCGCCTCCGTCAGCAAGGAGGCGAGTGGGACACCCAGTTGGCCCGTGATGGCGTAGAGCGTCTCCAGCGTCGGATTGCGGGTGCCCGCCTCCAGCCCGGAGAGGGTCGCCTTGCCGATGCCCGCGCTACGGGCCAACTCCGAGAGGCTGAGCCCTCTTTCCTGCCGAAGCCGCTGGATCCGCTGCCCCATCGCGACAGCGGACTCGGGCGTCCATGCCTGCACCATGACATTCAGTATCCCGGGCGCGCCCGGCGGCCCCGATGGGCTAGCGTTCCATATATGGAACAGCAGCGGCTCCACCCGGCAGACGACCGGCAGACCGGCCGAATACCCGAATCCACTTCACCCCCCGGACTCGCGCAACCGCTGATCGCCGGAGTCGTCACCGCGGTGGTCGGCTTCTCCGGCGCGTTCGCCGTGGTCGTCTCCGGACTGCGGGCGGTCGGTGCGGACCAGCGCCAGGCCGTTTCCGGACTTCTGGCACTGTGCACGGCCATGGGCCTGCTGGCCATCGGCCTGTCAACGCGCCACCGGCAGCCGATCAGCATCGCCTGGTCGACCCCAGGAGCCGCCCTCCTGGTCGCCACGGGCCGCCAACCGGGCGGCTACGCCCAGGCTGTCGGCGCCTTCGCCGTCACCGGAATCCTGCTCGCCGTCACCGGCATGTGGGGGCGGCTCGGCCGATGGGTCACCGCCATTCCGGCGCCACTCGCCTCCGCCATGCTGGCCGGGGTCCTGCTACCGGTGTGCCTCACACCGGTGCGGGCCGCCGTGGCACTGCCGTCCCTGTCCCTGCCCGCCATCGTGACGTGGGCGGTTTTGACGCCGTTCGCCAGGCGCTGGGCCACCCCCGCGGCGCTCGTGGTGGCGATCGGCTCGCTCGTCGTGCTGCGCCACCCCGATCTGGGCTCGCTCGCGCAAGTCCTCCCCACCGTGACGGCCACCCGCCCGGCGCTCAGCACCGGTGCGGTGATCGGCATCGCGCTGCCGCTGTACGTGGTCACGATGGCCGCCCAGAACGTCCCCGGAATCGCCGTGCTCAACCAGTTCGGCTACCGTCCGCCCACCCGGTCGATCCTGGTCAGCACCGGCGCCGCAACCGCGCTGTGCGCGCCGTTCGGCGGCTACGCGCTCAACCTGGCCGCGATCAGTGCCGCGCTCGCGGCCGGGCCGGACGCCGGACCCGATCCGAAGCGCCGCTGGATCGCCGCCACCACGGCGGGCGCCACCTATCTGGGGCTCGGGCTCGCCGCGGGCCTGTCCGCCGCGCTGCTCACCGCCGCGCCCCCACTGCTGATCGAGGCGGTAGCGGGCCTCGCCCTGCTCGGCACTCTGGGCTCCGCGCTGACCGCCTCCGTCGCCGATGCCGAGGCCCGCGAGGCGGCCATGATCACGTTCGCCGTCACCGCGTCCGGCATCAGCGTGCTGGGCATCGGCTCGGCGTTCTGGGGCCTGGTCGCCGGTCTCGGCCTGCACTCGCTGCACGGGGTGCGCCGTACCGCCGCCCGCCCCCGCCCCTGAGTCGCTCGGGGCGACAGAGTGCGCCCGGCGTGGTAACCAGTCGACAGGGCCGTGCGGTCTGGAGACTGGAGGGTGCCATGCAGAAGGTCTACGAGATCTACATCCGCACCACCCCTGAGCGGCTCTGGGAGGCGATCACCGACCCGGAGATCCGGAGCAAGTACAACTTCGGCGCCCGTGTCGTCTCCGACTGGACCCCCGGCTCACGGTTCCAGATGATCGCGCCGGGCGCCCCGGGGCCGCTCGGCGAGGGAGAGAACCTGGAGGTGGACCCGCCCCATCGGCTGGTGCAGAGCATGGTCGCGCTGTGGAGCGACCAGGTGAGGCGCGAGGGCCCCTCACGGGTCACCTGGCGGATCGACCGCATCGCCGAGGACTCCTGCCAACTCACCATCACCCACGACCGGTTGCGCCAGGGCGCCAACAACGAGCTGTACGGCGGCTGGCCGATGATCCTCTCGGGCCTGAAGACCTGGCTGGAAACCGGCGAGAAGCTCACCACGCCGGGCTCCCTGCGCTACGGCTGAGCCCCGTCGCCAGCGCCCGCCCACCTGACCGTCACACCGTCCACAAGGAGCAGCGCCATGACAGAGGAGAACGTCCGCACCACGGACACGGCCTTCACCATCACCCGGACCTTCCCGGCTCCCCTGGCAACCGTGTGGGACACCTGGACCCGCCCCGAGCACTTCCAGCAGTGGTTCCACGCCAAGCCCGGCACGGTCGAACTCGACCTGCGCACCGGAGGTCCGTGGCGAGCGGTGACGCAGACCCCTGGTGGGGAGATGCCGGTGTCGGGTGTCTACCGCGAAGTGATCGACGGGGAGAAGCTGGTGTGGACCGTCGACACGCCGGGCGATCCGGTGGTGATGACCGCCACCTTCAGCGAGCGGGACGGCCGGACCGTCGCCGTGTACCACCAGACGGTCGTCGCCCCCTTCACCTGCGACCAGGCCGTCGCGGGGGCCACGGGCCTCCTGGACAGCTTCGGGCAGTACCTCAAAACGATCACGGGCACCCAGCCCTGACCCCCGCCGCGGAGCTCATAGCCGGCGCCCCTAGGCTCTGGCGCCATGGCTCGAACCCGGCTCTACCGCAATGGCACCCTCACGCTGGAGAACTTCCCCGTCGAGGACATATCCGAATACGTCACCGATCCCGACGCGGCGGTGTGGCTCGACCTGTGCGCCCCGGAGCACGCCGACTTCGAGATGATCAGCGAGGAGTTCGGCCTGCACGAACTGGCGGTGGAGGATGCCCGGCACGACCACCAACGCCCGAAGCTCGACCACTACCGCACCCATGCCTTCGTCAGCGCCTACTCGGTCAGCAACGACGCCGACAGCGGGCTGCTCACCACCAGTGAGATCTCGGTCTTCATCACCAAGAGCGCCCTGATCACCATCCGCAACGACGACAGCTTCGACATCGAACAGGTCGTCGCCCGCTGGGACAACAACCCCGACCTGGCCAAACACGGCGTGGGCTTCCTGCTGTACGGGCTGCTCGACGTCATCGTCGACGGGCACTTCACGGCGGTGCAGAACCTGGACGACCGCATCGAGGAGGTCGAGGACCTCCTGTTCGAGGACAGCCGCGCGCAGATCGAATCCGTGCAGCGCCGCTCGTACGAACTGCGCAAGAGCCTGACGAAACTGCGCCGGGTGGTCATTCCGATGCGCGAGGTGGTCAACAGCCTGCTGCGCCGGGACCTGCACATCGTCAGCGAACCGCTGATGCCCTACTACCAGGACGTCTACGACCATGTGCTGCGGGCCACCGAATGGACCGAATCGCTGCGGGACATGGTCACCTCCATCATGGAGACGAACCTGACCGTCCAGGGCAACCGCATGAACCTCATCATGAAGAAGGTGACGAGTTGGGCGTCGATCATCGCGGTGCCCACCGCGGTGACCGGATTCTACGGACAGAACGTCCCCTACCCGGGGTTCAGTACCGAATGGGGCTTCGCGGCGTCCACCGCCGCCATCGTGATCCTGTCGGTCGTCCTCTACATCAGCTTCAAGCGCAAGGACTGGATCTGACCACCACCCACGCTCACCGTCCGGCGGCCCGGTGACCGACGGGGACGCGCGTTTCGTGCCGCACATCATCCGGTGAGGCGGCTCGGGTGTCGCGGACGGGTGAACTTCCGTTCCTTCGTGCCGGTTTCGGGGAGTTCCGGGGAGGTCACTACACGTCCCGATTCCCCGCACGGAAGGTGTCACCGATGCGCCGTACAACCGCCACCGCTGTGGGAGCCGTCGCGCTCCTCGGCGCCCTCGCCGCCCCTGCCCAGGCCGGCGCGGGCGCGATGCCGGACGTCACCGGCAAGGGCCTGGTCGCCGCCGAGCGGGCGATGCCGCACGGCGTGCGGATCACGCTGGTGGACGCGCGCGACGCCGGGCGCCATGTGCTGTGGCCGGCGAACTGGAAGGTCTGCTCGCAAAGTCCCGCGCCGGGCAGGCCGCTTGGCGGCCAGCGCGCCGAGCTGCGGGTGGTCAAGACCAAGGAGCGGTGCCCGTGACGCTCCGGCCGTCAGCCGGATGACCGACCTGGCGGCCGGGCGTACGACCACAGGCTGACCCTGAGCTCCGCCCCAGGGCGCGACTGCGACCGGTCCGGCGTGCGTACGGTGAGGTGAGAGCCCAGCCAGCGCGGAGGAACCGAGCCAGCATGCCGGACCAGTCACCATCGTCACGCCGTTTCCGTGCCGACTCCTGCTTCGTCACCGGCGGCGCCCTGCTGGCGCTGCTGGTGGTCGGCGGGCTGTTCTGGGCGAAGTACAACATGTCCACGGTCAAGGAGTGGCGGGGCGGAAACGCCTGGAACCTGACCTACGAGGCCGCAGCGGTCAGCGGTGACCCGCGGGCTGCCGCGGTGCGGTACCGGCACAACCCGGACTCGTTCAGGAAGGACTTCCGCGACGAGCGGCTGGGGGCCATCCGGCTGCCGTGGCACACGGAGGCCAACGTCAACACGGGGGCGGTGGCCCGGATGGAGGTCGCCCCGGCCGGGGAAGGGCAGGTCTCCTGCCGGATCCTGCTCGACGGCGTCCGGGTGGTCGCCGAAGGCAGGTCCCCGGCCCCCGGCGAGCCCGCAGTCTGCGAGGTGACCACCAGCAGCACACCGGAGAAGTGGCCCACGAAGCCCAGCTGACGTGCGGCTTCCGCCGCCCGGTACCAGGATGCACGTGTGTCGAACCCCAACGCGGCCACGGACGGACAGCTGCATCGGGCGGTCGGGTTCTGGGGCCTGATGTTCCTCTCGCTCGGGTCGATCATCGGCTCCGGGTGGCTGCTGGGCGCGCTCACCACGGCCGTCATCGCCGGTCCCGCGTCGCTGCTGTCCTGGCTGCTGGCAGCGGTGATGCTCGGGGTGCTGGCACTGGTACACGCCGAGTTGGGGGCGGCGTATCCGATCTCGGGCGGCACCGCGCGGTTCCCGTACTTCGCCTTCGGCCCGCTGGTCGGCTTCACCGCGGGGTGGATGTCCTGGCTGCGGTCGGTGATGATCTCGCCGATCGAGGTGGAGGCCACCCTCTCCTACTCGGACCGCATCGGCTGGGTCCACGACCGGGTGCACATCCTGCATCCCAACGGCACCCTCACCCTCGCGGGTCTGGTGATCGCCAGTTGCTTCATGCTGCTGTTCACGGTCGTCAACATCCTCGGCGTGCGGCTGCTGTCCTCCACCAACTCGGTCACCGTGGTCCTGAAGACCGCGGTGCCGCTGCTGACCGTGGCGGTGCTGATGTCGCTGGCCTTCCACGGCGCGAACTTCACCGCGGGCGGCGGCTTCGCCCCGCACGGGGCGCACGGTGTCTTCGCGGCGCTGCCCGCCGGTGTGGTGTTCGCCTTCCTGGGCTTCGAGCAGGCCATCCAACTGGCCGGCGAGGCACGTGACCCGCAGCGGGACGTCTCCCGGGCGGTGATCGTCGCCATGGCCATCGGCACCGCGGTCTACCTGCTGCTGCAGATCGCCTTCATCGCGGCGCTGGAGCCCTCGGCGGTGAGCCACGGCTGGGCCAGCCCGGTCGGCAGGGGCGACTTCGGGCCGTACGCCACTCTGGCGACCGGGCTCGGTGCCGCCTGGCTGGCGGTCGTGCTCTACGTCGACGCGGTCGTCTCCCCCGCGGGCACCGGGCTGGTCTACATGGCGGGGGCCGCCCGGCTGTCGTACGCGATGGGACGGCAGCGGGTGCTGCCCGCGCCGGTCGCCGCGGTGGGCCGCCGGGGTGTGCCGGTGGTCTCGGTGCTGCTCGCGTTCGTCGTCGGTGAGCTGGCATTCCTGCCGTTCCCCAGCTGGCAGGCGCTGGTCAGCGTGGTCACCTCGGCGGCGGCGGTCATGTACGCCTTCGCGCCGGTGGCACTGCACGCGCTACGGGTGCGGGACAGCGCCCGACCGCGCCCGTACCGGCTGCCCGCCGGGTCGGTGCTGGCTCCGGCGGGGTTCGTCTTCGCCAACCTGATCTTCTACTGGTCCGGGTACCAGGCTGACTGGAAGCTCGCCGCCGTCGTGCTGTTCGGGCTCGGCGTACTGGCGCTCACCCGCAGGGGGATCCCGGTGGGCGACCGGGGCGTGCTGCGCTGGCGGTCGGCGGCCTGGGTGTGGCCGTGGCTGGGCGGCCTGGTGGTCATCTGCCGCTTCGGCCGGTACGGCGGCACCCGCGCGCTGCCCGGCTGGTGGGACCTGCTGGTCGTGATCGCGTTCAGCCTGGCCGTGCACTACACCGCGGTGCGGCTCGCGCTGCCGTCCGACGCGGTGGACACCGCGGTGCGGGGCGAGCGGAGTTGACGGTACGTCAGTCACCCTCCAGGATCACCCGGCACCTGGTGCCGCAGGTGGCGCACTCCATCAGCGCGGCGTAGACGTACATCGTCTGGTGGCCTTCGGTGTCGGTCCTCACCGCGAATTCCGGCTCGGTCCAGCGCACCTTCTCCGGATCCGTCTCACCGCAGTTCCGACACGGCCACGACTCCATAGCTTCAGCGGCTTCAGCCATAGTGCGCCTCCGGGGTCGCCCTTGGCCCCCCAAAAGTCCCAGCCCCAGGCTACGCCGCTGTGATCCTTTAGTTAAATTCCCGGCACTCCCCGTAGCCGCGGCCAGGGAGTGAAATCTTCGGCGCAGCCCTTGACTCCGGACAAATAGTGACGAAAATAGCAATACACCAGAAAACCAGAGAGAGCCGCATCCCGTTGGCAGAGACGTCTGTCGACCCGAGTGACCCCCATCGAGGCTCTGGTTAGGCCCCCGGCAGAAGCACATGCCGGTGTTGGAACCGTCGGCGACGACTGAGGTTCACGGCATCGACGTGGAGCACCGGGGGCTGTCGTCTGTCCGCAATCGGCCGTCAGCGCTTGGGCCAGTGCCAGGCGGGCTCGTCCAGCGGCCCCTGGCCGACGATCCGCGTCTGCCCGTGCTCCTTGACCAGCTGGATGGTCGTGACCTCCGGCGCGTCGTCGACGGCCAGCCGCTGCACCGCGTGGGTCAGCGGCTGGGAGTGGGAGACCACGATGACCTGCGAGTGTGCCGCGGCCATCGTGATGAGGTGGGCCAGCGGGGGCAGCAGTTCCGGGTGCAGGCTGGTCTCGGGCTCGTTGAGCACCAGCAGCTCCGGTGGGCGCGGGGTGAGCAGCGCGGCGACGAGCAGCAGGTAGCGCAGCGTCCCGTCGGACAGCTCCGCGGCCCGTAGCGGACGCAGCAGGCCGGGCTGCCGCAGCTGGAGGTCGAAGCGCCCGGCGTGGTCGGCGACGGCGAGCTGGCCGCCGGGGAAGGCCAGGCCGACGTGCGGTCACCGATCTCCCCCGCCGACGCACCGGCACCCCCCGAGGGCTGGCCGGGGTCGACGGCGCCACGGCACGGTGGGCAACCGGCCGCCCCGGTGCCGTTGCACGGTGCGCGCCGAGAGGTCGGCCAGCGAGTACAGCGGCAGCAGGATGAGGTCATGGCCGATCACGGCGCCCACGAACCAGACGGCCACCCCGACCGGCCGGACGGAGAACAGCCGCACGGCGGCGTACCCGGCCAAAGCGAAGGAGCAGACCAGCACGAGCAGGTGCAGCGGATGCGCTCCGTACCAGCGTGCGAAACGTGCCATGGTCAGACACGGGTACCAGCACCACGCCCAGCGTGACGTGCACGCCCTGGGTGAGCCGGTACAGCCAGTACGGGTGCGTCGGCCAGTCGAACAGGTAGAAGCCCAGCAGGCCCTTGTCGGGGGTCTGGTCGTTGAGCGGGCCCAGCCCGGGGTTGTAGGCCGCGTACGACAGCAGGCCGGTGACGAAGACGACCGGGATGCCGATCAGCAGCACCAGCCCGAACACCGAGGGCAGCCATGGCCCGCGGAGCGGACTGCGCCAGAAGCCTGGCCGGAACGGCCCCGGGGGCGGCGGGAGCTCCATGGCCGCCCGCGCCAGCGCGGCCACGCGGGCGCCGCCCCGGCGGCCCAACGCCACCGCCCGCGCACCGCCCCTGCGTACCGGCGCCGCGATCCGCGCTCCCGCGCGCCGCCAGCGCGGCTTCCCGGGCTCCGGGCTGCCGGGCGACCCGAAGCGCCCGCTGCTGCCGTGTCACCCATCGCCCGTCTCCTGCAGGGCGGTTCACGACGGCGACCGGCACGCCGGTCGCGACTGCCATGAAGTCTCGCCGCTGCGGCTCGACTTCACGGCCGTCGCGGCCGGTCGACGCCGTACGGCACACCTGCGGGTGGATCGCTTGGGCAAATGGCGGACACACGAAAGCGCCCGCGCACGAGGACCCCGTTGTCCTCGCGCGCAGGGCGCCACACGTTCTCGCTCGGGCGGAACGGGCCGATCAGTAGGCGGAGTTGACGTTGTCGATCGAGCCGTACCGGTGCGCCGCGTAGTTGGCGGCGGCGGTGATGTTCGCGACCGGGTCGTAGATGTTCCAGGACGTGCCCTGGACGTGGTACGAGTTGAACGTCGGGTCGATGACCTGGAGCAGCCCCTTCGAGGGGATGCCCATCGCCGCGTTGGAGTCCCAGTTGTTGATGGCGTTCGGGTTGCCGGACGACTCGCGCATCACGTTGCGGTAGATGCCGTCGTAGCTGCCCGGGATGCCGTGGGAGTGCATGACGGAGAGCGCCTGGTTGATCCAGCCGTTGAGGTTGTTCTGGTAGGCGGGGGCGGCGGACGCGGCCGGCGCGGCGGCGAGCGCACCCGCGGCGACGGCGACACCGGCGACCGTGGCGCCAACGGAGTACTTCGCGGTCTTGGCCAGCCGACCGAACTTCGACATCACGGAGAACTGCATGCGAGGACCACCTCAACCTTTCGGGGACCCGGGGAAAGCCCAGCGGGTACCGGAAGTGTTAGCGGCATATAAATCCTGGTCAATAGCGGTTTTCTACTATGAAGGGCCGTATGCCGCTTTAAGCGGGATCCTCATGCATCACGCACCATCTGGGACGAAAGTCCCTTTTCTCGCACTATTGCGCTTCGTAGTGAGGCAGGTCACATTGCGAAGGTCACACCTCCGGCCGGAAATAGTGATCCACGCCATATCGCCCAGCTCACGCCGGGCGAATATCCGGGGCCATGGGCACGCCCCGGCCGCCGCGCGCTGCCAGGATTGCTGTCATGACGGTGCTTGGGGTGGACGCCTGCGCTTCCGGCTGGGTCGGCGTCGCGCTGCGGGACGGCGCGTTCCTACGGGCCTGCGCGGCACGCGACTTGGACACGCTGCTGGCCGAAGTGCCGGACGCGGCGGTGATCGGCATCGACATGCCGTTGGGGCTGCTGGAGACGGCCACCTGGCGGCGCGCCGACCTACTGGCCGCCACCCGGCTCGGACGGCACCGCTCCCGCGTCTTCCGGGTGGCGCCGCGACCGGTCTGGGACGCGCCCGACTACGCCACGGCGAACCTGCGGTGCCGCGAACTCACCGGCTCCGGGTTGAGCCGCCAGACCTGGGCGCTCAAGGTCAAGCTCCGCGAGGCCAACTCCCGCCGGGGCAACGGCGATCAGCGGCTGTACGAGGTGCACCCGGAGGTCTCCTTCGCCGCCATGAACGACGGCGAGCCGATCTCCTGGAGCAAACGCGGCTGGAACGGTCAGATGGCCAGGAGGCGACTGCTGGGCGCCCACGGCATCGCGCTGCCCGAACACTTCGACGGTGTGGTGGGCACCGTGCCGCCCGACGACCTCCTGGACGCCTGCGCCGCCGCCTGGAGCGCGGGCCGGATCGGTGACCGCACCGCCGTGCCGCTGCCCGACCCGCCCGAGCGCACTGCCAGCGGTCTGCCGGTGGCCATCTGGTACTAGAGCGCCAGCGCGCTCCTGGCCGCCGCCACCGCCTGCCGGGCGTAGCCGCCGCCGAACAGCACGGTGTGCACCAGCAGTGGAAAGAGCTGGTGCAGCCCGGTCCGGTCCGCCCAGCCGTCGGCGAGCGGGTGCACCTGCTGGTATCCGGCGAGCACCCGGTCAAGGTGCGGGCAGCCGAACAACTGGAGCATGGCGAGGTCGGTCTCCCGATGGCCGCCGTGCGCCGCCGGATCGATCAGCCAGGCGTTCCCGTCGCTCCCCCACAACACGTTGCCGTTCCACAGGTCGCCGTGCAGCCGCGCCGGGGGTTCGGCGGGTCCGGCGAGTTCCGGCAGCCGCCGGCAGACCCGCTCAACGGTGGCGGCCTCGGCCCGGTCGATCGTCCCCTCGTCCACGGCCCGGCGCAGATAGGGCAGCACCCGCCGCTCGGCGTACCACTGCGGCCAGCTCGCGCCGGGCACGTTGGCCAGCGGGGCCAGGCCGATCCAGGCGTCCGCCGGGCCGCCGGGCGGCGGCGCCCCGAACGCGGGCGCACCGCAGTCGTGCAGGGCGGCCAGTTCGCGGCCCAGCCGCTCGGCCGCCGCCGGGGTCGGTTGCCGCTCCTCGACGCGGTCGATGACCAGCCAGTCCTCGTCCTGGCCGTGTACCGCCGGTACCCGCACGGCGCCCGCGGCGGCGAGCCAGCGCAGCCCGGCCGCCTCGGCGCGGGTCGCGTTCGGTCCGTTCCCGCGCTTCACCACGACGACGTCCCCGCCGTCCAGCACCACCTCGGTCATCGCCCCGGAGAGTCGGCGCAGCGCGGTGGTGCGGCGGCGGGTCAGCCTGGCCGCCGCGGCCTCCGGCCGCTCGGCGGGTCGGCAACCGTTGCCGCCGGTCATGCGTCGAGTTGGTCGCGCACCCAGGCGAGCAGTCCGGGCATCGCCGTCTCGATCATGTCCAGCACCTCGTCGAAGCCCTCGGACCCGCCGTAGTACGGGTCCGGAACGTCCAGGGCCGCATCGGCGTCCGGGTCGAACGAACGCAACATCCGCACCCGCTCCGGCTCGTCGACCATGCGCCGCAGCGCCTTCTCGTGCCCGGTGTCCAACGCCAGCAGCAGATCGGCGTCCAACTGCTCCGCGCTGACCTGCGCCGCCACATGGACGGTGGGGTAGCCGCGACGCTTCAGCGCCGCACCGGCCCGCGCGTCGATCGGTTCACCGGCGTGCCAGGGGCCGGTGCCGGCGCTGCTGACCCGCACGGCGTCGGCGAGCCCCGCCCGGCGCAGATGCTCTGCGAAGACCAGCGCGGCGGACGGCGAGCGGCAGATGTTCCCGGTGCATACGAAGCAAATGTGCACGTCGGCAAGGATACGGGTGCTGGTCGCGGACCGTGCGGGAGCCGATCCGGCCCGGACGCCCTACCATCGAAGACGCGGTACCAGTGAGCGGGCGGTACGGAGCAGGGCGTGCCGTGCCCGAGCCCGCCGCGCGCAGGGCGCGAGTAACCGCCGTACGCCCGGCCTGCATTGACGGCCGGTCACCATAACTGCCCCGGAACAACGGCGAGAAGCGGTTACGAGCGTGTGGCAGAACCGCTACATCCATCCCGCAGAGTGACGGATGAGGCCGCCCGCGCACCGTTGCGCGCCGCGCGCCCCTTGTGCCCCATGGGCGGCCGGTACCCGAAACACACCGAAGGAGCCATCCGATGATGCGGAACAGCGCTCGCAAGACGGCCGCGGTCACCGCGGGAATCGCACTCGCCGCCGGTACCGTCCTCGCCGCCTCCGGGGTCGCCGCAGCGGCACCCGCCGCGCGCGGCACCGCCACCTGTACCACCTCCGGTCTGCACGCCTCGCTGGTGGACAAGGGCCGCGGCGGCCAGGCCGGCATGTCGCACATAGGCAAGGTGCTGGTGCTGAAGAACACCTCGGGCCGCACCTGCGCGTTGCGCGGCTACCCGGGGCTGCGCTTGGAGAACGCTCACCACCAGTCGCAGACCACCCACACCCACTGGGGCGCCACCTACTTCGTGCCCGACCCGGGTGCCAAGACCATCGTGCTGCGCCCCGGCCAGTCCGCCGAGGCGGACCTGGTGTGGGCCGACGCCGACGCACCGCGCATGGTGCGGGCCGCCTACCTGGAGGTCACCCCGCCCGCCTCCCGCGGTCACCTGACCATTCCGTTCAACCACATCGTCACCAACGGCGACTTGTCGGTGACCGCCTTCACGCGGTCCATCAACGTCGCGTAGCGGCACCCGCCCTGGCCCCCGCCGCTCGCCCGGCGGGGGCCGGACGCCCGGTGGCCGACCCCGGAACCCGGCGAACACCGATCACCCCGAATGCGCCTGCGCACGCGCTCCGTCAAGGTCTGACCGTGCTGGTCGGCTGGTGTTCCCCGCCTCTCCCCCGCCGCGAAGACCCACTTCGGCGGCCACCGCACTCCAGTCAAGCGGGTGACCCGTACGCCAGAGCGGCGATTCGCACTGCTGACCGGAGTACGGGTGGTGGCGTACTGCTTTCGGGCTGTCTGTACCGCCTGACACGTCCTCAAGTGGAGGGATCGGGTTTTTCGTACAGTTTCATACTTCATGTGGACTGCCGCCAAGGCCTGTTGCCGAGACATCGGAAGGAACCCTTGTGGACCACCTGACCCGGCGAGGCTTCGTAAGAGCGGCGGCCCTGACGAGTACCGGAGCGGGCATCTCCGCTCTCACGCCGACCGCGACCGCCGCCCCCGACGCCTCACCTCAGACGGCCGGCACCCGGACGGTCACCTTCACCAGCGGCACCAACGCCTGCGTGACCGTCTCCCCCAAAGGGGACCAACTTGTCCTTGAGGTCCAGGGGGTGCTGTGGTCGCTGCCCCGGCAGGGCGGCACGGCGAGGGCACTGACCCCGATCGACCTGGAACCCACCCGCCCGGCCTGGTCGCCGGACGGCTCACGGATCGCCTTCTGCGCCTACCGGGGCGGTTCCTTCCATGTGTGGACCATGGCACCGGACGGCTCCCAGCTGCGCCAGCTGACCGACGGGCCCTGGGACGACCGGGGTGTGGCCTGGTCGCCGGACAGCCAGTGGATCGCGTTCTCCTCGGAGCGCGGCGGGGACGATGTCGTCGGCAGCTCGTACAGCATCTGGAAGGTCAACGCGCACACCGGTGAACTCCACCGGCTCACCGAGGGACCGCACGAGGACTACGACCCGACCTGGCACCCGGGCGGCGGCAGGGTGGTCTTCGTACGCGCCGAGCACGTCAGCGGCAACACCAAGGAGAACGGCCGGATCATCGCCTCGGTGCCCGCCCACGGCGGCAGGGTCAGGGTGGAGCAGAGCGTGCGGGTCGGCGCGGTCTCCGGCCCCGCGGTGTCCGCCGACGGCCGGATCGCCTACGTCTACCTCGACCCCGGCCCGCTGCCCACCGGCTCGCGCACCTCCACACTGAAGGTGGACGGCCTCACGGTCACCGACGGCGAGGACGTCTGCCCGCAGCCCGCCTGCTGGGCGGCGAGCGGAGAGCTGTTCTACGTGGCCGACGGCCGGGTCAAGGTGCGCGGCACCGGGTCGCGGTCCGACGCCGCCGAGGAGATCCCGTTCACCGCGCGCCTGGACGTGCCCCGCCCGCGCTACCGCTCCAAGCGGTACGACTTCGACTCCACCTCCCTGGTACCTGTGCGCGGCATCCACCTTCCGGCGCTGTCCCCCGACGGGCGGTCGGTGGCCTTCGTGGCGCTCAACGCCCTGTGGCTGATGCCGATCGGCGGGCGCCCGAGCAAGCTCGCCCAGGCAGATCCCTCCCGGTACGTACAGATGCCGTCCTGGTCCAGGGACGGCGGAAGCATCCTGTACGCGTACGACGGGGACGGGCACTTCGCCGTGCACCGCAGATCGCTGGCCGACCAGAGCGAGACCGTGCTGGCCACCGGCGGACGGCTCAACCCCGCACTCTCCCCCGACGGCACCCGGCTGGCCTGCCAGGACGTCACCGGCAAGCTCATCGTCCGCGACCTGCGCTCCGGCACCGAGCGCGCCCTGGCCTCCTCGCTGCACGGCGGGGGGCTCCCCGGGCGGCCGAGCTGGTCCCCTGACGGGCGCTACATCGCGTTCTGCGACCGCAACCGGCTCAACTACCGCTTCCGCGAGGGCTACAACCACATCCGCATCGTCGACACCCGTACCGGCAACTGCACTTCGCACCTGCCGCTGCCGCACTCTCCGCTGTCCGACCGCGGCGACAGCGGGCCCGTCTGGTCGCCGGACGGCGCCTGGATGGCGATCATCATGGAGTCCGCGCTGTGGGTGCTGCCGGTCAAGCCGGACGGCACGCCCAGCGGCCCGCCGAAGCGGCTGACCGAGGAGGCCGCCGACCACCCGTCCTGGGCGGCCGACTCCATGACGCTGCTGTACCTGTCCAACGGACGGCTGCGGCTGATCCGCAGGGACGGCACCGGGCGTCGCACCGTCCCGGTCCCGCTGGAGTACGGCCGACGGCTGCCGCCGCGCACCGCGGTCACCCGGGTGCACGCCGGACGGCTGTGGGACGGCACCGGCGAGACGGTCCGCAACGACATGGACATCGTCATCACCGGCAACCGCATCAGCGCGATCGAACCGCACCGCCGAGGCGCCGGACACCGCGGTGAGCATCTTGTCGACGCCTCCGACAGCACCGTGATCCCCGGGCTGTGGGACGCCCACATCCACCCCTGGCAGTTCTGCTACGGCGGGCGGCAGAACCATCTGATGCTCGCCTACGGCATCACCAGCTGCGTCTTCATGGGCGGTCTGGCCTACGAGTCGGTGCGGGTGCGCGAGTCGGTGGCGGCCGGGACGATGAACGGGCCGCGCCAGTTCGCCACCGGCGAGCTGATCGACGGCAGCCGGGTGGCGTCCAACCACGACCGCGCGCACCGCACGGCCGACGGGGTGCGGCGCAGCCTGCAACGCGCCGTCGCGCTGGACTACGACTTCGTCAAGACGTACGTCAGGGCGTCCGCCTGGATCATGGCCGAGGCGGCCCGTACCGCCCACCAGATCCTGGGCGTGCGCACCGGCGGCCATCTGTGCGCACCCGGAGTCGGGCTCGGGCTGGACCTCACCACCCATCTGCACGCCACCCAGCGGCTGGAGTACGGGCACGCGCTGTCCCCCACCCGGCACTGCTACCAGGACATCGACGAGATCTACCGGGACGCCGAGTTCCAGATCATCGTCACCCCGTTCACCGCCTCCCCTCTGCTGGGCGCCGACCCGTACCTGGCCGACGATCCCCGGGTGAGCACGCTGATGCCGCGCTGGGACGCGGCGTTGATCAGGAACACCGCCGACAGACGGCCCAGCGACGACCAACTGCGGGCGCTGCGGCGGGAGATGGAGATCTATCACCGGCTGATCGGCGAGCACGCCAACCTGGCGGTGGGCACCGACGCCGCGCTCGTCCCGTACGGCATCCATCTGCACCTGGCGCTGCGAGGGCTGCACCGCTTCGGCGGGCTGACCGTGGCGCAGACGCTGCGCACCGCCACCGCGGCGCCCGCGCGGATGTTCGGGGTCAGCGACGACCTCGGCACGGTGGAGCCGGGCAAGCTCGCGGACCTGACGGTGATCGACGGCAATCCTTTCAAGGACTTCAACCATCTGGTGCGCACCAGCATGGTGTTGCGCGACGGGGTGGTTCACCGCCAGGCGGACCTGGTGAACGCGTTCAGCCCGGACCACAACGCGGACCACACCGATCCGCACCGGGTGGACGAGTCGGTGTGGCTGGCGGTCAGCACCCAGCTGCGGCGCGAGTCCTGCTGCGCGCCCCCGGACGCCACCGACCCGACCGTGCTCTGAGCGGCTGATGGATCCCGCCGCCGAGTCGTGGCTCGGCCTGGTCCGGTGGGCGCCCACGGCGCTGATCGGCGCGGGGGTCGTCTTCGACCTGCTGACGCCGATCCAGTACTCCGGCGGCCCGCTGGTGGCGGTGGCCTGTGTGGCGGCCGGGGCGACACTGCCGCTGCGGCGCACCGTGGTGGTGGCGGCCGCCATGGTGGTGGCCACCTTGTGGTGGACGTTCCGGCAGGGCACGTTCGGCCCGCTCCACGGCGCGGTGGAGGCCGGTAACGTCATCATCGGGGCGCTGGTCGGCCTTGAGGTGAACCGGGTGATCTCCCGCTACGGGCGCCGGTTGGAGGCGGTGCGCACGGTGGCGGAGGCCGCCCAGCTCGCCCTGCTGCCGGATCCGCCGCGCCGACTCGGCCCGTTGTCGGTGGCCGCGCTGTACCGGGCGGCGCAGAGCGAGGCCAGGATCGGCGGTGACGCCTACGCCGTGGAGGAGACCCCGTACGGGGTCCGGCTGCTGATGGCGGACGTGCGCGGCAAGGGGCTGGAGGCGGTGCGTGCCGTCTCGGTGCTGCTGGGCGCCTTCCGGGAGGCCGCCGAACAGGCGGCCGATCTGGTGGAGTTGGCCGGGCGGCTGGAGCACGCGCTGGTCAGGGAGGGGCGGCGACGCGAGGGCGACGAGCGGGCGGAGGGCTTCGTCACCGCACTGGTCGGCGAACTCGACCTGGAGCACGGCGCGGTACGGCTGCTGAACCGCGGCCACCCCTCGCCCTACCTGTTGCACGAGGACGGTGGGGTAAGCACGTTGGACCCGACGGAACCCGATCTTCCGCTGTGCATGGGCAAGTTGAATCCCCAGCGGTCAGCCGCGGACAGTTTTCCCTTCCCGTCCGGTGCCACGCTGCTGCTGGTCACCGACGGAGTGACCGAGGCACGGGACCGGGCCGGGCACTTCTACGATCCGGCGGCGCGACTGGCCGGGCGCGGCCCGTTCGGGGAGCCCCGGGAGACGATCGACGTCCTGGTGCGGGACGTCGGCGGATGGACCGGCGGACACGACGCGGACGACATGGCGGTGCTCGCCCTCAGCCGCACCCGCCCGTCACCTTGACGTCCTCATGGCACCGTGTCCCCTCGCCGTGGTGCCGACGATGCCCAAGGTCGGCATCGCCGCCGAGGCGGTGGCGGACGTCATCCATATGGCCGCCGAACTCGTGGAGAACGCCGCCTCGTTCTGGTAGGCACCGCCCCCGCGGCCGGGAACGCGTCGGCCCGGGCGGCCATGGACCAGCCGGATCCCGGACTGCTGCGGGAGGTGATCGACCGGCTTCGCGGGCTGTGACTCCTCAGCGGCCGAACATCTGACGGCAGGACGAACCGAGACCCGACGGCAGTTGGCCGGACCACTCCGCCTGGTCGCACATACCCGGTGGGACGTTCACCGGCGGCCGGGCCTGAACCGGCGCACGGTTCTGCCGCAGGTGGTGCGGGACCGGCTGCTGCGGGACCGGCTGCCGGGGACTCTCACTCCTGGGGGACTGCGCGGGCAGACCGGCGGGGGCGTCCAGGTGCTGAACAGCGGCGGGCCGGCTGTGTGACGGCGCGGCGGGGGCGGTGATCCGCGCGAAGGGCAGCGCGGCCGGAAACGTACCCTCCCCCGGCGGCGCGCTCGCCGAACCCGCCGCACCGGCACCAGCCGACGGACCGAACGGGTTCGCGGCATCGGTGGACCGCGAAGGCGAGGGCACCGCCATGCAACCACACAGCAGCCCGGGAAGGACGCCAAGGAGCAGCAGCCGTACCGGCGTTCGGGAGCGGCGCATCAGTCGGCCCTCCGGACGCGGAGGAAGTCCTGGGTGCAGGTGAACGAGAAGCCTCCGGAGTAGTCGGCGAACGCCCGCCGGACGTACACCTCCAGATCCCTGCGGTCGGGCGGCCCCAGCTGGTCCAACGGTGCCATGCTGAGCAGGAACTCCGCGATGACCACGACATCCGCCAAGGTGCCGGCCTGGACATGGGAGGTCAGCGTCTCCACCTCCGCCACCACGCCGTCCCCGTTCAACTCGTCGCGCAACTCGGCGAGATCGAGGTGTACGCCGGTGAAGTGGCGCACCAGGCGCTGGCAGTCGCTGTCGGGGTTCTGCAGCACCACGAGGAGTTCGCCGCCGTCCGCGAGCCAGTCGAGCATCCGGTGGGTCGTCTCGGCCCAGGACCGGCGCGGTACGTGGCACAGGACGTCCGAGCAGAGGACCAGGTCGGCCGGTGTGTCGGGGTGCGCCTCGGCGATGGTGCCGGGCAGCAGTTCGGCGGCCGGGCAGGCCTCGCGCAGCGCGTCGTGCCGATCGGCGTTGGGCTCGATGGCGAGCGTCCGCTGGAAGTGCCGGGCGAGGCGGCTGGTGGTGGCTCCGTCGCCCGCGCCCACGTCCACGAACAGGCGGCGGTGCGGCAGCCTGCGTAGGACCGTGGACAGCTGATCCTCGGCTACCCGCTTCTGGTCGGTACTGGCCAGGAACGTCTGGAAGGCGCGGTGGTACTCCGCGCCCGCCGGGTCGAGGACACGGACCGGCATCGGGGGCGTGGCTGAGATGCGCAGCACTGCGGCAGCCTTTCGACCGACGGGCCCTCGCGGCACCGCTGCCTCGACCGCGAGGTCATTGCATGAGGCAGCCACTGTGAGAACGCCGACGGACCCGCCAGGTTACGGATCCGGTAACCGTTCATACTGTGATGAATCACAGACCGGCAGGCGACGTTCAGTGCTCGGAGGACCGCGATGACCGCACGTCCGCGGACGACCCGTCCGCCCAGCCGGTACGAGGTCTCCCCGAACGCCCGTGCCCTCGTGGCCCGTTGCGAACCCCGGATAGACGACTTGGCCCGGCGGATATCGCGGGACCGAGGCGAACAGGTCCCGGAGGGCGCGCAGTCGCCGGGCGGCTTCGAGGACGCCGAGATCGCCGCCACCGCCCGCTACGGTCTACGGCTGTTCGCCCGCGGGACCCATGACCCCGCGGGCCGCGCCGACGACTACCGCCCGTTCCGCGAGCGCGCCGCGCAGCGCGCCGAGGAGGGCGTACCGCTGCGTCGGCTGCTGCGCAGCCACGCGCTCGGGGTGCGGGTGCTGTGGCAGGCGCTGCACGACAGCGCGCGGCCCGGCGAGGAGGCGGCGCTGACCGAGTTGGCCGGGCTTTTGCTGCGCGCTCAGGAGGGCATCATGGGCGCGGTCGCCGAAACGTATCTCGACGAGCGGGCGGCGCTCGACGCCGAACGCTATGAGCGGCGCCGCTCGGTGCTGCGCGGGCTGCTCGACGGCACCCGGGCGGCGGACGACGAGGCGGTGCGCGCGCTGGGGGTCGAGCACGGCGGGCTGGTGCTGTGCCTGCGGGTCGAGTCGCCGGCGTCGGTCGCGGGGCGTGCGTTGACCGAGCGGCGCCGCAGACGGCGGCTGCGGACGGCGCTGGAGGGCGGTCTCGGCGGCGAGGTGCTCACCGTGCTCACGGACGACGGCGGGCATGCGGTCGTACCCGGGCGGGAGGGCCAGGGGATGCCCGAAGTACCCGAGGGGCTCACCGAACTGCTGCGCAGGGACTGCGGTGCCGAGGTGCGGCTGGCCGCCGTGCCCGCCGCCACGGCGGCGGACTTCGCCGAGGCCGCCGGTACCGCGGCCGAGGTGATCCGGGTGGCCCGGGCCTGCGGACGGCCGCCGGGGCTGCACCGGCTGGACGACGTGCTGCTGGAGTTCCATCTGTCCCGCGACACCGAGAGCAGCGCCCCGATAGCCGCCCTGCTGGACCCGATAGCGGACCGGCCGGAGCTGCTCGCGACGTTGGGCACCTATCTGGAGAGCCAGCGGGACCGGCGCGGCACCGCACGCCAACTCGGCCTGCACCCCAATACGGTGGACAACCGGCTCGCCCGGATCACCGAACTCACCGGTCTCGACCTGTCCGCACCGCGCGGCACGGCACTGGCGCTGGCCGCCCTGCTGCTGCGCGGCACGCGCACCGTCAACGGGCGACCGGCCGCCAGCGGATCGGCAGATGCTTGACGCCGTTCTGGAAGTCGGACCGCAACCGCCGTGGCTCCCCGGCTAGTTCGACCTCGCCAAGCCGGTCGAGGACCGCGGCGAACATCTCCCGCATCTGCAACCGGGCCAGTTGGGCACCGAGGCAGAAGTGCGGGCCGTGACCGAACGCCAGATGGTCGGCCGGTGCCCGGCCGACGTCGAACGTGTCCGGCTCCTTGAAGACGCGCTCGTCGCGGTTGGCCGAGCCGAAGTAGACGACCACCTTCTCCCCGGCCCTGATCGGCACCCCGCCGAGTTCGGTGTCGGCGGTGGCGGTGCGGCGGATGTGCAGCACGGGCGTCCACCAGCGCAGCATCTCCTCCACCGCGCCCGGCAGCAGTGACCGGTCCTCGCGTAGCCTGCGGTACTGGTCGGGGTGGCTGATCAGGGCGAGCAGACCACCCGGCAGGCCGTTGCGCAGGGTCTCGTTGCCCGCGACCGTCAGCAGCCAGAAGAGTTGCTCGAACTCCTCGACGGTGACCCGGCCGCCGTCCGTGTCGACCTGGCGCATCAGGACGCCCATGATGTCGTCCGGTGTGCCCTTCCGCTTCAACTCGCCCAGTCGGTAGGCGTACGCGTACAGGTCGGGCATGCCGTGGCGGGAGCGCGGGTCGGGCATCCGGCCTTCGGCGTCGGGCTGGGGGCGCAACTCCAGGGCGTGGCGGGCCGCTTCGCTTGTCGTGCGGGGGTCGACGGTGTGGCAGGCGGCGTACTCTTGGTCCTGGTAGCCGACGACGCGGTTGGACCAGTCGTACAGCAGCCCGCGGTCGGTGGCCGGGACGCCGAGGATCTCGGCGAGGGTGGCGACCGGTAGGTCGGCGGCGACCTCGGTGGCGAAGTCACACTCTCCGCGTTCGGCCACCGCGTCGACCAGCGCGCGGGCGCGCGACCGGACGCGCGTCCCCAACGCGTCCACCGCACGCGGTGTGAAGGCGCGGGCCAGCAGCGAGCGCAGCCGGGAGTGGTCGGGCGGATCCATGTTGAGCATCATCCGGCGCACCGCCGCCAAGTCCTCCGGCGTCGCCGGATCGATGATCTGCGTGCCGCCGAGGTGCGAGGAGTACAGCCGCGGCGAGCGCAGCACCTGCCGTACTTCGGCCTGCCGCAGCACGGCGACGACTCCCTGCTCCTCGAAGCGTACGACCGCGGCCCTCGCGCGCAGGCGGCGGAACGCGTCGTGCGGCATGCCGTGCGCATAGGTGTCGGGGCTCAGGATCCGTGCGGCGTCGGCGCGTTGCCGCTCGTCCAGCGGTGGGGCGGTCACTGGCTGAGGAACGCTTCCACGGAGGCGATCAGGGCGATGGGGGTCTCGTCCATCGGGTAGTGGCCGGAGTTGGCCATCACCTCGAGTTCGATGTTCGGGTACGTGGTCAGCCAGGTGGCGCGCATGAAGTCGGCGGACAGAGCGGGGTCGTGCTCACCCACCACCACCTTCACCGGCAGCGGGCTGCCCTTGACCAGGTGCACCAGGTCCGCCCCGGCCCACTGCGGCAGATAGGCCGCGAAGGCGTCCCGGGCCGAACTATCCAGCGAGCGGGCTGTCATGGCGTCCAGCCAGCCGTCCGCGAGTCGGCGTCCGGTGGTCAGATCGATGATCGCCCGCCGGTTGTCGGCGCTGTCGGCGGCGCTGGAGAACAGCCGCCAGCCGTCGTCGTCGAACGGGAACCCCGAGGCGGGCACCGGACAGACACCGATGAGCTTGCGCACCCGGCCCGGTGCCCGGGCCAGCACCTGCTGTATGGCGACTCCGCCCATCGAGTGGCCGATCAGGCTGAACTCGGCCCAGCCGAGCCGGTCGGCGAGCGCGAGCACGTCAGACGCGATCTCGTCGATCGTGAACTCCCCTGCGGCGCCGATCGCCTCGCCGTAGCCGCGGTAGTCCATGAACGCGTACGAGAACGCCCGCTGGTCGAGGTACGGCCACAGGCCCTGGTAGCCGGTGCGGTCACTGAACCAGCCGTGCAGCGCGATCACATGGTGCTCGCCGGTCCCGATCAGGGTGTGCGCACTCACCGTTACCGACCCCCTGTCTGCCGCCCGCCAGTTCCCGGGCCACGACGATAGTGCGCCCGGGGTGGCCTAGGCCAGGGTGCCTGTGGCCTGGTCACCCACCTGGGCGGCGACGAGCAGTGACCTACCGGGCGGCGCCGCATCGTCCAACTGGGCGTCGTCCGCCGCGAGTTGCGGCTGCCACCCTGATCGTACGAGCAGGTCCAGGTGAGCGGGCGCGGGCAGGATGGTGCGCCAGGGCTCGCTGCGGCCGGCGCGGCGCCGGGCGTTGGCTGCGGCCGCCAGTGCGTCTGAGTCCTCGCCTTCGGGGTGTACGGCGAGGCTGGCGACGAGCACGCTGCCGCCGGCCGCGCGGCAGCGCAGGCGGGCCAGGAGTCGCAGGATGGTGGGCTGGTCCAGATAGACGAGCAGCCCTTCGCAGATGAACAGTGAGGCCCGCTCCGCGTCGTGCCCGTGCGCCTCCAGCACGGCGGCCACGTCGTCCTGGCTGAAGTCGGCGGGTGCCAGGACCGGGCCCGCGGCCCCGGCGAGCAGCTCCGCCAGCCGCCGGGCCTTGTCCGTCTGGGTGGCGGGGTGGTCGAGTTCGAAGAACCGCACGCCCGGGGAGCGGAACCGCAACGCCCGGTCGTCGTAGCCCGCGCCCAGGACGACCACCTGAGCAATGCCGGAGTCGACGGCCGCCAGCACCTGCTCGTCGAAGAAGCGGGTGCGGGCGGCCAGACGGGATCGCAGCCGGTCGATAGGGACGGCCCGCATCCCGGCGCACAGCCGCCGCTGCGCCTGCGGGTCCCCCTGCTCGCTGCACGGCCGGTCCAGTTCGGCCCTGGTCAGGGCCACAGCCTGGCTGGTCCGTGACGGCCCCGACCACTTCACTCTGCTAGTCATAAGCATGAGCGTACTGTTCTCCCGAACAGATGGCGCAGAGTCCGCGTCGTCCCATACGCACTACCGTAGGAACCACGGCCACATCAGCAGCGGTCAGCGTCCGCGCCGTGCTCCGCCCACACGTATGTGTCCGGGAGCAGTTCGGCGATGGAGACGGCGCGCGGGGCGGTGGTGGGACCGACGTTGACGGTGAGGGCGGGGAAGTAGTCGAAGAGGACCTGGCGGCAGCGACCGCAGGGCGCGATGATGCCCCGGTCCTGGTCGGCCACCGCGACCATGGTGGAGAGGTCGTAGTCGCCCTGAGACGCGGCCGTACCGATGAGCACGAGTTCGGCGCACGGGCCGCCGGTGAAGTGGTAGGCGTTCACGGCGGTGACGACGCGGCCGCCGCGGGTGCGGGCCGCCGCCGCGACGCAGTGGTTGTCGCCGCGGCAGTAGCGCTGGGCGGTTCGGGTCGCGCCCCTGGGCGCCCGACGGCGCCACGATCCGGGACACCACCACGTCCAGCACGTCCCTGATCCGCACGGCCTCGGTCAGTGAGGACGCCAGCCGGAAGACCTGGTACAGCGGGGAGAAGCTGACCGCCTCCCCGGACCCCTGATCGGGTTCCACCAGCAGGAGCAGCGGCATCGCGGTGCAGTCCTCCGTAGACCCCTCGCCCGAACCGGCCAGTTGGCGGGCCAGTTCGTCCGCGACCCGTGTGCACTGCTCCCGTTCTTCCGGGCGCAGCGTCCGTGGCGGCACCAGGATGAGGGTGAGCACTCCCAGCGCGTTTCCCGGCCTCGCACCGGGGTGGAGGCCGCGGTAAGGCCTCCCGTCCCCGTCACAACCACATGTTGTCGTTCATGGACCCGAGGCCGACGCCGGAAAGCCGGTGGTGCAGTGCGATGGCCTGGTCCTCGGTGAGCGAGGCGACATGGTCGGCCGCGGCGCGCAGCGGGTCACCGTGGAGTCGCAGTTCCTCCGCCCGCTCGGGCGGCAGCAGTTCGGGCGCGTCATGGCTCCACCGCAGCAACTCGCTGACGATGCGCCGCTTTCCGTGCTGCTGCGTGGCCAGCGCCGGGCGGTCGATCACGTAGCACCAGACGAGTTCCTTGAGCAAGTCGCAGGCCGCGCGCCGCTCTTGGGGGATGACCAGGCGCGCGCCGTAGCGGATGGCGGCCGCGCCGCCGACTTCGAGGTGGATGTCCCGGGTGAAGTAGGCGATCAGGTCGGCGGTGCGCCGGTTCACCGCGACGGCGTCCTCATGGCTGCCGCTGTAGGGCGCGGGAACCTGGAGCCGCTTGCCGATGTCGGCCATCAGCTGCCGCGCCTCGGCGCGGTCGAACGGCTGCCCGGCGCCGGCCCGTTTGGCCGCCACGTAGTCCAGGAAGCGCCTGGTCTCACGTTCGGTGTCACCGCCGGCGGCACCGTCCGGTGGGAACAGGGCGGCCAGCGGGATCAGGCCGGTGCGATAGAAGTCCTCCACGTCGTGGCAGGCGTAGGTGACGTCGTCGGCCCAGTCCATCACCTGCTCCTCGACCGGTACCTCGGTTCCGGTGCGGCCGGCCCGCACCCAGGCGAAGGCCTCCCGGTCGGCCGCGTACACGCCCCACTTGGCGTGCCGTGCCGGGTCCTCGGCCCACGGGGCACGTTCCCACGGGTACTTGGTGGACGCGTCGAGGCAGGCCCGGGTGAGGTGCAGCCCGCGGTGGCCCGGGTACTTGTGCGCGGCCAGGAAGGTCAGCACCCGCAGGGTCTGGGCGTTGCCCTCGAAGCTGTCGAGCGCGCGGTCCGCCTCCCGCAGTTCGTCCATGGTGGCGCGCAGCGCCGTCTCGCCCGCGTGCCCGAAGGGCGGATGGCCGATGTCGTGGGCCATACAGGCGGCTTCCACCAGCGCCGGGTTGGGGCCGCCGTAGCGACGTTCCAGGCGCTCGGCCATCCGTCGACCGAGCTGTGCCACCTTCATCGAGTGCGTCAACCGCGTGTGGTAGGCGCCGAGTTCACCGCTGGCCACCACCTGGCTCTTGCCCGCCAGCGCCCGCCACTGGGTGGAGTACAGGATCCGGTCGACGTCATGCTCGAACCCGGAGCGCTGCCCCTCATCGGACACCCTGCGGCGCAGTGCGTGCTGTTCCAGGTCCTCGTCGCTGTATTTGGCCGGTCGCATGCGGCGATGGTACGCGGCGTGAGCTGGCCGGACAGGGAGGACGACCGTCCCCCGGCGGACCGGCCCCTGGTGTGACGTACCTCTCCCCGCAAAGGTGGACCAATCGGTCAGTTTTCGGACTTTACCCCCATTGACCTGCGACTACACACTTCCAGTGATCGCTAATTGCCCGTTTTGCCCCACTGAGGGGGGTCTTGCCCCACCCCGGGAGTCCGTGTTTCTGTCTACATCGCTCGCCTTCGCGGGCCCCGCCGGTTGGAACGCCGAGTCCTGCCGCCGACCGATGGGAACAGTCGACGCGAACAGCGCCGTAGGCAGGAGCGGGGGACCCAAGGTTCTCCGCCGGAACCGCCCCTCACCGCAGGGGACGGAACCGGCTTGGGGTGAAGTCGTGCCTTCAAGGCCACGACCGGGCACTCACTGGCCCGAACCCGACAGCTGACCTCGCAGGCGTCGGTGAGGAATCACACCATGCTCAAGCTGCACCGCGCCTCCAAGACCCGTCTCGCCGCTCTCGCCGGTGTCGCCACCGCCGCGATCTCCCTCCCCGTCCTCGCTTCGACCACCGCCTCCGCCGCCTCCGTCGCCACCTGGGACCGCGTGGCCCAGTGCGAGTCCAGCGGCAACTGGTCCAACCACAACACCGGCGGCAACGGCCACTACGGCGGCCTGCAGTTCTCGCCCTCCAGCTGGGCCGCCGCCGGCGGCCTGAAGTTCGCCCCGCGCGCCGACTACGCCACCAAGGACCAGCAGATCACCGTCGCCAACAAGCTGCTGGCCATGCAGGGCCCCAACGCCTGGCAGTGCGCCAAGGCCGGCGGCCTGAAGTAAGACCCCGCTGACCGCCGGTTCATATCGTCGAGGCCCACAGCCCTTCCGACGTGGACCGGCGGGCGCCTTTCCAGCAATCGCGCGGCGAGCGCGAGCCGGTCAGGCCGGGAAGCCCGCCTTCCGCAGGCGGCCCGCCACCGCCTCCCACGTCGGCTCGACCGGCTCTGACCTGCGCGAACCGACGGCGAGGTCCTTGAATCCGCTGGACGTCGAGACGCAGACCACCGGCCCGTCGAAGCCGCCCAGGCCACGCAGGCCGGCCAGCGCCGCGGCGCTGGAAACCTCCGCCCACAGCCCCTGCCGGGCCATCTCCGACTGGGCGGAAAGCATCTCCTCATCGCTGACCAGCAGCGCCTGCCCGCCGCTCTCCCGGATGGCGACGACGCCCCGGTGGCCGGCGACCGAGCAGTCAATGGCGTACGCGGACGTCGGCCCCACCTCGATCGGCGCACCCAGTCGCCCCGACCGCAGGGAGGCGGCCAGCGGACCACCGGCGGCGGGCTCGCAGGAGAACATCCGCGGGGTTCGCTCCGCGACACCGAGCCGCTTGAGTTCCGCGAACCCCTTCCACACTCCGTAGAGCAGCTCCCCGTATCCCGTGGGCACGAAGACGGCTCGCGGGACGCCGAGTTCGGTGAAGACCTCGTACGCGATCGTCTTGTAGCCCTCGGGGCCGAAGGGGTGCCCGGTGTGCGTGACGGTGAGGTTACTGACCGGATGCAGGCCGAGCCGGTCGACCAGCCGCCGCATCAGCGGCCACCGGTCCTCCTGCGGTACGGGAAGCACGACGGCGCCGTACGCGTTCAGGAACGAGTCCACCGCGGGCGGCATGCTGTCCGAGCCGAGCACCACGCACCGCAGTCCGGCACGGGCCGCGTAGGCCGCGGCCGACGCGCCGTGGTTGCCGGAGGAAGCGACGACGATGCCCTCCGCCCCCACGCCGACGGCGGCGCTGACCGTACAGCGGTTCAACCGGTCCTTGTGGCTCCACGTCGGATTGCGCGACTCGTCCTTGATGAAGACACCATCGCCGATCTCGACCAGGGGAGTGCCCCCTTCGCCGAGTCCCGGCGCGGACAGTGGCGGCAGCAGCGGAGCCCAACGGTCGTGACCGTCCCCGCGGTTCACGTGTCCGGGCCGAGTGAACAGCGCCCGGTCCACCTTCTCGTAGGTGTAGTCGACCTCCAGCGGATAGGCGACCTCGTCGGTGCTCGTCCGCGGACAGCCGCTCGTCAGCGGCGGCCACAGCGGATAGCCGATGTCCGGATCACCCAGTGAGCGCTGGCCGTTCGCGAGCGAGTCTCCTGGCGTCATGGTCCAGAAGACTAGGCGCTGCCCGTCCCGGTCGCGCCCGGTTCCGCGGCTACTCGCCGAAAACGTCCGTCCGTTCGGACTTGCTCATCGAGGAGCGGCCCTTGATGTGGCGGCGCTGCGCCTCGGCGCAGAGCTGGTCCCTGGTCGGTCCCCCGGAACCGTGAAGGGTTCGTCACCCGGCGCTGTCGTCCAGTGACGCTTCGCGGCCGAGGCCGTCCCCGTGCAGCGTCGCCCCGAACACCGGGCCGCACTTCATACACACCCAACCTGACGTGCCGTCAAAGAATGCGGCGCCCGGGCAGTGCGGACAGCTCACCTTGGAGATGGTCGGCCGTATCGGGGCGAGGATCCGGAACTCCTCCCTCGCGAACTGCGCCGGGTCCACGGCGGAGGCGTTCTCCTGCGCGTCCGCGCGGTGCTGTGCCATTTCGTCCTTGCCTCGCTTGTTCGTCCGGACGGCCACAGGGTAAGGGATAGCGGTCGGCCTGGTACCGCCGACCGGCGCCGTTCGACTTGCTCGCCGCCGCGCCAGCCCCCTATAGGTTCCCGCCGCGACGGCGGGCAACCATCACGGCGTAGTCCGTCGGCGCCGAGCCGACCGCGCCACGCGTGGTGCCCCCACAGAACGCACCCCGCGCGCCGTCCCGCACCCTTCGCCTCCGGTCGCCGCACCACCGGACGTTTCGCGTGGAGCCCCGGGGAAAGTGTGAGCCGCAGCGACCGCTCGCCGGGGAGGAATCGACGCATGCGTGCCAGCACCGTCCACCGCGTGAGGATTCCGTCCCTGCCCGGCGCGATGCCTCTGCTCGGGCACATTCCCCAACTGCGCAGGCAGCCATCGGAGTTCGTGCGGGCCCTGCGGACGCGAGGGGATGTCGTGCGCTTTCGGCTCGGGCCTCGGTGGGCCTACGCGGTCAACTCCCCCGCGCTGATCCGGCAGATGCTGGTGGCCGATGCGGAGCAGGCCGCCTCGCTGCGCCGGCGCGGGTCCGTCGGGCTGGTGCTGCATCCGTCCCGGATCCGGCAGTACGCGGCGACCATGTGCGAAATCGCGGAGGCCAGGGTCGACTCCTGGCGGCACGGCGCGCAGATCCTGTTGGACCAGGAGCTGTTCTCCCTCACCCTGACGACGGTCACCCAGGTCCTGTTCCGCGGCCGGGCCGGAGCGCGCCTGGCCGAGGACGTGCGGGGTACCCTACCCGTGCTGCTGGAAGGGCTGGGCAGGCGGGCGCTGACCCCGGTCGGCGCGCTGGACAGGCTGCCCATGCCGGTGAACCTGCGTTTCCGCCGGGCGCAGCGCACCCTCCAGGAGGCGGTGCACCGGGCCATCGCCGAGTACCGGGCCGACGGGCTGGAGCACGGTGATCTGCTGTCGATGCTGCTCACCGCGCGCGACGCGGACAGCGGCGCCGGGTTGAGCGACGAGCAGGTCCACGACGAGCTGGTCACGATGCTCGTCGCCGGTACCGAGACCACCGCCAGCGCCTTGAGTTGGGCCTGCTATCTGCTCAGCCGTGACGGCGACGCCCAACGGCGGTTCCAGCGCGAGCTGGACGAGGCGCTCGGTCGCCGCGACGTACATCAGGTGTCCCATGAGACCTTGCGGGAACTGGCCTTCCAGCAGCGGGTGATCGCCGAGACGCTGCGCCTCTACCCGTCCACCTGGATGCTCGCCCGGCGGCCGAACAGCCCGGTGGAATTGGGCGGTTACCGGATTCCGGCCGGATCCACCGTGCTGTTCTCCGTCTACGCGCTGCAACGGGACCCCGAACTCTTCGCCAGCCCGGAGCGATTCGACCCCGACCGCTGGCTGCCCAAGTCGAGTCCGGGGATTCCCCGGGACGCGTACATCCCGTTCGACAGCGGCGTACGCGGATGCGCCGGTGAGCAGTTCGCCCGGGCGGAGATGGCCGCCTTCCTCAGCGTCATCTTCAGCCGGTGCAGCGTCCGCCCGGCGCCGGGCGGGTCACCTCCGGTCACCCGGCTGATGTCGATGTCCAGTGCGCTGCCGCTGATCGTACGTCGGCGTACGCCGAGGGAGCGTCGCTGCTGAACCGCGGACCGGACGCTTCCGTTACCCAACCCGAAGCGACGTGTCCGTGCTGATGGAGGGTAGACGTGTCGGTCAACACGCAGTGGCTCCACTCCCCCGGTCCACCCCCCGAGCCGTACTCCGCCGGCATGGACGCGACCGGCGCCCAGCCCGCTGGTCCGTACGCCACCCAGCAGTTCACGATGCCCGTCCCCCCACCGCCGGCCATGCCCCCCGTGGTACCGGCCGCGCCGCCCAGGCGGGAGCCGGGCGGGCGGCACCGTGCGCTGCGGCACCGCGACGTGTCGGGCGGCTGGCTGCGGCCGGCGGTGTTCGGCGCCATGGACGGACTGGTCACCAACGCCTCGCTGATCGCGGGCGTCGGCGGCGGTGGTGCCGCCGACCACACCATCCTGCTCACCGGTCTCGCCGGGTTGATCGCCGGTGCCTTCTCGATGGCCACCGGGGAGTACATCTCGGTCAGCTCGCAGAACGAGCTGACCCAGGCCGAGGTGGCCGTCGAGCAGCTCCAGCACTCGCGCAACCCCGAGGCGGAGCAGCGCGAGCTGGCCGAGGTCTTCGTCAAGCGCGGGGTCGACCCCCATCTGGCGGACGTGGTGGTACGGCAGATCTCCGCCGACCCGGAGCAGGCCATCGCGGTCCATGTGCGCGAGGAGTTGGGCATCGACCCGGATGATCTGCCGTCGCCGTGGACGGCGGCTGGGGCGTCCTTCGCGTCGTTCACGGTCGGTGCGCTCATTCCGCTGCTGCCCTATTTCCTCGGCTTGCCTTCGTTCGTACTCGCCCTGGTGCTCGCCGGTCTCGCGGCGTTCCTCGGTGGCGGTGCGGTGGCCCGGCTCACCGGGCGTCCGATGCTGGTCGGCGGCGTGCGGCAGTTCGCGCTGGGCGCGCTGGCGACGGGCATGACGTTCCTCGTCGGCCATCTGGTGGGGGCGCACCTGTCCTAGGCGTGCGGCGGCCCGGATCCCGGCCGAGGGGATCCGGGCCGCCGGTTCGGCTACCGCGACGGGCACTGCTTCCAGGCGAAGTGGTAGACGGTGGTGATGCTCCCGTCGGTGGAGTCCATCGACAGGAAGCTGGTGGTGTTCGGGTCCGAGGTACCGGCGTTGACCCGCAGTTCGGTGTTGATGTTGAAGTTGCGCTCCTCACCGCAGGGCGCGTACACCAGCGAGGCGACGTCCGTGGTGTCGGTGGTCTGCCAGTCGTCGTCCATCGGGCCGCTGAACGGGTGCTCGATGTACGAGGTCTGCTGCATGCCCTGGAAGTAGTAGTTGGCCCGCTCCAGGCCGCTGGCGCCGTTCTCCAGGTGCCCGTAGCCGCGGTAGTCGGCCTCGGCGACGGCGTAGGTGAAGCCCTGCGGAACGTGCACGTCCAGCCCGAGTTGGCAGTTCTTGCGGAAGTCGGTGGGTCTGGCACCGACGCCCACCTGCGCCATGTAGTCGCTGTACGTGACGGTGAACGCGGTGTTGTCGGGGGACACCGCCACGGCGGCGGTACCGGCGGGGCAGCCGGAGCCGTTGACGTTCACCAGGTCGATGACGATCTTTCCGGGCGGCGGCGAGTCCAGGCCGTGGGCCGCCGCTGACGGGGACAGCGGCATGGCGAGCAGTGCGGCGGCGGCGCCGCCGATGAGCATGGGTTTGAGCATGATTTCCCCTCGGTCGCTGTGCGGAACCCGCTGGGGCGAGTTGGTGGGTTCATGTCACCACCGACACCCCGGCGCGCATAGCGCAGGTTGAGCCGATCCTGTCCGCCGAAGGAGCCGATGCCCGGTCGGCGATCGGGGCTATCCGGAACGCCCCTCGCGCCACTCGCGGACGACGCGTTCGACGTCGAAGGGGGTGAGCTTCAGCGGCGGTCCCGGCGGCGGGTTCCCGAGCGCCTCACGGATCCTGTCGTTTACCTCCGACAGGATCCGCCGCACCTCCTCCTCAGAACCGGACCGCGAGGCGGCGGCCAGCGCGTCTTCCGCTTCCTTGCGCAGCGCGAGCACGGGTGGCAGGTAGCTGACGCCTTCACGGCGCATTTTCTGCTTGACCCACCACAACTCGTCATAGGGCTGGTCCAGCTCGGGCAGCGGCTTTCCGGCTCCCGGCAGGTTGTCGAACTCACCGCGCTCCGCCGCTTCGCGGATCTGCCGGTCGACCCAGGACTCGAAGCTGACACCGGGCGGTTTGCGTTCGGTCATGGTGCGATTCTCCCGCGTGCCCGGCGTGCCGGGCGAGCGTGAACCGGTAGTAGCAACGAGACACGATCACCGAGAGCCACGGATCACGAACACAGGTGTGATGTCCTAGGGGCTGGCCGTTCTGATCGATTTGTTGTGAATAGGGGCTTTCGTCGCCAGCGCCTGTTCGTCGACCGAACGGCCACCCAGCCGACACATCACGCTCAGCACACCGGGGTTGTCCGTGGAAAAAATCTCCGCACGACGCCGTCATCCGCTGGCGGCGCTCGTCGCCCTGCTCATCGCGCTCGCGGCCGCCGGCGGACTGTACGCCGCGTTCGCGCCGACCCAGCGGGCCCAGGCCAACCCCGCCCAGTCGCTGGCGATCGACCAGGGCAAAGGGCTGTACGACGTCGGCTGTGCCTCCTGCCACGGCACCTCCGGGCAGGGCTCCCACAACGGGCCGAGCCTGGTCGGCGTGGGTGCCGCCGCGGTGGACTTCCAGGTCGGCACCGGCCGGATGCCCGCGCAGCAGCCGGGCGCCCAGGTGCCGAAGAAGCGCCCCGTCTACACCCAGCCGCAGATCGACCAGCTCGCGGCCTACGTGGCCTCGCTGGGCCCCGGCCCGGCGATTCCGAACCCCTCCCAGTACGCCCCCGGGGACGTGGCCAACGGCGGTCAGCTGTTCCGCACCAACTGCGCCCAGTGCCACAACTTCGCCGGTGCGGGCGGCGCCCTGAGCGAGGGCAAGTTCGCGCCCGAACTGCGCAACGTCTCCCCCAAGCACATCTACGAGGCCATGCTGACCGGCCCGCAGAACATGCCGTCCTTCCCGGACACCACGATGCCCGAGCCGCAGAAGCGCGACATCATCGCGTTCGTCACACATGTCACGAACCCCAGCAGCAACCCCAGCTACGGCGGCCTGAGCCTGGGGTCACTGGGTCCCGTCCCCGAGGGACTCTTCGGCTGGATCTTCGGACTGGGCGTGCTGGTCGCCGCCTCCATCTGGATCGCCGCCCGGACCGCAAAGGCCAGGAAGTAATGACCCATCAGGACAGCAACGCAGCCGACCACCTGCCGGAGCGCGGCAAGCCCGGCAAAGCCGTCGACCCCTTCGCGGATCCGGGCCTGCCCGCCCATGAGCCGCGCCGTCAGGACATCGACGAGCGGGCCGCGAAGCACTCGGAACGCGTCGTGACGATGCTCTTCGTCCTCGCGGTGATCGCCGCGTTCGGCTTCATCGCGTCGTATGTGCTGATCCCCAAGTCGAAGGTGGTCTTCATCTTCCCCGTGGGGCACGTCAGCGCGCAGAACTTCGCACTCGGCGGCACGCTGGGCATCGCGCTGCTGTGCATCGGCGTCGGCGCCATCCACTGGGCCCGCACCCTGATGTCCGACGCGGAGTACGCCTCCGAGCGCCACCCGATCTCGGCCCCGCCCGAGGTACGCCGGAAGGTCTTCACCGACTTCCAGCAAGGAGTGGCGGAGAGCGGCCTGGGCCGCCGCAAGATGATGCGCAACGCCCTGCTGGGTGCGATGACCATCGTCCCGCTCTCGGCGATCGTGCTGTTCCGGGACCTGGGCCCGCTGCCCGAGAAGAAGTTGGAGCGCACCGCCTGGGTCGGCGGCAAACGCCTGATCAACATGAACGACAACCAGCCGCTGCGGCCCGAGGACATCGCCGTGGGCTCCCTGACGTTCGCCAAGCCCGAAGGCGTGCAGGAGAGCGACGAGGACTTCCAGGAGGTGATGGCCAAGGCAGCGCTCATGATCGTCCGGATCATGCCGAGCGATATCAAGGACAAGCGTTCGGCGGACTGGGGCCATCAGGGCATCCTGGCCTACTCGAAGATCTGCACCCATGTCGGCTGCCCGATCAGCCTGTACGAACAGCAGACGCACCATGTGCTCTGCCCCTGCCACCAGTCGACGTTCGACCTCGCGGACGGCGGCCGGGTCATCTTCGGTCCGGCCGGGCACCCGTTGCCGCAACTACGGATCGCCGTGAACGGCCAGGGCTATCTGTCGGCTCTCGGTGACTTCGACAAGCCCGTCGGCCCTGGATACTGGGAGCGCAGCGCATGAGCACCACCCCTTCGGCCCAGAGCGCCTCGACCGGCCGCCCCGGGCAGCCCAAGGCGGGCGAGCGGTTGGCGGACTGGGCGGACGGCCGGCTCGGCATCTACGCCCTGGCCAAGTCCAACCTGCGGAAGATCTTCCCGGACCACTGGTCGTTCATGCTGGGCGAGATCTGCCTGTACACCTTCGTCATCATCATCCTGACCGGCATCTATCTGACGCTGTTCTTCACCCCGAGCATGAACGAGGTCGTCTACCACGGCTCGTACACGCCGCTGACCAACATCCGCATGTCGGAGGCGTACAAGACGACGCTGGACATCAGCTTCGACGTGCGGGCGGGCCTGTTGATGCGGCAGATCCACCACTGGTCGGCGATCGTGTTCGTGGCGGCCATGTTCGTGCACATGATGCGCATCCTTTATACGGGCGCGTTCCGCAGGCCCCGCGAGCTGAACTGGTTGTTCGGGTTCCTGCTGCTGTTCCTCGGCCAGTTCGACGGGTTCATGGGCTACTCGCTGCCGGACGACCTGCTGTCCGGTACCGGCATCCGGTTCCTGGAGGGCGCGGTGCTGTCGGTGCCGATCGTCGGCACCTATCTGACGATGTTCGTCTACGGCGGGCAGTTCCCCGGCATGGTGATCATTCCGCGGCTGTTCACCGTGCACATCCTGCTGATCCCGGGCATCATGGCCGGGCTGGTGGTGGCCCATCTGATCCTGGTCTTCTACCACAAGCACACCCAGTTCGCGGGTCCCGGCCGCACCGAGAAGAACGTCGTCGGGATGCCGCTGATGCCGGTCTACATGGCCAAGGCGGGCGGCTTCTTCTTCGTGGTCTTCGGCGCCCTGGCGCTGATCTCCGCGATCGCCCAGGTCAACCCCATCTGGGCCTACGGCCCCTACCGCTCCGACCAGGTGACCACGGACGCCCAACCCGACTGGTACATGGGCTTTTCGGAGGGCCTGATCCGCATCATGCCCGGGTGGGAGATCCATTTCCTGGGCCACACACTGGAGTTGGGCGTCTTCATTCCGCTGGTGGTCTTCATCCTGGTACTGGTGGCCATCGCGGTCTACCCGTTCGTGGAGTCCTGGATCACCGGCGCCAAACGCGAGTACCACTTGCTGGACCGTCCGCGCAACGCGCCGGTGCGCACCGCGCTGGCCACCGCTTGGCTGGCGCTCTACATGGTGCTGCTGCTCGGCGGTGGCAACGACCTGGTCGCCACCCACTTCGACTTGTCCATCAACGCCATCACCTGGTTCGTCCGGATCGCCTTCTTCGTACTGCCGGTGGTCGTCTTCATCGTGGTCAAGCGGTGGTGCCTGGGGTTGCAGCGCCGCGACCGGGACAAGGTGCTGCACGGCCGGGAGACCGGCATCATCAAGCGGCTGCCGCACGGTGAGTACATCGAGGTCCATGAGCGGCTGCCGCAGGAGCGGCTCTACGAACTCACCGCGCACGACCAGCTTGAGCCGCTGGAACTGCCGCCCGCGGTGGACGACTCCGGTGTCGAGCGCAAGGTGAAGTTCACCGACAAGATGCGTGCCAAGCTCTCCGAGGCCTACTACGGGGAGAGCAGCCAGATCCCCAAGCCCACGGCGGAGGAGCTGGAGGAGAGCACCCACCACCACTGAGCACCGACAGGATGAGGCCCCCGCCGCGTTCGGCGGGGGCCTCATCCATGTGAACTGTCAGCAGATTCGCGGCAGTTGCTCGCCGATCGGCAGGTCCACCACCCGGGTGCCGCCAAGTCCGGTGCGGGCGACGACCATTCCGGGGTGGGCCTCGACGCACTCGCCGATCACCGTCGCCGCCGCGCCCAGCGGATGGGACCGCATCGCGGCGAGCACCGCGTCGGCGTGCTGCCGGGGGACGAAGGCGACCAGCTTGCCCTCGTTGGCCACGTACAGCGGGTCCAGGCCGAGCATCGTGCAGGCGCCCTCCACTTCGGGCGGCACCGGAACGGCACTCTCCCGGATCTCCACGCCGACCCCGGCGGCGACCGCGATCTCGTTCAGCGCGGCGGCCAGACCGCCACGGGTGGGGTCACGCAGCACATGCAGGTCCGGTGTGGCCGCCAGCATGGTGGCGACCAGACCGCCGAGGGCGGCGCAGTCGCTCACGATCTCCACCCCGAACTCCAGCCCTTCGCGGACGCTCATGATCGCCACACCATGGACGCCGATCGCGCCGCTGACGATCACCACGTCGCCGGGGACCGCGCGCTGCGGCGCGATGTCGACTCCCTCCGGAATCAGCCCGATTCCCGCGGTGTTGAGGTAGATGCCGTCGCCGTGACCCGCCTCGACGACCTTGGTGTCACCGGTGACCACCTCGACGTCCGCCGCCCGGGCCGCCGCGCCGAGCGCGTGCGCCACCCTCCCGACGACCTCCGTCTCGACACCTTCCTCAAGGATGAACCCACAGGACAGATAGGCCGCCACGGCCCCGCTCATGGCCAGGTCGTTGACGGTCCCGTTGACCGCGAGGTCGCCGATGCTGCCGCCGGGGAAGAACAGCGGCCGCACCACGAACGAGTCGGTGGAGAACGCCAGTCGCACCCCGCCGAGGCTCAGCGTGGCGGAGTCGGCCAGTTGGGACAGGATCCGACCGCCGAAGGCGGGCGCGAAGATGTTCCGCACCAGTTCGGCCGACATCACCCCACCGCCGCCGTGGCCCATCACCACCTTGGGCTGGTCGCGCAGCGGCGCGGGGCATGTCCAGGCGGTCAGGTCGGGTGGTGCCTGGGTGATCTCAGCCAACGGTGCTCGTCTCCTTGGGGGCGGTGGGGCCGCCGAGTCGGCGGTAGAGGTAGTAGGCGGCGCACGCTCCCTCGTTGGAGACCATGGTGGCCCCCAGCGGGTTGCGCGGGGTGCACAGGGTGCCGAACGCCTCGCACTCATGCGGTTTGATCAGGCCCTGGAGCACCTCACCGCTGCGGCAGGCGGCCGGTTCCTCGGTGGTGATGGAGTCCACGGCGAAGCGGTGCTCCGCGTCGAACTCCCGGTAGCGTTCCGCCAGCCGCCAGCCGCTGTCCGGGATGACGCCGATGCCGCGCCAGGCGCGGTCGGTGACCTCGAAGACGTCCTCCAGCATGGCCTTGGCCGCCGGATTGCCCTCCGGGCGCACCGCCCGTGGATAGGCGTTGTCCACGGTGTGCTCGCCGCGCTCCAGTTGGCGCACGGTACGGCGTACGCCCTCCAGGATGTCCAGCGGCTCGAAGCCGGTGACCACGATGGGCACCCCGAACCGCTCGGCCAACTCAGGGTACTCGGCGGTGCCCATCACGCTGCACACATGTCCGGCGGCCAGGAACGCCTGAACCCGGCAGACGGGCGACCGCATGATCGCCTCGATGGCCGGCGGCACCCGCACGTGCGAGACCAGCAGGCTGAAGTTGCGGATGCCGAGCCTGCGCGCCTGGTACACCGTCATGGCGTTGGGCGGCGCGGTGGTCTCGAAGCCGATGCCGAAGAACACGACCTGCCGGTCCGGGTTCTGCTGGGCGATCCGCAGCGCGTCCAGCGGCGAGTACACCACCCGTACGTCACCGCCCTCGCTCTTGACCCTGAACAGGTCGCGCCCGGTGCCGGGTACCCGCAGCATGTCGCCGAACGAGCAGAAGACCACGTCGGGGCGGGAGGCGATCTCCAGTGCCTTGTCGATCACCTCAAGCGGGGTGACGCACACCGGGCAGCCGGGACCGTGGATCAACTCGACCTCGTCGGGCAGGAGTTGGTCGATGCCGTGCCGGATGATGCTGTGCGTCTGGCCGCCGCAGACCTCCATCATCGCCCACGGCCGGGTCACCGTGGAGTGGATCTCGTCCAGCAGACGCTGGGCCAGCCGCGGGTCCTGGAACTCCTCGATGTACTTCATCGCTGCGCCTCCGGTGTCGCGGCGGCCGCGGCCCACGGATCGCCGAACTCCTCTTCCAGCATTCCGAGGTTCTCGAACAGTTGGAGGGTCCGCTTCGCGGACTCCTCGTCGAGACGTTGCAGGGCGAACCCCACGTGGACGATGGCGTATTCGCCGACCCGCAGGTCCGGCAGGTATTCGAGGCACACCTCCTTGAGCACACCGCCGAAGTCGACGGTGGCCATCCGGGTGCCGTCCCGGTCCTCGATATCCAGCACCTTGCCCGGTACCGCCAGGCACATGGCTTCTCCTCGCTCGTTGTACGTTCGGTGGTCAGTCGGTACGGGCCGCGGCCACCATCAACTGCCCCAGCGCCAGGCCCCCGTCGTTGGGCGGGACGCGGTGGTGGCGCAGCACGGTGAAGCCGTCCCGGCGCAGTGCGCGGCAACAGGCGGACAGCAGCACCGCGTTGGCGAACACCCCGCCGGTGAGCGCGGCCGTCTCCAGCCCGTACCGTTCCCGTGCCAGCACGCACAGCCGGTGCACCAGTTCGGCGACCGCCCGGTGGAAGCGCGCGGCGATCAGCCCTGCGTTGGCCCCGGCCCGCAGGTCCGCCGTGACCGCGGCCAGCACCGGTGCGGGATCGGCGACAATTTCCGCGGCCCCGGCCCCGCCGGGGCGCAGCGCGAAGGCGTATCCGGGGGCCTGCGGGTCACCGGCCAGCGCCGCGGCCTCCAGTTCGATGGCCGCCTGGGCCTCGTACCGGGACTGGTGGCACACCCCGGCGAGCGAGGAGACCGCGTCGAACAGCCGTCCCATACTGGAGGTGGGCACACACCCCACTCCGCGCGTCAACTGCCCTTCCAGAACGCGCAGTTCGTCCGGCGGGCAGGCGGCAGTGCAGGGCAGGTCGGGCGCCCAGTCGATCCCGGCGCCGCGCAGATGGGCCAGCGCCATGCGGTACGGGCGGCGCACCGTCGCGTCCCCGCCCGGCAGCGGCGCATAGGCGAGTTGGGCGAAGCGGTGGAACCCGGTGTAGTCGGCGAGCAGCACCTCACCGCCCCACACCGCGCCGTCGTCGCCGTAGCCGGTGCCGTCGAAGGCCACCCCGATGACCCGGCGGGCGCCGTCCAGTCCGCCGTCCGCCATGGCCGACGCGATGTGTGCGTGGTGGTGCTGGACGTACGTCACCGGTCGGCCGTCGGCGTGCCGTCGCGCCCACTGGGTGGAGCGGTAGCCGGGGTGCCGGTCGGCGGCCAGTTGCCGCGGTGTCACCCCGCTGATCGCCGTCAGCTGTCGTACCGCGCGGTCGAAGGCGGTCTGGGTGGACAGGTCGTCCATGTCGCCGATGTGCGCGGACAGCCAGGCGTGCCGTCCCTCGGCCACGCAGAACGTGTTCTTCAGGTCTCCTCCGACGGCCAGCGCGGCCCGCACCGGTACCGGCAGCGTCAGCGGCATCGGCGCGTATCCGCGGGAGCGGCGTACCGGCAGTTCCTCACCGTCGCAGACCCGGACCACCGAGTCGTCGCACGGCACATGGATCGGCCGGTCGTGGTACAGCCAGGCGTCGGCGAGGGCGGCCAGCCGCTCTCGGGCCTCCTGATCGTCGGTGACGATGGGCTCGCCCGCCAGGTTGCCACTGGTCATGACGAGCAGCCGGGGGCCCGGCGGGTCGCCGGGCAGACCCAGTAGGAGGTGGTGCAGTGGGGTGTACGGCAGCATGATGCCCAGGTCGGGGCTGCCGGGTGCCACCGACTCGGCCAACGGTGGCGCGTCCCAGGCGCGTTGGGCGCCCTGGCGGCGGCGCAGCAGTACGATGGGCCGCGCGGCACCGGTGAGCAACTCGCGTTCCCTGGGCCCGAGATGGGCCAGCCGCTGGACGTCGGCGAGGTCCCTGGCCATCAGCGCGAACGGCTTGTCGCCGCGCCCCTTGCGGCGGCGCAGGGTGCTGACCGCCCGCTGGTCGGCGGCGTCGCAGGCGAGGTGGTAGCCGCCGAGACCCTTGACCGCGAGGATCGCACCGCTGGCCAGCAGCCTCCGGGCCCGGTCCAGTGCCCGCCCGCCGTGCACCGGGCGCCTGGCCGGGGGGTCCAGCAGTCTGAGGCGGGGGCCGCAGGCGTGGCAGGCGACGGGCTGGGCGTGGAACCGGCGGTCAGCGGGGTCGGCGTACTCACGGGCGCAGTCCGGACACATCGCGAACCGGGCCATGGTGGTGTTGGCGCGGTCGTAGGGCAGGCCGGTGACGATGGTGAAGCGCGGTCCGCAGTGGGTGCAGGTGATGAACGGATGGCGGTGCCGGCGGTCGGCCGGATCGGCCAGTTCGGCGAGGCAGTCGCGGCAGGTCGCGGTGTCCGGTGACACCAGGGTGCGCGGTGGCCCGCCGGTGCTGGACGGCAGGATAGCGAAGCCGGAGGCGGTGGTCGGCGGCACCGTCTCATGGGCCACCGACTCGACCACGGACAGGGGTGGCGCGTCCACGGCGAGCCGGTCGCAGAACGTCGACAGCAGCCGTGGATCGCCCTGGACCTCGGCCAGCACCCCGTCGGAGGTGTTGGTCACATGCCCGGCCAGGCCCAACTCGTTGGCCAGTGTGTAGACGAACGGCCGGAACCCGACTCCCTGCACCACTCCGCGTACGGTGACCCGGCGGCGCTGTACCGGTGCGGCGCTCGGCGCTGCCTGCTGCTGCGGGGTCACGAGTGGTGGTGGGCGCTGGAGGCGGCCATCACCGGGCGGTGGACCGGTTCGCCGTCCCCGGCGGCCAGTGCCCGGTCGAGCAGGGCGCCGACGCCCTGTCCGGCGCGGGCGGAGGTGAGCAGCACCTCGACACCCGGGTTGACCTGGGCGACGTTGGCGCGGAAGGCCCCCTCGTCGAAGTCCACGGCCCGCGCGATGTCGGTCTTGGTCACCACCACCAGGTGAGCGAGGCCGAAGGCGGTAGGGTACTTGAGCGGCTTGTCCTCGCCCTCGGTGACGGAGGCGAGCACCACGCGCAGTGCCTCGCCCAGGTCGTAGGAGGCCGGGCAGACCAGGTTGCCCACGTTCTCCACGAACAGCAGGCGGGTCGCCTCGGGCAGCCAGCCGTCCAGGTGGCCGGCGAGCATCCGGGCCTCCAGATGGCACAGGCCGTCGGTGAGCACCTGCTTGACCGGCGCTCCGGAACGGGCCAGCCGTACAGCGTCGTTCTCGGTGGCCAGGTCCGCGGTGAGGGCCGCCACCGGCACACCGCGCTCCCGGGCCATGGCCAGTTCGAGCTCCAGTAGTGCCGTCTTGCCGCTGCCCGGGCTGGACAGCAGGTTGACGACGGTGGTGCCGCGGGCCGCCAGATCGGCGCGCAGCAGGTCGGCGTGCTCGTCGTTCCTGGCGAGCACGGCCTGCTGGAGATCAACGACACGGCACATGGCCTCAGCACTCCTCAAGGACGCGTACGGGCTCGGGCTCCTCGGTCCAGCGCACGCTGACGATCCGCAGTTCCCTGCCGGACAGCAGCCGCGCCGAGGACGCCGAACAGGACGGGCACCACAGCTTCGGCGGCATTCCGGTCGGCCACTCGGTGCGGCAGTCGTCGCAGCGGGCGCGGCCCGGCACGGGGTCGGCGATCAGCTCGGCCCCCTCCAATGCCGTTCCCCCGCAGGCGAGTTCGAAGGAGAAGGCCAGCGCCTCCGGTACCACACCGGCGAGTTCGCCGACCTCAAGCCGTACCTGCTGGACCGAGTCGGCGCCGGCGTCAAGGGCGGCGGCGGTCACCTGTTCCACGACCGCCATGGCGATGGACATCTCGTGCATCGGTCTCTTTCCGCCGCCCCGTCCCGACTTCCGTCACGCGTTCCGGCTCTGTCGCCTGTCCGGCGCGGGGGCCGCCAACGGGGCCGTCCGCCGTGCTCCATTACAGGCGGCGGGCAGCGCCCGGCGGTCCCGACGCGCCGCCCGGGTGGCCGGGCGTACGCCGTTCGCCGCAGCCCGCTCACATGGCGCGGATGCGCAGATAGCGTCTGAGGTCGGGCAGGTTGCGGGCCGCGACCATGGCGAGCACTGCCGCCACCGCGGCGCCGAGGGCGATCTTCTTCATGGCTGGGTGTTCCTCTCCGGGTAGGTGCCGTCCGGCACGACCGCCGTGCACTGCTGCTCGTCCCGCACCAGGCGCAGGACCAGGTCCACCGCCTCGTCCACCGCCGCGGCCACCGGTGCGCTCAGCCCGATGCCCTCGTCCACGCTGGCCGGTTCGCAGCCGACGACCAGGACGCGCTCGGGCGCGCTGCCGCCGATGCTCTGCCGCAACGTCTCCAGCAGTGCCAACACAGCGTCCGGGGACATGTGGTGGCCGTCCAGTTGAGGCTGTCGCGGTACCACCGCCTTCGGTGCCGAGGCGTCGATCAGGTGGACGGTTCCGGGTGGCGCGCCGCGCGGCGCGGCGTCGACCAGCAGCACCGTGTGGTAGCCGTCCAGGAGTTGGTACGCCAGGTGCACCCCGCGCACTCCGCTGTCCACCACCTCCACGTGCGGCGGCAGTCGGTGGTCCGCCAGCCGCCGCACCACCTCGACTCCGAACCCGTCGTCGCCGAGGAAGACGTTGCCGACGCCCGCGACCAGTACGCGCTCTGCGGGGTTGGTCATGGCTCCTCCACGGGCTCGACCTCGTCGGGCTGGAAGTACAGGAAGCGTCCCTGCTCGCGGCGCAGGTCCGCGCCCGGATCGCCGTCCACCGTGACCGCCAGGTGCACCATGCCGTCCACGTCGTGCAGTACCGCCTCCACCTGGGCGGTGCGGCCCTGCAGGAACAGGTCCTGGGCGTCGGTGCGGCGCTGCCCGGGGCGCAGCCGCACCCGGCTGCCGGCACCCACCTGGTGGCCGTCCACCACGATCCGGTCGTGGGCGGGGTCGACGGTGGGGTCGCCCGCCGGATCCCACCAGGGCGTGTCGGGCCGGCCCGCGGCGCCGGTGACCTCGCGCAGTGCGCGTACCGCGCCGTGCAGCCGGTCCAGGATCTCCGGGGGCATGGTGTCGGCCAGGTCGATCACCGCGGCGGCCCGGTCGTCGGTGCCGCGCGCCTCCCGCTTCTCCTGTTCGGTCAGCGCGGCGGTGCGCAGGGCCAGGATCTCGTCGATCTCGGTGGCGTCGTAGAGCGCGCCGGGGCTCTCCGGGGCGATCCGCGGATGGTCCTCCAGGATGATCGGCGAGGACAGCAGCACATCGGCGCGGCCGTCCTCCCCGGCCAGCACCGGCCAGGTGTGCTCGTTGCGGCACGACGCGGCGGCGGTCCTGGCCCACTCGGGCGGATCCGCCATCGACAGGAACGATCCGCCGCTGAGCCCCAGCAGCAGATGGGCCGAGACCAGGGAGCGCGGCAGCGCGTCGGCGCGCTCCGCGGCCATGCCGTTCGATGGCCAGTCGGCGGTGTTCTCCACCACCGCGGTCAGCCGGGACACCCGGTACGGGCCGTCGAGTTCGGTGGCGGACAGCCGCAGCAGCCCGTCCACCCGCTCCCGGCGGCGCACCAGGCGGCCGACGGTCCGGCCGTCGACGCGGACCGCCTCGGCATCCTCGTGCGCGGGCCGGGTGAAGGGCAGGCTGACGCCCGCTCCGGCCAACTCGGCCACCGGCACGCTCAGTTCGATGCGCTCCTCGACGCCCTCGTCCCATGGGACGTACACCCGGTCTCCGGCGTCCAGCGAGTCGACGGTCGTGAACCGGCCGTCGGTGCCGAGCCGTTGGACGGTTCTGCGTTGGGCGTGCAGGAAGCGCAGCTCCAGCGAGAGGGTCGCGTCGCGTCGCGGTTCCATCAGGCACTCGGTGCGCTGGTAGGTGTGCTCGGCGCGTCCCGCGCCCCAGGCCGGGGGCACCAGCACCCCGAACTGCCAGCGCAGTTGGTTCTTCGCCGACGAGGCACGGTAGGGGTAGAGCACATAGCCCTCGAACAGCACGGCGTCGGCGACCTGCCGGGCGTGCTGGAAGTGCGAGTCCTGCCGCGGGGTGAGCGTCGGCGCGGTCATGTCGCGACCACCTCGCTCTGGTCCGTCGTCCCGAGCAGGGACCGCACCGTCGCCTCCCAGGAGGGCAGCGCGCGCTGTGAGCGGTACCGCAGCAGTGCGTCCATGGTCTCGTGGGGCAGGCGGATCCAGCCGCAGCCCGGGAAGTGCTGTTCGATCATCTCCCGCCACACCCGTACCGGCATGCGGAACCGTGCCTCCCGGTCCCAGGGCACCGGTTCGGCCCGGAAGCCGCCGTCGCCGGTGAACGCGGTGCCGGAGAACAGCATCAGCAGCGGCACCTCACCGTCCCGTAGTGCCCGGAAGTACCGGGTGGCGGCGATGTCCATGTCGTAGGTGCAGGGCACCACCAGGTCCGTCTCGGTCTGCCCGGTGAACCCCGACACCGTGAACGGGACCTGGGCGAACTGCATCGGGTGCAGTGTGCTGCCCCAGCTGGACGGCTCGCCGAACAGGTCGCGCAACTCGTCGGTCTCGGGCGGCTGGTAGCGGCGGCGGGCCGGTTCGACGCGCAGCTGGCAGCGCAGCGTGAGGGCGTGCACCCGGGCGCCGTCCGCCGCGGTGATCCGCAGCCGGAACACCAGGGCCGGTCCTGGGGCGTAGCGGTCGGCGCGGACGCCGGTGCAGGCGAAGGTCAGTTCGGTCACCGCTGTTCGTCCTTCCGCGGCAGGCGGGCGCGCGCCGCCACCCGGTCGAAGAAGGCGTCCAGTTCGGCGTGCGCCGCCGAGCCGCCGTCGAAGCCCTGCCAGTGCAGCCGCATCCGGCCCACCAGTTGGTAGCAGTCGTCGATCGGCACGAGGTAGCACTCGCCGCGATCCGCCGTGTGGCGCACCAGCAGGGCCTCCACATCGGGTGCGAGCAGTTCCGCAAGCGGTGTGGCGGTGGCGACGGCCTGCCAGGCTTCCGGGTCGAGTTCGCTCTCCGTGGCGCCCGCCGGGCTCGGGTAGAGCGCGACCGGCCGGTCCATCGAGCCGTTGCGGAAGAAGAAGACAACGCTGACCGGAATCCGTAGCTGGGACCAGACGGCCTGCTCGATGCCGGGGCCGGGGTCGGCCAGGTAGCGGTCGGGGACAGTATGGAACCGGCCGACGCCCGCCCCTGGCCGGGTGAACAGCACCGCGCAGGCGTCGCAGGAGCAGGCCAGTGAGCGCTGTGCGGTGTCCGCCAGATGCCGGTGCTCGTCCGGCAGTTGGCGGCCGCACAGCTCGCAGCACTCCGGTGCGGCGGGGGCGGGGGTGAGGAAGCGGCGCAGGCCGGTGGCGGGCGGCGCGCTCACGGCACCTCCGCCGGTCGCGGCTCGGCGTCGGCGTCCCTGGTGCGGGTCGGGCCGATGCGCAGCAACTGCGCTTGTGGTGGCTGGACTTCGACGGCGGTGACTTCGGGCGCCACGCAGGACAGTGTGGCTTCGAGCTGCTCCCTGGCGGCTTCCACGGTCTGGCCGCATCCGGAGCCACCGGCCGGGCGCAACCGGAGGGTACCGGTGGCGCTGTCGAAGTCGGCCGCCTCGAACGGCCGCCCGGCGAGGGCGGCCACGGCCCGGGTCGCCCGGGTCGTGGCGTCCCAGGGGTGCAGTCCGTGCAGCACCAGCAGACCGGCCACCAACTCGTCCTGCAGCAGGGCGGCCAGCGGGCCGTCGGTCTGCTTCGCTGCCAGCGCGGCGACCCGGGCGAGCCCGGCGCCGTAGAAGTCCATCAGGGCGCGGACCAGTTCTTCAGCCGCCTCGGTCGCGGTGGGGTCGCCGGCCCGTGCCAGTCGGTCGAGTACCGCCTCCACCCTCCTGCCGGTGCGCTCCGCGTCGACCGCGCCGTTGGGCGCGCTCATTCGGCGAGGCCGCTCAGCCCGGTGGGCATGTGGGTGTGCCGCATGGTGCGGCCGTTGCCCAGGTACATGTGGACGCCGCACGGCAGACAGGGGTCGAAGCTGCGCACGGTACGCATGATGTCGATGCCCTTGAAGTTCTCCGGCGGGTTCTCCTCGAAGATCGGGGTGTTCTGCACCGCGTCCTCGTACGGGCCCGGGGTGCCGTAGCTGTCGCGGACGCTGGCGTTCCACGGGGTCGGCGGGTAGGGGTGGTAGTTTGCGATCTTCCCGTCCCTGATCACCATGTGGTGGGAGAGCACACCGCGTACCGCCTCGCTGAAGCCGCAGCCGATGCTCTCGTCGGGCACCTCGAACTTCTCCCAGGTCTGGGTGCGTCCGGCCCTGACCTCCTCAAGTCCCATCTCGGCGAAGTGCAGTGCCATCGCCGCGCTGTATGCCTGGAAGTAGGTACGGGCGCGGTTGCGTTCGATGGTGTTGCTCCAGCGCGGGATCTTCCACTCGAAGGTGGTCTCCGGCTTGGTCATGGAGCGCGGCAGGTTGATCACCACGCTGTTGCCGGTGGCCTTGATGTAGCCGATGTCCACCAGGCCGGACAGCGCGGTGGACCACAGCCGGGCCAGCGGGCCACCGCCGGTGTCCAGTGCCAGGTGGTCCTTCCCGTCGAACCAGCGCGGGGACATCACCCAGCTGTACTTGTCGGAGAAGTCGCGTTTCTGCGGGGCCGGGATGGTGTGCTGGTTCCACGGGTGGCGCGGGTCGATCGGGTTGCCCAACGGGTCGTGGGTGACGAAGAGTTCCTGGCCCTCCCAGTCCTGGTAGTAGGAGCTGCCCAGCAGGATCCGGATGCCGAGGTTGATCTCCGTCAGGTCGTTGGTGACCAGCTTGCCGTCCACGATGATGCCCGGGGTGACGAACATCCGACGGCCCCAGTCGGACATGTTGCGGTAGGTGAAGTCACAGTACTCCGGGTCGTTCATGGCCCCCCAGCAACCGAGCAGTACCCGGCGCCGCCCCACCTCCTCGTACCCGGGCAACGCCTCGTAGAAGAAGTCGAACAGGTCGTCGTGGAGCGGCACGACACGCTTCATGAACTCCACGTACCGCATCAACCGGCTGAGGTAGTCGGTGAACAGCTGGACCGAGGCGACCGTGCCCACTCCGCCCGGGTACAGCGTGGACGGGTGCACGTGGCGCCCCTCCATCAGGCAGAACATCTCCCGGGTGTAGCGGCTGACCTGGAGCGCCTCCCGGTAGAACTCCCCCTCGATGGGGTTGAGGGCGCGCATGATGTCGGCGATGGTGCGGTAGCCGTGGTCCGCGGCGTGCGGGGCCTCGGTGCGCTCGGCCTGTTCCAGTACGCCGGGGTTGGTCTCCCGCACCATCTTCTCGCAGTAGTCGACCCCGACCAGGTTCTCCTGGAAGATGTTGTGGTCGAACATGTACTCCGCGGACTCACCGAGGTTGATGATCCACTCGCCCAGGTGCGGCGGCTTGACGCCGTACGCCATGTTCTGCGTGTACACCGAGCAGGTGGCGTGGTTGTCACCGCAGATACCGCAGATCCGGCTGGTGATGAAGTGCGCGTCCCGCGGGTCCTTGCCGCGCATGAACACGCTGTACCCGCGGAACACCGACGAGGTGCTGTAGCACTCGGCGACCCGTTTCTGCTTGAAGTCGATCTTCGTGTGGATACCCAGGCTGCCCACGATCCGGGTGATCGGATCCCAGGACATCTCCATCAGGCCGTCCCCGGCCGCCTTCGTCGTCGGTGCCATTGTGTGTGTCGCGCCCTTCTACGAGCCTGGGTTACTGGTCATCAAACGAGGTGGGAAGGCAACGCCCCTGGGGGCGGGGCGGGTTCAGGCGGGTGGGTGGTACCCGGTCGTCAACTCACGTCCGGTACGCCGCCACTTGGGCTCCTTGTCCACGGTCTTGGCGGTGATGGTGCGCAGCTTGCGGATCACCCCGCCGTAGGTGTGGCTGGCGGCACTGGACACCTTGCTGCCGGGCGGTGCGTCCATGAACGGCATGAACTTGTCGGGGAAGCCGGGCATCGTGCAGGCGATGCAGATGCCGCCCACGTTGGGGCAGCCGCCGATTCCGTTCATCCAGCCGCGCTTGGGGACGTTGCACTTGACCACCGGTCCCCAGCAGCCGACCTTCACCAGGCACTGCGGCGAGTTGTAGGACTCCGCGAACTGCCCCTGCTCGTAGTACCCGGCGCGGTCGCAACCCTCGTGCACGGTCGCCGTGAAGAGCCAGGTGGGGCGGAGCTTGTCGTCCAGCGGGATCATCGGCGCGGACCCGGCCATCTGGTACAGCAGATAGGTCAGGGTCTCGGCGAAGTTGTCCGGCTGGATCGGGCAGCCGGGCACACACACGATGGGGATCCCGGCCTTCGACTTCCACTCCCAGCCGAGGTAGTCGGGCACGCCCATGGCACCGGTGGGGTTGCCCGCCATGGCGTGGATGCCGCCGTAGGTGGCGCAGGTACCGATGGCGACCACGGCGGTGGCCTTGGGGGCGAGCCGGTCGATCCACTCGCTGGTGGTGATGGGCTGGCCGGTGTCCGGGTTGTCGCCGAAGCCGCACCAGTACCCCTCGGCCTTGACCTTCTCGTTGGGGATGGAGCCCTCGATGACCAGCACGAAGGGGTCGAGCTCACCGCGCTCGCCCTTGAAGAACCACTCGATGAAGGTGTCCGCGCCCTGCACCGGACCGCATTCGAAGTCGATCAGCGGCCAGTGCATCACCACCTTCGGCAGGCCCGGCAGGACCCCCAGGGCGATCTCCTCGATGCTGGGCTGCATCGCGGCGGTGAGCGAGACGGAGTCACCGTCACAGCTCAGGCCCGCGTTGATCCACAGCACATGGATCGGCGGGGTCTCCTCGCCGCCCTGTGCGGGCCCGTGGCCGGTGTCAACGGCGGTCTGCGATGCAGCCATCTGGAGGCCTCCTGGGAAGTCAACGGCACGGACACAACTACAGACTGGGCATATGCCGCAATTCGGTCTTGGCTCTTCCTACCAGGCGAGCGGCTGTTCCATGCCCCGAGCGGGACCAATCCAGTGACGGCCACCAGCGGATCGCGCAGAGGCGGCGCGCAGGTGGGGCGGAGTGTCCTGCGGCGGCTCCTTGCGGACGAAGGCCCGCCGCAGGGCGTGGTAGGGGGCCGCCGGGTCGAAGAAGTCACGGCGCATCCGGCTCAGCTCCTCCTCCCGGTAGACGCCCAGCGGCTTGACGTCCTCCTCGCGCTCGCGTACCGCCTTCTTCTCGGCGATGTACCGCTGGGTGCGCGGCATCGAGGCGAGTTGCGCGGCGAGCCTGGCCACCTCGGCGGCGAACTCCCCGGGCGCCTTGCGCAGCACACGGTCCACCAGGCCCAGCCGGTGCGCCGCCGCCGCGGTGACCGGCAGCGCCCGCTGGGTCAGCCGCTCGGCCATGGCCTGTCCCACCCTGCGCGGCAGGGTGTACGTCCAGTACTCGGAGCCGTACAGGCCCATCAGCCGGTAGTGCGGGTTGAGCACCACGCCGTGCCGGCACCACACCTGGTCGGCCGCGAGCGCCAGCATCGCTCCGCCCGCTCCGGCGTTGCCGCCCAGGGCGGTGACCACCAGCCGGTCGGTGGTGGTCAGCACCGCCTCGACCAGGTCGTCCAGCGCGTTGATGTTCGCCCAGGACTCCTCGGCCGGGTCCGCGGCGGCCTCGATGACGTTCAGATGGATGCCGTTGCTGAAGAAGTCCCGGGGACCGCCAAGCACCACCACGGAGGTCGGCCGGGAGCACGCGAAGTGGTAGGCGGCGAGCAGGCGTTGGCACTGGTCGGTGCTCATCGCGCCGCCGGGGAAGGAGAACCGCAGGAAGCCGACCGCACCCTCCTCGTGGTAGCGCACGTCAGTCCAGGTCTCACGGTGCTCGGGCATCCAGGCGGGGGCGGGGATGTCCGGCAGGGCGGGCAGCCGGTCGCCCAGCGCGAGCGTGGCGGGCAGCTTGAACGTCGCCCGGCCGCCCGGCCGGCGCCGCGGACGCAGCTGCGGGATCCACACCGCGCCGTCCACGGTGGCCCGGCAGATCGCGCCCGCCCGGGTGGCCAGCAACTGGCCGGGGCGGCCTCTCAGGACGTCCTCCGGGTAGCCGCCGTGCAGGTACCACTCGTCGCCGAGCAGTTCGTCCAGCACTCCGGGCTGCGAGTCGGCGGCGCGCAGTCGCCGCAGCACCGCCGTGGTCGGGGTGGTCTCCCAGTCGATACGGCGCACGCTCTGGTCGCAGTACGGCCGGATCCGCGCCTCCTCGGCACGCTGCGCCCGCGGCGTGTACGTGCCCGAGGCGAAGCGGTGTACGGCCAGCAGCACCGCTTCCAGCGCCGCGTCGCCGACCTCGTTGCGGTACAGGTCGCTCTTGGCCACCGGCGGCATCGGGCACGGCACCGAGGCCCACACCTCCCCGGCGTCCATCTCCGCCTCCGCCCGCAGCACCGTCACGCCCCAGGTCTCGGCGCCCTCAAGGACCGCCCAGTCCAGCGACGAGGGGCCGCGGTCGCCGACCGGTCCCGGGTGCACGATCAGGCAGGTGTGCGTCGACCAGACGTCGCGCGGGATCGCGGACTTCAGCATCGGGGCGATCACCAGGTCCGGCGTGTGGCGCCGCACCGCCTCCCGTAGCGACTCGTCGCCCAGCGCGAGTTCCACCGCCACCGTGTGGCCACGGTCGCCGAGTTCCCCGAACACCCGTTGCGTCAGGCTGTTGAACGCGCTCGCGATCAGCAGGATGTGCACCGCAACCTCCCGTGCGCCCGCCGCGTGGCGCTAGACCCTGGCCCGCCATGGCGATCATGCCGCTCCACCCGCCGCCGCCCCGGTCGCCCCGCCCGGCGGATCACCCGGTCAGCGGTCCATACGGTGGTCCGGTTTCCCGTCCACAGGTCTTGACAGGTGATGTGCACGCTGGGTTACATGACCGTGCGCAAGGCTGACCGAATGTTCGGTCGGCAACCGCGGTGTACGGAGTGCGGGGAGGCAGGGATGAGCAGCGACCTGACCGCTGCCACGGGTCCGCGGCGGCGCCTGGGCGAGGCGCCGCCGGTGGAACTGCTGGACGACGGTGAGCGGTTGAGCCGCGCCGAGCTGACGAGCCTCCAACTCGCCAGGCTGAAGGCCACGTTGCGGCACGCCTACGACCATGTCGAGATGTACCGGCGCAAGTTCGACGCGGCCGGAGTGACGCCACAGGACTGCCGTACGCTGGCGGACCTCGCCCGGTTCCCGTTCACCACCAAGGCCGATCTGCGCGAGCACTACCCGTTCGGTACTTTCGCCGTGCCCATGGCCGAGGTGCGCCGTCTCCACGCCTCGTCGGGGACCACCGGCCGCCCCACGGTGGTCGGCTACACAGAGCGCGATCTGTCGGTCTGGGCCGATGTCGTCGCCCGCTCGATCCGGGCCGCCGGAGGCCGCCCGGGCCACAAGGTGCACATCGCCTACGGCTACGGCCTGTTCACCGGCGGCCTGGGCGCCCACTACGGTGCCGAGCGGGCCGGATGCACGGTCATCCCGGCCTCCGGCGGCATGACGGCCCGCCAGGTGCAGATCATCGTGGACTTCCAGCCCGAGATCATCATGGTCACCCCGTCCTACATGCTCACCCTGCTCGACGAGTTCGAACGGCAGGGCGTCGACCCGCGCGGCACGTCGCTGCGGGTCGGGATATTCGGCGCGGAGCCGTGGACGGAGGAGATGCGGCGCGAGTTGGAGGACCGGCTGGATCTGCACGCGGTCGACATCTACGGGTTGTCGGAGGTGATGGGGCCCGGGGTGGCCCAGGAGTGCGTGGAGACCAAGGACGGGCTGCACGTCTGGGAGGACCACTTCTATCCGGAGGTGGTCGATCCGATCACCGACCAGGTGATGCCCGGCGGGGAGAGCGGCGAGCTGGTGTTCACCTCGCTCACCAAGGAGGCGATGCCGGTCATCCGCTACCGCACCCGGGATCTGACCCGGCTGCTTCCCGGTACGGCGCGTCCGGCGTTCCGCCGGATCGAGAAGATCACCGGCCGCTGTGACGACATGATCATCCTTCGCGGGGTCAATGTCTTCCCGAGCCAGATCGAGGAGATCGTGCTGGGCACGCCCGGGGTCGCGCCGCACTTCCAGGTGCTGCTCAGCCGTCGCGGCCGGATGGACCACATGACGCTGCGCGTCGAGGCCCGCCCGGACCTGGCCCCACCGCTGCGCGCCACCGCCGCGACGGCCATCGCCCAGGGCGTCAAGGACGGCGTGGGCGTCACGGTGGAGGTCACGGTCGTGGACCCCGGCACGCTGGAGCGCTCGTTGGGCAAGATACGGCGCGTGGTCGACCGACGCACGGTGTAGGCACACGGAGCCGATGGGCGACGGGTGACGTCGCGACCGCCGGTGCCCGGGCGTCACGCGGTGAGGGGCAGGTCCGTGGCCCGGACCGGCATGGGCAGTTCGGTGCGGCCGGTCAGATAGTGGTCGATAGCCGCGGCCGCGGCGCGGCCCTCGGCGATGGCCCAGACGATCAGCGACTGGCCCCGGCCCGCGTCACCGGCGACGAACACACCGGGCACATCGGTGCCGAAGACGTCGTCCCGGGCCAGTCGGCCGCGGCTGGTGAGCCGCAGTCCGAGCTGCTCGATGATGCCGCTGTCCCGGTCGGGGCCGGTGAACCCCAGGGCGAGCAGCACCAGTTGGGCTGGTATCAACCGTTCCGTACCGGCTATCGGGCGCCGCTCGCCTGGCTCGGTGTCGGCCAGGTGCAGCGCCCGCACCCTCCCCGCGTCGTCGCCCTCGAAGCGCAGGGTGGAGGCGGAGAACACCCGCACGTCCGCCTCGGTCTGCGGTAGCGGAAGCCCGCCGGTGTCCGTCTCGCCGCGCTGCTGGGCGAGCACATGCCCCTCCTCGTGCGCGGGCGAGACCCGGTGCACCCGTGGATAGGTGGGCCAAGGTTCGTCGTCGGAACGGTAGTCGCTCGGCCTGGGATTGATGTCCAACTGGACGACGGAGGCCGCACGCTGCCGCAGTACGGTGCCCAGGCAGTCGGCGCCGGTGTCACCGCCGCCGACGATGACCACGTGCTTGCCCTCGGCGGTGATCGGCGGCTCGGCGAAGTCTCCCTCCCGCACCCGGTTGGCCAGCGGAAGGTACTCCATCGCCTGGTGGACGCCCGCCAAATCCCTTCCCGGCACGGGCAGTTCCCGCCACTCGGTCGCGCCGACCGCGACCAGCACCGCGTCATGGCGTTCCTTCAGCTCGGCGGCGTCGACATCGGCGCCGACGGCCACCTCGGTGCGGAACTTCGTCCCCTCGGCCCGCATCTGGGCTATCCGGCGGTCGAGGTGGTGTTTCTCCATCTTGAACTCGGGGATGCCGTACCGCAGCAGCCCGCCGACCCGGTCGTCGCGCTCGTACACCACGACGGTGTGCCCGGCACGGGTGAGCTGCTGGGCGGCGGCCAGGCCCGCCGGGCCCGAACCGATCACCGCGACGGTCCGGCCGGACAGCCGCTGCGGGGGCAGCGGCTGGACCAGGTCGTGCTCCCAGGCGTGGTCGGCGATCGCCATCTCGATGTTCTTGATCGTCACCGGATCCGCGTTGATCGCCAGCACACAACCGCTCTCACAGGGGGCCGGGCACAGCCGTCCGGTGAACTCGGGGAAGTTGTTGGTGGCGTGCAGCCGCTGGCTCGCCTCGTCCCAGTCGTCCCGGGAGACCAGCATGTTCCACTCCGGGATCAGGTTTCCCAGCGGGCAACTGCTGTGGCAGAACGGAATTCCACAGTCCATGCAGCGGCCCGCCTGCGCGTTGATGATCGGGAGCAGGCTCCGGCCGTCGTAGACCTCTTTCCAGTCCCCGATCCGCTCCTCGACCGGGCGGCGGGCGCAGGTGCGCCGGGGGATGTTCAGGAAGGCTTTGGGATCGGCCATCGCGGCCTCCGCGGTACGGCTTGCGGCGTGGCGCTCCAGGGCGCCTTTCGGCCACGATACGACCGTGCCGTCCCATCCGGCGCGCCAAGCGCGCCTGGCGCGTCAGCGCAGGCTGATCTCGCCGTCGCGGCGGTGAAAGCTTTCCGCGAGGCCGCGGCGCCGAACTCCGCCGCGACGGCGAGTGACCACGTACAAGCGGAGCCGCGGCCCCTGGTCAGGATCGGCCGCAGGGACCTGTCACCGGCGGATGGTGAACGGCAGCTCCTGCGAGGCGAACTGCTGCTCACCGTTGCCCACCGAAAGGCCCGCGTCCGCGTGGCTCACATCGGCGGGGGCCGACTTCGCGACGGACAGGCGCAGCCGGTAGACGGCGGTGGCGCCCGGGGCGAGCGGGGTCCTGCCGGTCGGGTGGAGGGCGGCGGCCATACCCGGGTCGCAACCGTTGGGGACCAGCGGAATCCGGGTCCAGCCACGCCCTGGCTGGTACTCCTTGAGCACCAGGTCCTTCGGCACCAGCGCGTGCTGGTTCCCCTGCCCGTAGGCGAAGTAGCCGGCGTTCAGCGCGGGGTAGGCCCGGTTGGTGGTGTTCTTCACGGTGAGCGTGAGGTCACGCGCCGCACCGCCCCGCACCAGCGTCGTGTCGCGCTGCCAGCCGCTGACCGTCACCGTGGGACGGGTGGCCGTGGCGGTACGGGCCGCCGCCCGGTAGGTGTGGCCATGGCCGTCCTTCACGGAGGCGGCAACCGTGAAGCTGCCGGGACGGTCGAGGTCCTGCACCCGTAGCGCCACGGTGTACGGGTGGCTGGCGCTCGCGGTCGCGCTGACCGGGAAGGTGAAGACACCGTGCTGCGGCGAACTGCCGCCGCCGGGGCTGGTGTCGAGATCGACCCAGCGGTGGCTGCGCGGAACGTACCGCTGCACCTCCAGGGAGTCGGTGCTGAAGCCCCGGCTGCTGACGTCCAGCCGCACCGTGCCCTTGGATACGGGGGTGCGGAGGGTGATGCTGGAGGACGACCACAGGCCGATCGGCGCCTGCCCGGCCAGGCCGTACGAGATCTTCTGCCCGGCGGTGCCGACCGCGGCCGGCGACGGGGCCGCGGAGTCCGCTGCCGCGGTCGCCGCCTCTCGCTGCTCGGCGCCGCAGTTCGGCACGGCCTGCGCACCGCCGACCGTGGTGGCGGCCTGGCCGGTCCCGGCGGTGCCCACCACCAGGGCCAGCCCCGCGGTCAGCGCCATCGCCGATCCGGCGGCCGCTCTGTGTGCCTTACGTGCCGTGCGCTGCTGTGCCACTCTTCGTGTCATCTTGGCTCCCCCCACATTCGGGCTGTGGTTGCGTTCGTACGCCTCTGGAGTCAGGGACTGTTCACCTTGGCGGATGGTTCCCCCGGCGGGGCGGACATCCCACGCGACGCGGAGAAATTACAACCTGATGGACGCTCACCGTATTCGCTGACGCCCGATGTCCGCGGGGAGTTCGAGGCCGAGCACCCGGTCCAGTCGCAGGTAGCTCTCGAACCTGGCGCCGTCCGGAACGCCGGGATCGGACTCCAGGTCCCGTAGCACGGTGAGCGCGGTTGTAGTGTCCAGGTCTTCGTGGAACCCGCTGAAGGCCCGGCGAAGCGCCTCGGTGTGCGGGGGCCGGGAGGGCGCGTCGGCCCAGTCGGCGACCAGCCGCCGCCAGTGCAACAGCAGGGCCTGGGACTCGGTGAGCGCCGCGGGGTCGAGGGCGGCGGGCCGTTGGTGCGGCTGGCCCAGCAGCGCGAGGCGGACGGCGAGCGGCTCGTCGCCGCCCGCGCACGCGTCGACGCCCGGGGCGCGCACCGGGCCGGTGCGGAACCACGGACCGTCGGCCGTGGGCTGCCCGGCGCCCACGTGGACGTCCACCGGGGCGCCGAAGAGCGCCCGCGGATCCAGTGAGTCGGTGTGACCGGCGGGCGGGTGGACGCCGAGCGGACCGGCGTGCCGCGCCCAGGCCTCGGCCCGCTCCTCGGTGAGACCGGGAGCGGCATAGCCGAGCAGCACCTGGGCGCCCTCGGTCTCCGCCGTCCTGGACAGCACGTCGGCCGCCAGCAGCGCCCGCAGATCGTCAAGGCCGGCCGGGCGGTCGCCGGCCGACAGATGGACGCACACCCGCAGCAGGCCACGGCCGGCGGTACGCAGCTCGGCACGCTGCCCGGTTCGGGCGTCGGTGAGGCGCACATCGTCCTCCACTCGTGCCGCGTCAACTGGCGCCGCTCGCACGGCGGTTGGCGTCCCTCAACGCCGCGAGCGCCACATCCAGTGTCGACCCGGCGCTCGCCGTCCGCTACCCCGGCTTCTTCTCACCACGCGGAACAACGAACTGCGCCAGCACGGCGCACCCGCCGCCCAGCCGCGGCCAGGGGACATCCAGGTCCAGCACGGCGATCGCGGAGGTCGGGAACTTCTCCCGTACCCGCTCCAGCGCGTCGCCCTCCGCGGCACCGGCGAGCGCCAGGGTCAGCTCCTGCACTCCGGGCTGGTGTGCGACCAGCAGTACGGTGCGCACCCGCTCGGGCGTCTGGCGTAGTACGCGGAGCAGTTCCGGCGGCTCGGCCGCGTACACCCGGTCGTCGTGGACGACCTCGGGGTCGGCGGCCAGTTCGCCGTGCAGCAGTTCCCAGGTCTCGCGGGTGCGCCGGGCCGGGGAGCAGACCACCAGCTCCGGCGGGCGGCCGGCGGACCGCAGCCAGCGCCCGGCGGCCGGGGCGTCCCGCCCGCCCGCGCCCGGCCAGCGGCCGATCAGGGTCGGCCACCCCCTGCGGCCAGGCGGACTTCGCGTGCCGGAGCACATAGAGGCGCTTCGCGCCGCGCGTCGTCATGCCGCCAGTCTCCCGCGCGGCGCCAGGAGGGCTTCCGCGCGCCGACACCGGCGTGCCCGCCCGCCGCCGGACACCGCCAACACACCGCGCTCGCCGAGCGGTTCACGCCGCGGCGGTGCTGGGCGGCGGCGCCTGCCTCACGCCTCCCCCGGGTGCCAGGGCGGCCACTCCCACGGGTGGTCGTCCCAGTGCACCTTGCTGGGGTCGCTCAGGTCGAGCCCTGGGAACGCCTGGTGCACCCGGGGCTCGAACTCCTCCCGCTCCAGCGGTACCCACCCGCGTCCTTGGAGGTGCACACGCCGGTAGCGGTTGTCGCTCTCGTACGGGGCCACTTCGACCGGGTAGTCCTGGCCGGTCCCGCTCGCGGTGTCCTTCATACCTTCAGGGTGCGGCCATCCCCCGGACGGCGCATCGTGGAGGGAGGTCCGGCCCTGCGAGCACGGAGGTGCACGATGAGCACGATCGAGAAGCAGATCGACGTCGACGTCCCCGCCGAAGTCGCCTGGGACTGTCTGCACAGCGTGGAGAGCTATCCGCAGTTCGTGGACGGTGTACGGGAGGCACGACCAGAGGGCAAACGCAAAGCACATCTCGACTTGGAGACCGGCGCCCGGGTGCGGGAGGTGGACACCGAGATCACCGACCGGGCCAAGGGCGGCGAGAAGGGCAACGTGATGCTCTGGCACACCGCCAAGGGCGAGAGCGCCGACCTCAAGGGCGCCTTCACAGTGCGGGCGATCGACGACCAGCACACCCAGGTCCAGGTGCGGGTGGAGTACGACCCGGAGAGGACCCGGGAGGCCTTCGGCGGTCCCAGGGGCTTCGCGCAGTCCGACGCGATCCAGGAACTGGTCCAGCACGACCTCGAACAGTTCAAGGACCTGGTCGAGGGCAAGCACTGACCGGCCGCCCGCGTGGACATCATCGCCTACGGAGTGCTCGCGGATGAGCGTTCCATGCTGGAGCAGGCCTTCGAGGGCCGGCACAATCTGCGCTGCCTGGAGTTCGTGCTCAACCAGGACACCGTGCCGACGGCCGCCGGGTACGAGGCGGTGATCAGCGGTGTGAACGACCGCCTGAACGCTGACGTGCTCAAGGCACTGGCGCAGGGCGGCACCCGGCTGGTGGCCCAGCGCGCCACCGGCTACAACAACATCGACCTCGACCAGGCGCGCAAGGTCGGACTGACCGTCGCCCGGGTCTCGCAGTACTCCCCGTACGCGGTCGCGGAGTTCGCGTGGGCGCTCGCCCTCGCCGTCAACCGCAAGGTGGTACGGGCAGTCGGGCGGACCCGGGAGTTCGACTTCCGGTTGACCGGCTTGATGGGCCGGGACTTCCACGGCCGTACCGCCGGCGTGCTGGGCACGGGCAGGATCGGAACCGCGTTCGCCGGCATCGCCAACGGCTTCGGCATGCGGCTGCTCGGCTGGGACACCACACAGAACGCGCGGTGCCTGGCGCTCGGCATGGAGTACGTGGAGCGGGAGCGGCTGTTCGCCGAATCCGACCTGGTCAGCCTGCACCTTCCGCTGGTGCCGGAGACGCACCACCTGGTGGGGGCGGAGGCGTTGGGGCGGATGAAGCGCGACGCGATCCTGATCAACACCAGCCGGGGCGGCCTGATCGACGCGGCCGCGCTGGTGGATACGCTGCGCCGGGGCGGTCTCGACGGTGTCGGCCTTGACGTGTACGAGGAGGAGGCCGGGGTCTTCTTCTTCGACCGGTCCCTGGAGGTGATGACCGACGACACCCTGGCCCGGCTGATGAGCTTCCGGAACGTGCTGGTCACCGCCCACCAGGCGTACTTCACCCAGGAGGCCGTCGCCCAGATCGTCGACGCCACCGCGCGCAACGTCGAGGACTACCTGGCCGGACGCACCGGCGAGAACACCCTCACCTCACCGCACGACCACGCATGACCCGGCTGCGGACCGTCATGGCCAGGGACCATCGGCCCCGCCAGCGAGGACCATCCGCCCTTACGCGGACCCCCTCGCGCGGCTTTGCTGAAGGTGCACCGCAGGCCGAGGAACGGTCCGGGCGCCAACGCCACCAAGAGGCTGCCATGCCGGAAAGCCAGCCGTCGTACGACGGCCAGTCAGCGACCTACGTTCGCGAGTGGGCGGTCGGCCGCGTTCTCGTCGTGGAACTGCACGGCGAGGTCGACTTCGTGTCCGCCGGTGCGACGAAGGCCTGCGTGGACCGGCTGACGGCCCGGCGGCGCCCGCTGCTGCTGATGGACCTGCGTCCGGTGACCTTCATCGACTGCGCCGGTCTCGGGGTGCTGTGCCGGGCGCGGCGCCGGGTGCGGGCCCGCGGCGGCCGACTGGGGCTGGTCATCGACGATCCGCGGGTGCTGCGCACTCTGTCCCTCGCGGGGCTGTCCAGGGCGTTCGAGGTGCACGGCGGGCTGGAGGAGGCGCTCGTCGCGCACGGTGCCGCCGTCGCCGGACACCGCGTTCCCGCACTGCGCCGGGCCGTGCAGCCGGGATGACCGATGGCCGCTGACCCGAACGTCATCGTGGGCATCGACGCGTCGCCCGGCGCGGAGGCGGCCCTGGACTGGGCGGCCGACGTCGCGGTCGCCCGCCATGACCAACTGCGTATCTGCCACGCCTGGCGGGTGGCCGTCCATCCGCTGCTGGACGCCGACCGCGGCCATCTGGTGGAAGCTGCCCGCGAGGCCGCGGAGGAACTGGTGAGGCGGGCTGAGCGGCGGGTACGCGAACGCCACCCGGAACTCGACGTGAGCACCGAACTGCTCCCCGGCGAACCGGCGGTCAACCTGATGAGCATGGCGGAGGGCGCCGACCTGCTGGTGGTGGGGGCGCGTGGGCTGAACCGTTTCACGGCGCTGCTGCTGGGATCGGTCAGCGAGACGCTGGCGGCACACTCGACCTGCCCGCTGGCGGTGGTGCGCACCACCGCCTCCGGAGAGGGGCCGCTGGTGGTGGGCGTGGCGCCGGACGAGCCACAAGAGCCGGTGGAGTTCGCCTTCGCGGAGGCCGAACGGCGGGGCGTCCCGGTGCGGGCGGTGCGCGGCTGGCTGTACCCGCAGACGTTGCCCGGCCATGTGGTGGTGCCGGCGGTGGAGGCCGTGGAAATCGATCGAGCCGAGCGCAAGGAAGTGACCGCCCTACTGGCCCCGGTACGCGAGCGCTTCCCCACGGTGGCGGTGCGGATCGAGGTGGGGCTCGCGGAGCCGGAGGCAGCGCTGGTCGACGCCTCCGGGGAGGCGTCGCTGGTCGTGGTGGGGGCGCGTCGGCACCGTGGCCGGTTCGGGCTGCCGCTGGGACCTGTGACGCGACGGGTGCTGCACCATGCGCGGTGCCCGGTGGTGGTCGTGCCGGTGTGACGTCGGTCCGCTCCCCGGCCGTGGAGGGCGACACTGGGAGGAGAGGGCCGTGGACGGCATCGTGGTGCGCGGGTGCGCCCGGCGCACACGTCCTCGGCCGTTGAGGAGATCGCTCCCGTGATCACACGAGTACGCCTGCCGCATCGGCATCTGACACCACCGGTGAAGCCGGGGCCGCCGCAGGACCCGCTGAAGCGGCCGGACACGCCGCCGCCGTCGCCGTGGCGGCGCTGGCTGCTGCCCTTGGTGTTCGCCACCCTGGCGATCATCGTGCTGCTGGCGCGCGCGCCGACCGGTGCGCCGCACACCCAGCTGAGCTACAGCGACTTCGTCAGCAAGGTGGGCGCCAGCCAGGTTCAGTCGGTCGACGTGGACGACAAGGGCGCGGTGGACGGCACCCTGAAGGACGGCACCAAGTTCACCACCCGTATCCCGACCGCGCTGGGCACCGGCCAGCTCCAGCAGCAGTTGCAGTCCCACCATGTGCAGGTCACCGCGACCCAGGGCGGTGGGGGCAACGCACTGCTGTCGGTGCTGCTGGGCTTCCTGCCGTTCCTGCTGCTCATCGGCTTCTTCCTGTGGACCGCGCGGCGCACGGCCAGCTCGCTGACCGGCGGGCTGAGCGCCATCGGCCGGTCCCGCGCGAAGATCATCGAGGCCGAGCGGCCGACCACCCGGTTCGACGACATCGCCGGGTACGGCGGGGTGAAGCAGGAGATCAGCGAGGTGGTCGACTATCTGCGCAACCCCGCCCGCTACGCGGCGGCGGGCGCCAAGGGACCCCGTGGCGTGATCATGGTCGGGCCGCCGGGCACCGGCAAGACGCTGCTGGCCCGGGCGGTCGCCGGGGAGGCGGACGTGCCGTTCCTGTCGGTGACCGGTTCGGCGTTCGTGGAGATGTTCGTCGGTGTGGGCGCCTCCCGGGTGCGCGACCTGTTCGACGACGCGCGCAAGCGGGCGCCGTCGATCATCTTCATCGACGAGATCGACGCCGTCGGCAGCCGACGCAGCGGGGTACGGCTCGGTGGGAACGACGAGCGCGAGCAGACCCTGAACCAGCTCCTCGCCGAGATGGACGGCTTCGACGAGGCCACCGGCATCGTCGTACTGGCCGCCACCAACCGGCCCGAGGCGCTGGACCCCGCGCTGCTGCGCCCGGGCAGGTTCGACCGGCAGGTGACCGTACCGCTGCCCAACCAGTCCGAGCGGGCGGCCATCCTCGCCGTGCACGCCCGCGGCAAGGTGCTCGCCCCCGATGTCGACCTCGACACGGTCGCCCGCGGCACCCCGGGGTTCTCGGGCGCCGACCTGGCGAACCTGATCAACGAGGCGGCCATCAACGCGGTGCGCGCCGAACGCTCCATCATCAGCGCCGAGGACTTGGACGCGGCCCGCGATCGGGTGCTGCTGGGCCGCCGGGAGACCTCCAACGCCCTGCTGCCGGACGAGCGGCGCTCGGTGGCGGTGCACGAGTCCGGGCACGCGCTCGTAGCGGCGCTGTGCGAGCACGCCGACCCGGTCGCCAAGGTGACCATCCTGCCCTCCGGGATGGCGCTGGGCGTCACCGAGCAACTGCCCGAGGCGGAGCGGCACTTGTACAGCGAGGGGTATCTGACGGATCTGCTGGCGGTACGACTCGGCGGCCGGGCCGCGGAGTTGGTGGTCTTCGGCGAGGGCTCCACCGGTGCCGCCAACGACCTGGCCGGCGCCACCCAGATCGCCACCCGCATGGTCCGGGAGTTCGGCCTGTCACCGGAGTTGGGCCCGATCGGCTACGCGTCGTCCAATCCGCAGTACCTCGGCCAGAGCCCCGAGGAGCTGACCCGGCCGCCCTACTCGGAGCAGACCCAGCGCGTGGTGGACGAGGAGGTGGCCCGGCTGCTGCGGCAGGCGGAGCAACGCGCGGTGGGCCTGCTGCGGGACCACCGGGCGGCCCTGGACCAGCTGGCCGAGTTGCTGGTCGCACGGGAGACGGTGGACGGCTCGGCGGTCCTTGAGGTGCTGCGCCAGGAGCAGCGGCCGGGCGACGGTCACCCCTCGGGCGCCGCGGCACGCGCCGCCCGGTCATGAGCCGTCCGCCCAGGAGGCGGTGAGCCGGCCGTCCCGCTCGGTGATCTCGGTACCGAAGGGGGCGCACACCCGGCGGAGCCGGTCACCGATCCAGGCGTGGTCGCCACCGTGGGCCAGCCGTGTGTGGCAGTACTTCAGGGTCAACGGGACGGCCTCCACCCGCCGTACGGTGTCGGCGTCCAGGGTCACCAGGAACAACAGCCCGAGGTCGTTGCGGAGTTGGGGATGGACGGCGTAGTCGTCGATGAAGTCGCCGAGGTCGAAGAGGACTTGGCGGGTGAATCCGTGGAACACATGTGCCGAGTGTCCTACCACCAGGGTGGCACCGGCCGCCGTCAGCTCGGGCGCGGCCCGGCGGACATGGCGCACGGGGTGGCCGACCATGTTCGGCCCCCAGTGCGCGGCGACCAGGGTGATGTCGGTGCGCCGGCGCAGCTCGCGCACCGCCGCGGTGAGCCAGGACGGTACTCCGCCGGTGAGGTCCGCGTAGGCGGTTCCGGGCCGGTCGGGACCGGCGGCGAACTCCTCCGCGTGGTCCACGACGCCCAGCAGCCCGATCCGCAGCCCGCGCACGGTCAGCACGACGGGGGCGCGGGCCTGCTCCTCGGTGGCGCCCGCGCCCACCGCCTGGATACCGGCGGCGGCCAGCAGCTCCCGGGTGTCGGCGAGCGCGGTCGGGCCGAAGTCCAGGGCGTGGTTGTTGGCCAACGACACGGCGTCCACGCCGAGTTCGGACAGCGCCCGCACGGCGCTGGGCGGCGCCCGGAAGTAGAACGGCTTGCCCGTTACGGGGGCGGGTCGGCCGCGGTCGGAGACGCAGCACTCCAGGTTGAGCACGAAGGCGTCCGCCTCCGCCACGGCCTCCCTCAGCTCGGACGCGAACAGTGCCCCCGGCCCGTACCGCGTGAGCCATTCGGCGACCCCTCGGCCGAGCATCGTGTCACCGGCCAGTGCGAGCTTGACTGCCATCACCGTCCATCCTGCTCCTGTCACGGGCGGAGCGCCGGATTCCGGCGATAAATAATCCGAGTAGGCCGACCGAGTGAATAACGGGCGGCGAAGGTATCGGACATTTGGGTGGCGAGCACAATGAGGAGTAACGCGTCTGGCCCATCTATCGAAAGACGTCATGGGTCATCGCACAAAAGAAAGAAACGAGCCCATGGCAACCGTTCATTGCGGGATCCTGCCCCCTTCGGTGCTGGCCGCGGACGCCCACGTGACGGTGGCGTATTACTGGCCGGGGGTGGCGGACTGGCGAACCTGGCAACGCCTTTCCGCCACCCCCACCCCGCGCAGCGACGGAATTCCGATCGAAATCGAGAAAGAGGCCCAGGACTGGGACGTGGTTTCCGGCGACCGGCGCTACGACAGTCTCGTCACCTGGCACAACGCACACTTCAACGCACAGGAATTCCAGGCCGTCATGACCGTGGTGACGCCCTGAGGCAAGAGGTTCACGCCCCGGACGAAGGACAAGGAGTGGCATGAGAGTCCAGGTGCTCTACGACACCGAAGGCAACCTCGTCGCCCTGTCGGGCACGGCCGTCGAGGAAGGCCAGCCCGCCCATCAGCTGCTCGCCACGGACGGCCAGGAGGTGGCCGAGGTCGAGGTACCGGCCGCATACACCGAGTCCACCCTGCCGGCCATCTTCAACCAGCTGCGGGTGGAGATCCACGCCGGGCAGCCCACCCTGGTGGCCAGGAAGCCGCACTAGCCCGGCGGTCACCCGGCGTCCGCCTCCAGGCGGTAACCGGTGATGATCTCCGGGCTGATCCGGATGACATGCGCCGTTCCGGTCTCGGTCCAGGGCGTCAACTTCGTTCGGTAGCGGGACACTTCCGCGCTGTCGCTCACCAGGTGGGCGGTGCCGGTGACGATGACGCTCCATCCGGTGTGCCGCGACGGATCCAACTCGTCGGCCTCGTAGGCGACCACGCCGCGCTCCGCGGTGGGGCTCAGGATGGCGGCGCCGTCGTGCACCAGGAAGACCACCTGGCCGTCGTCCACGATGTGGCTCACCGGGCGGATCGCCGGTAGCGCCTGCTGGGAGAAGACCACCCGCCCCAACGACACACCCGCCAGCAACTCCAGTGCCTCGGCCTCGCTCAGTTCGACCATGCGCGAGGGGGAAGGCCTTTCCTGCGTCATCTGCCACCTCCAGCGTGGTCTCCTGGCCGCGAGCCGACGGTTCCGCTCTCACGCGTGGCGGTGCGTCCACCGCGGTTCGACCTCGGCCCAGGCGCGCTCCCAGGCCCGGGCGCGGTAACGGTCCAGCCCCACCCGGACGACGACCCGACGGCCGCCGACGAGCAGCACGCACACCCCGGCGGCGGCGCAGGCGCCCGCGAGGTCACCCAGCACCTCCGCCTGGTGCGGGGTCATGGGCTGGTGCCGGAGCCGACCCCCGGCGTCGGTCCAGACCACCGTCGTGTCACCGGCCTTGGCGCCCGCGGGCACCTGTGCCATGGCGGTGCGCACCGAGTGGTCGGGGGCCGTCCAGCGCACCAACGCATCGGCGCGCGCGGTGTCCTCGCCGACCGCCACACCGGTCTCGGTGGCCGTCGCGTTCTCCGTGAGTACGGCCGCGGTGCGGTGCCAGCCCTGCTGCTCATGCAGCAACTCGGCGTCGACGTTTCCGGCGAGGACCGCTCCGGCCAGCGGAGCGAGCGCGGTCACCAGCACCGCCGTGGCCACGCCGAGCCATGCCTCCGCGACGTCCGTCCGCCGCATCAGCGGATTGTGCCGCCCCTTCCACAACCTCACCGTGGCGCCCATGGCGCTCACCCGCTCTCCGTTCCGTCACCCGTCCACCGTGGCGCCGTCGTCCCCCCTACTCGTGCGGTACGACGGCGACCGGGCAGGGCGCGTGGTGCAGTACCGCGTGGGCGACCGCCCCGAGCCGCGTGCCCATCGGCGAGCGACGGAAACGTCGTCCGACGACCAGCAGGTCGGCGTCGCGGCCCGCGGCCACCAGGTGTTCGGCGGGCGTTCCGGCGACGGCCTCCTCGCGCACCGTCAGCCGCGGGTACTTCTCCCGCCAGGGCCGCAGCGTCGCGGACAGCTCCTGCCGTTCCTGCTGCTCGGTGGTGTCGGCGGACTCGGCGTCCACCCCACCCGCCGCGTAGTCGTACAGGGCCGGTGCGTGCCAGGCCCGGATGATCCGCAGCGTGGCCATGCGCGCCGCCGCTGCGTCGAAGGCGAAGGCGACCACCGGCTCACAGTGGTGGTCCAGGTCGAGCCCCGCGACGACCTCGTGCCGGGCGTCTCGCGCCGCCCCACCGGGCGGCACCGCTCCGGCACGTACCAGCACGACGGGACGTTCCGAGCGCGCCACCACGCCCAGGGCGACGGAGCCGGTGAGGAAGCCGTGCACCCCACCGAGCCCCCGGGAGCCGAGGACCAGCAGGTCGGAATCGAGCGCCGCCGCCACCAGGGCCTTGACCGGGAGGTTCTCGATCCCTTCCACCGTGACCGGCACCCCCGGGTGCCTGGACTCGATCTCGGCCGCGGCCTCGCTCAGGACGCGGTCCGGCCACGTCTGCCGGGCGCCCGCTTCCTCCTGGGACGGCAGCCACTCCCAGGCGTACACCAGCCGTAGCGGCCGGTCGCGCAGGTGGGCCTCACCGGCCGCCCAGTGCGCGGCGGCGAGGCTTTCCGCGGAACCGTTGATACCGGCGGTGATGGGGCGGGCCACGACGCGCACCTCCGGGTCGCTTACTGGTCGAAACGTCCTTGTCTCCAGCGTCCCTCCGAGGACCGCCTGGGCGGGATGGGCCGGTCGTCCCCCAGCAGACGGCCATTGGCCCCTGCCCGGTGCCGAGGCACCGTGCGCCACGCCTGGCGGCGTCGGCTAACCGCCCTCGCGCAGCGGTACGCGCCAGCTCAGGCGGGTGCCGCCGGTGGGCGGGGTGACGAGGTGCAGGGCACCGCCGCGTTTCGCGGCGCGTTCGGCGAGGTTGGCCAGGCCGCTGCGGCGGGCGCCGTCCGGGATGCCGCGGCCGTCGTCGGTCACCGTGAGCGCCAACTCGCCCTCGGCGACCAGGATCCGGACGTCGGCGGACCGGGCATGCGCGTGCCGCGCCACGTTGGACAGCGCCTCGCCCAGCACCGCCACCGCGTCGTCCGCCACCGGATCCGACACCTCGGTGTCGACCAGGCCCTCCATCCGCAACGCGGGCGTGAACCCCAGCGCCAGCTTCGCGTCCTCGACAACCTGGACGGCGCGCAGCCGCAGTCCTTGCGGGGTGCCCTCCCGGGCCCGCAGCCCGAAGATCGTGGAACGGATGATCTTGATGGTCTCGTCCAGGTCGTCCACCGCGTGCAGCAGCCGTTCCGTCGCCTCCGGGTGGTGGACCAGGCGCACCACGCTCTGCAGCGTCATACCGGTGGCGAACAGCCGTTGGATGGCCAGGTCGTGCAGGTCGCGGGCGATCCGGTCGCGGTCTTCGAGCAGCGCGATCTGCTCGGCGTCCCGGCGCCGCTCGGCCAGTTCCATGGCCAGTGCGGCCTGCCCGGCGAAGGCGAGCAGCGGCGCCGTCTCGGTCCCGGTGAACCCCGGTCGGCCCTCGGCGCGTGCCAGCAGCACCACCCCGCGGGTCTCCCCGGCGGCGGTCATGGGCACCGCCACCGCCGGTCCCAGCCCCTGCCAGCGCGGCGGCCCGGCGCTGGCCCGAGGATCCGTACCGATGTCGAGGCTGGTCACCGGCCCGGCCGCGGCGAACGCGGCGCCGGCGAACGAGCCCTGCCTGGGGAGCACCAGACCGCTGTGGATCTCCGCGTCGGTGCCCACCGCCAGGGCGACCCGTACCTCGTCCCCGCCCTCGACCGGCAGCGTCAGCAACCCCAGGTCCGCGGAGAGGATGCGCCGGGCGTGCTCCACGATCAGCCGCACCACGGGCTCCTCGTCGGCGCCGGACAGCAGGCGGCGGGTGACCTCGGCGGTCGCCTCCATCCACCGCTGGCGGTCCCGGGTCTCCTGGTAGAGCCTGGCGTTCTCCACGGCGATTCCGGCCGCCACCGCCAGCGCCTGGAGCACCGCCTCGTCCTCGACGTCGAACTCCCGTTGGCCGTGCTTCTCGGCGAGGTACAGGTTGCCGAACACCTCGTCGCGCACCCTGATCGGCACCCCGAGGAACGAGTGCATCGGCGGATGGTGCGGCGGAAAGCCGTACGAGGAGGGATGGTCGGACAGTTCGCGCAGCCGCAGCGCCTTGGGATGGCGGATCAGCTCGCCCAGCACGCCGTGACCCTCGGGCAGGTGCCCGATCAGCCGCTGCCGCTCCTCGGAGACGCCCACAGGCACGAACTGGGAGAGCTTCTGGTGCTCGGCGATCACACCCAGCGCACCGTACTCGCAGTCCACCAGTTCGACCGCGGCCTCGACGATGCCCCGCAGCACCTGCGGAAGCTCCAGGCCCCGGCCGACCGACAGCACCGCCTCCAGCAGGTTGTGCACCCGGTCCCGGGTGCCGCGGGCGGCGTCGACCCGCACCTGCAACTCCTCGAGCAGTTCGTCGAGTTGCAGCCGTCGCAGGTGCTCGGCTCCCCTAGCTCCTTCCGTCCCCACCGGCCACCGGTCCCTCCATCGGCTGTGCGATCACGAAAGTCCCCTTATGCGTAAGTACACCCCACGCGCCGACCGGCGGCCATCGGCCGGGCACGGTTCAGGGGGCGGGCCGCCGCAGCAGCAGCTGGACGGCGTCGCTGGTGGCGCGGCGCCTTCTGAAGGTCAGCTCCGGCTCCACGAACCCGGCGGCCACGGCGTCGCTGACCACCTGCTGTGGCGGGACGCCGAGCACGTGCCGGTGCACGGTGATCACCAGCCGACCGCCGGGGCGCAGCACCCGCAGCAGCTCACGGAAGCCCGCCGGGCGGTCCCAGAGCATCACGTTGTTCACCGAGATGACCGCGTCCATCGACGCGTCCTCGCAGTCGGTTCGCTCGGCGCGGCCCGCCCTCACCCGTACGTACTCGGCGGTGACCGGTGCGGCGCAGCGTGCCTGGGCCAGCCGGCGCATGGTCGCCGAGGGGTCCACGCCGACGACCAGCCCGTCCGGCCCCACCGCTTCCGCGGCCAGGGCGAGCCCGACGCCGGGACCGGGCCCCACCACCAGGACGTGTTCCTCGGGGTGGAGTCCGGCTGCCGAGACCGCCCAGCGCTCCTGTCCGGCGTTGCCGCGTGCCATCAGCGCGCCGCCCAGCCGCCCGGCCAGGCCGCGTGGATGCCCGAACACCGCGTCCAGCACGCGCGGCAGTACCGTCACGGTGCTCGGCCCCCGCCGTCCCCCGGCCGCCGGCCCGCCGGTCTCGGTACGTACTCCCGGGGGGCGGGCCGCCGGTGGGCGCCGACGACGTCCTCCTCGATCCGGTGCCGCACCCGGCCGGTCAGCGCGGTCAGTGCCTCGGACAGGGTGGCGTGCGGCGGCTCGGGGTGGTGGATCCGCCGGGCGGCGGGCGGCAGCCCGGCCAGGTCGGCGGCGAACCGCTGCCGTGCGTCGGTCACCGGATACGGCTCGCGGGTGCGCCGGCCGTCCGCCATGGCGGGCAGCAGCAGCGGCTCGCCGTCCGGGGGTGGCGGCTCGTCGCGAAGCGCGATCACGTCGTCGTATCCGGGGCGGCGGAACACCTGCTTGGGTCCCGGCAGCGTCATCTTCGCCGCCGACAGCTTCATCACCGGCTCGCCGCGGTAGGCGACCAGCTTGTACGCGGTGTCCAGGTACGGCGCGTCGGCCGACACCCCGACCCGGGTGCCGACCGCGAAGACGTCGATCGGCGCCCCGGCACCGACCAGGTCGTCCACCGCGTACTCGTCCAGCCCGCCGCTGGCCACGATCCGCACCAGCGGCAGCCCGGCGTCGTCCAGGATCTGCCGGGCGCGCACCGCCAGCGCGGCGAGGTCACCGCTGTCCAGCCGGACCGCGCAGCCCGGACCGCGGCCCAGCTCGCGCAGCACACGGGCGGCGGTGGTCAGGCCCTGCTCGGTGTCGTAGGTGTCGACCAGGAACGTCACCGGGCCCGGATGACTGCGCGCGAAGGCCCGGAACGCGGCCTCCTCACTGGGGAACACCTCCACGTAGGAGTGCGCCATGGTGCCGCTGGCGGCGATCCCGTAGGCGACGGCCGCCGCCACGTTGCTGGTCGCCGCGAAGCCCACCAGCGCGCCCAGCCGGGCCACCTGCATCCCGGCCTGTACGCCGTGGGTGCGCCGCAGCGAGAAGTCCACCAGCGGGCGGCCGTCGGCCGCCAGCACACAGCGGGCCGCCTTGGAGGCGATCATCGTCTGGTGGCTGACCAGGTTGAGCAGGTAGGTCTCCACCAGCTGCGCCTGCGGCAGCGGCGCGGTCACCTCCAGCAGCGGCTCGCCGGCCAGCACGATCCGGCCCTCGGGCACCGCGCGCACCCCGCCGGTGAACTCAAGCCCCAGTAGCGGTTCGAGCTCGGCCGCGGGCCGGTGCAGCACCGCGGCGAACGCCTCGACGTCCTCCCGGGTTACCCGGAACCCGGACAGGTAGTCCAGCGCCGGCTCCAGTCCCGCCGCGACCAGGAAGCCGCGGTCGTCCGGCAGGTCCCGTACGAACAGGTCGAAGGTCGCGGGTTCGGTCATGCCCTCCGCCAGGTACGACAGCGCCATCGTCACCTCGTAGAGGTCCGTGGTACTCGCCGTCGACATCGGTGCCGTCTCCTTCCCGCGACGGTGTGCGGCTCACTTCCCCTCGTGCCTCACGGGGATCTTCGTGGCGCTCGCCGCCCGCTCCGAGACGGGCACCGTGATGGTCAGCACGCCGTCCTTGTAGTCGGCCGTGGCGTTGTCGGGGCGCGCCCCGGGCGGCAGCCGCAGGGACCGCGAGAACGCGCCGTACCGGAACTCGGAGTGCCGTACGTCCTCGGTGCGTTCGGTGCGCTCGGCGCGCAGGGTCAGCATGCCGTTGTCGACCGTGATCTCCACGTCCTTGTCCGGGTCGATACCCGGCAGCTCGGCGCGCACGATGTACGCGTCGTCGGTGGAACGCTCCTCGACGCGGATGCTGTGCAGGCCCGGCGGGTGGAGTCCGGGCAGGCCGGTCTCGAACCAGTCGAACACGTCCTGTAGCGCGAATGGCCGCTTCTGGCGCCGCTCTACCACGTGGTTCATCGCCTACTCCCTTCCCATTGCTCCCATTGCCGAAGGCTCCCCCGCTATCCAGCGTCGCGCCCGCACGGTCCGGACGCACACGGGGCCGGTGCTCATTCCCCGGTTGGCAGCGCGACCACCCGCTCGGTGCCCGGGGCGATGTTCCAGGCCCGGTCGGCGAGCGCGAAGCGCACCGATGCCTCGTTGGAGACGGGGACGCTGATCAGCAGCTGCCCCGGTTTCATCCGCAGCCCGATGCCCCACTGACCGCGGTAGCGCAGGGTGAGGTCGAACTCGGAGAGTTCCGGCAGCGGCGCCGGGTCCAGCCACAGGGTGTCGTCGCGGGTCTCCAGACCGGTCAGGCCGCGCTGTACGAGGTCGAGCGTCCCGCCCATGGCGCCGAGGTGGATGCCCTCGGCGGTGGTGCCGCCCTGGAGGTCGGCCACGTCGCTGGTGAGGGCCTCCTGGCAGTACTTCCACGCATCGGCGTGCCGGGCCCGGGCCAGCACCCAGCCGTGCACCAGACCGCTGAGCGTGGATCCGTGGCTGGTGCGCCGTAGGTAGTAGTCGACGGTGGCCCGCCACAGCGCGTCGTCCACCGCGTAACCCAGGCGCTGGAAGACGGCCGACAGCTCGGCGGGCGGGAACAGGTAACCGAGCATCAGCACATCGGCCTGCTTGGACGCCTGGTAGCGGTTGACGGTGTCGCCCTCCGCCTCCAGGATCCGGTCCAGGCGGCGGATGTCGCCGTACCGCTCCCGATAGCCGTCCCAGTCCAGCTCGGCCAGGTCGCCGTACCCCTCGAACTGGCTGATGACGCCGCCGTGGAAGGGCACCCGCACCCGCCGGGAGATGTCCTCCCACCCGGCCAGCTCCTCCTCGGCCAGCCCGATCCGTTCGAACAGCTCCTGCCGCGGCGGCGCGGGCAGCACGTCGGCCAGTTCCAGCGCCCGGGCCAGCACCCAGGCGGCGGTCACATTGGTGTACGCGTTGTCGTCCAGCCCGGGAAACGGCGCGCCCGGATAGGCGTCGTGGTACTCGTCGGGGCCGACCACGCCGCGGATCCGGTACCGGAGCGTCGCGGGGTCGTACTCGGCGGCGCTGGCCCAGAAGCGGGCGGTCTGGAACAGCATCTCCGCGCCCCTGGTGTACATGAACTCGGTATCCGCGGTGGCCTGTCCGTACCGCCAGATGTTGTACGCGATGGCCGAGCCGACGTGGTGCTGCAGATGGGAGTGGTCGGGCAGCCAGCGGCCGGAGCGCGGGTTCAGGTGCAGCGTCTGGGTCTCCTCCCGTCCGTCGGAACCGCTCTGCCACGGGTACATCGCGCCCGCCAGACCGGCCTGTCTGGCGGCCCGGCAGGCCCGCGGCAGCCGTCGGTACCGGTAGTCGAGCAGTGCCCGGGACACCTCGGGGAAGTGCAGGTTGAGGTACTGGAGCACGAACAGCTCGTCCCAGAAGACATGTCCCCGGTACGCCTCGCCGTGCAGCCCGCGCGCGGGCACGCCGACGTCGAGTCCCGCGGTGTGCGGGGAGAGCGTCTGGAGCACGTGGAACAGGTGCAGCCGCAGGATGCGGCCGGGCTCCCCCGAGACGTCCAGCTCGGCCCGCCGCCACAGCCGCCGCCAGGCCGCCTCGTGCGTGGCGAGCAGTTCGGTGAAGCCCGGGGCCTGTGACACCTCGTACAGGGCCGCCTCGTCCGGGTCGCTGATCGCCGGGTCCTGCGAGGTGTGCAGCGCCACGACCTTGTCCACCACGACGGGCTGTCCGGGCGCGATCGGCACGGTCAGGTGGTGCGCGGCGGTGCGCTCCCCCAGGCGCACGCACGGCGTGACGGGCAGCGGTGTGTCACCGTCGTCGGCGGTCTGCCAGGCCGCGGTCCGGGCGGCCAGGGCGATGCGGATACCGGAGGTGCGGGTGGCGCAGCGCATCCGCAGGATGTCCGGCCCCTCGGCGGCGGTGCGCACCCGGCCCAGGTGGTGGCCGTTCAGCTCCCGGTAGCGCTCCACCCCGGCGTTGGTGGTGCGGCCGTCGAGCGCGGCCTCGATGTCCAGGTGGCCCGACCAGTCCTCGGCGGTGAAGGTGGTGCGCAGCGCGGCCAGGTGCGGGGCACCCATGTGGACCAACCGCACCTGCTCCACGCCCAGGTGGCGGCGGTCGGCGGGGCGCCCGTCGGTGAAGCGCAGTCGCCGGGTGAGGGTGCCCCGCCGCAGGTCGAGGGTCTGGCGGTAGGTCAGCAGACCGCGGTGGGCGGGGGTGAGCCAGGCTGAGGGGGGCCGGTGGTCGGTCTCCGCGATGCGGTAGCGCAGCGGCAGCCAGTTGGGCAGGTTGACCAGGTCCTCGTTCTCCACCATGCGTCCGGCGACCTGGGAGACCAGACGGTTGTAGCAGCCCGCGACGTAGGTGCCCGGGTAGTGCGCCAGGCCGCCGGTGACCTCGGTGGCGGCGCCCCGGGTGGCGAGGTAGCCGTTGCCCAGGGTGCACAGCGACTCCCGCAGCCGTTCCTCCGCCGGGTCCCAGCCTTCGTACTCCCACGTCCAGTCCTCCGGCATCGCACCCGTCCACCGCCTCTCGCTGCTCGCGGCCGCATCCCTCCAGGGTGGCCGCGAGTGACCTGGACGGCATCCCGTGGTCAGCCGCTCCAGGTCCAGTCGGCGACCTCGGGCAGGTCGGTGCCGTGCTCGCGGATCCACCTGTGGTGCCGGGTGCGGACGTCCGCCATCGCCTGCCGTACGGCGCTCGCGGTCACCGCCAGGCCCGGTACCCGGTCGATGACGTCCATCACCAGCCGGTACCGGTCGAGGTCGTTGCGGACCACCATGTCGAACGGTGTGGTGGTGGTCCCCTCCTCCCGGTAGCCGCGTACGTGCAGTCGGGGATGGACCGCCCGTCGGTAGGCCAGACGGTGGATCAGCCATGGATAGCCGTGGTAGGCGAAGATCACCGGTCGGTCCGGCGGGAACAGCGCGTCGGGCATCCCGTGCGGATGGTCCCGCTCCGGCATCAAGCAGCGCCATGCCCTCCGCGTCCCGGCTCACGTCGGGATACCGCTCGGCGTAACTGCCGTCCAGCCAGGAGCCCGCCAGCACCGCGGGGACCGCCGTGCCCCGGCTCCCATACGCACATCGTGTCCGGCCCGCGCCGCTGGATGAGCCGGTTCAGGTGCGTGTACACGAAGGTGAGCCCCGGCGAGGTGCCCCAGCAGCCGCGGCTTGATGTGCTCCGGGCGCAGCGGCTCGGTCAGCAGCGGGTTCGCCATCAGGTAGATCTGCGCGGCCGCCAGGTAGTTGGCGGCCCGCCAGTGGGCGTCGAGCGCCGTGAGTTCCTCCTCGGTGAGGGAACCGGAAGGGTCCGCCTGCGCGTCGGTCATGACGTCCTCCGAATCGTCGTCGGTACGCGGGATGCGGTCACGCGCCACCTGTGGCACGGCTCAGGCCTGTGGTGTACCCGGTACGCCGGGCCGCGGCCTGCCAGGGCGGCAAGCAGAGCCGAACGGCCCACGCCGAGGCCCCGCGACGGCCGCGGGTACGCTGGCCGCACCCTGTGCGGACGGGATCGGCAGGGTGCGGTACCGAACGTCCACCCGGCGGGAAACGCCGGTGACCTCAAGGGGGCACATATGACTTGCTTCTTCGACTCCGCGCACGCTCCAGGCAGTGTGAGCGTGATGTGGTCGCCGCAGTGGGGAGTGTCCCGCCCCGTGCAGGCGTGCGGCCCGTGCGCGCAGCGGGTGCAGACGACCTCGCCGCCGTACTACCAGCCGCAGGGCGCCCCGTATCCCCAGCAGTCGGGCTATCCCCAGGCCGGTTACCCGCAGGCGGGTTACGCGCAGCCCGGGTACCCCCAGCCCGGCTACCCGCAGCAGCGGCCGGGCCACAGCACCGCCGCCGTGGTGGGCGCGGGCGTGGCGGGCCTGGTCGGCGGCGCGTTGATCGGCGAGATGCTGGAGGACGAGCGGCCGCGCACGGTCATCGAGAACAACTACTACGAGGACACGGACGTCTACGAGGAGGTCGTGGACGACGACGGGGGCTTCTTCTGACAAGGCCGGGGGTTCCACGGTGCCGTAGGCGGCGACCGACGGTGGCGCCGCACGGTACCGCCCGACCCAACGGGCTCCGATCCGCCGTCCGTTGAGCCCGCTCACGCCAGCGGTCTCCTCGGCGCCGGAAAGGCCACCGCGCGCCCCCACTCGATCGGGCGTTCTTCCGGCGAAGGCCCGTCATGGTGACCGCCGTGCCCAATAGCGTCCGGCCATCGCGTGGGGTGAAGCACCCCGATCCGAGTGGGGGGCGCCATGGTCGAAGCCACTTTGCCGGCGGAGTCCGACGACGAACTGGACTTCCAACTCGACGGCGACCAGCGCTGGGAGGCCGGAAAGTCCATCACCACCCGGCAGATGGCGCGCAAGCTGCCGCAACTGGTCCGCCGTTCACTGGCGTTGGCGTGGCGCGCGGACCGGCTCTCGGTGGCCGGGCTGCTGGTCTGCCAGATCCTCTCCGGTCTCTCCCAGGCGTTCGGGCTGCTCGCCACCACCGGCACGATCACGGCGCTGATCTCCTCCGGACGGATCGGTGACCGGCTGTGGGCGGCCTGGCCGTCGCTCACGGTGTTGGCGGCGGCGGCCGGGCTGCGGGCGGTGCTCGGCATCGCGGTCAACTGGCTGTCCGCCCGGCTGGCTCCGCTGATGTCCCAGGAAGCGGAGTTGATGCTGCTGGACGCGGCGGTCAACGTGGAGCTCGCGGCGTACGACAATCCGGGCTTCAACGACCGCAGGGAGGCGGCGGAGCGCGGCGCGCAGGTCTCCCAGGACCTCATCCAGCAGGGCCAGGACCTGCTCTCCGCGACCGCCTCGCTGATCGCAGGGGCGGGAGTGCTCACCGCCCTGCATCCGGTGCTGCTGCCGCTGCTGGTGCTCGCCGGGCTGCCGCAGGGGGTGGCGCAGGTTCGGGCCGCGCGGGTCAGCTACCTGGCGGCGATGGAGATGGTGGGCCACCGCCGGATGCTGTCGGTGCTGCGCTGGCACATGGCGGACACCCACGCCGCAGACCAGATCCGCTCCGGCACCATGGCGCGCTTCCTGCTCGGCAAGTACCGCAGGATCACCGACCGGGTGAACGCCTCGGAGCGCCGCGCCGTCGGCAGGGGTGCCCGTACCGCGCTGCTCGGCGCGGCGGCCGGCGGTCTGGCGTCGGGTCTGGTGTGGGTGGCGCTGACGCTGCTGCTGGGCACCGGACGGATGTCGGTGGCCTCGGCCGGTACCGCGATCTTCGCGCTGCGCACCGTCACCGCGTCGGTGCAGAGCCTGGTGGGCTGCGGCGCCCGGATGTTCCGTACCGGGATGTACGTGGACGACTGGTCGCGGTTCCTGGACGAGGCCGGCGGCTACCGGCTGCGGCGCGGTGCCGCGCTGCCCACGGCGCCGCGCGAGGTGCGGGCGGACAACCTCGTGTACCGGTACGAGGGCGCGGACCGCAACGCGTTGGACGGGGTGACGTTGACGGTGCGTCGGGGAGAGGTGCTGGCTCTGGTCGGGGAGAACGGCTCGGGGAAGACCACCCTGTCCAAGCTGCTCACCAGGCTCTACCTGCCCACGTCCGGCATGGTGCGGTGGGACGGGGTGGACACCCGGGAGGTGGATCCGCTGGCGGCCTGGGAGCGGGTCGCGGTGGTGCCGCAGGAGTACGCGCGCTGGCCGCTGTCCGCCCGGCAGAACATCACCCTCGGCCAGCCGGCGCCGTTGGGCGACTCCGCGGTGTGGCAGGCGTGCGAGGCCAGCGGCGCCCATGAGGTGGTGCGCGGGCTGCGCTCCGGGCTGCGCACCCTGCTGGCCCGCGAGTGGCTCGGCGGCGAGGAGTTGTCCGGCGGGCAGTGGCAACGCATCGCGCTGGCCCGGGCGTTCCACCGGCCCGCCGGGCTGCTGGTGATGGACGAGCCGACGGCCGCGCTCGATCCGCGCGCCGAGCACCGGGTGTTCTCCGGGCTGCGCGCCATCGCGGCCGACCGGGCGGTGGTGCTGGTCACCCACCGGCTGACCAATGTGACCATCGCGGACCGCATCGTCGTGCTGGACCACGGCCGGGTCGTCCAGCAGGGCACGTTCGACGAACTGGTCGCGGTTCCGGGCCTGTTCCGGGACCTGTGGTCGCTGCAGAACGACCGCGGTACGGCGTCGGCCACCGTGAACGAGGTGCCCAACGAGGTCTCCTGAGATCCGTCGGGAGGGCCAACAGGACAACGATTCCTCACCATTGCTTCGCCAGTTGTTCACAGGACAACCAATGTCACCGGGCATTCTGACGGACGGCGCGTTACCTGCGGGTAGCCCGGCGTCGGGGCCTCGGGCGCGTACCGCGGCGGACGCGTATGAGTCGTCCCCCACCGACCGTCAGGAGACCGCGGCATGCCCGCTTACAGCAGACGCCAGTTCATCACCGGAGCCTCGGCCGCCGCCGCGGCCCTGGCTTTCGGCGGCGGCCGGTTCGCGTCCGCCGCGACGCTCGATCGCGCCCTGGCCGCCACCGCCACCCGAGCCGTCCGTACCGCGGGCACCACGCTGGAGCAGGTGGCCATCCCGACCGGCAGCGGAGCGTACAAGAGGCTTCAGGCAGGCCCGGGTTGGCCGCTGGTGGTGCGCACCGACCTGGCCGCCGCGGCGTCGACCCGCGATGACCGGCGTACCGCTCTGGCGTCGTTCGTGCAGTTCACCGATCTGCACCTGGTGGACACCGAGTCCCCGGTGCGGTTCGAGTACCTCGCCCGCTACCTCGACAGCGCGTACCGCCCGCACGAGGCGCTGACCGTGCGCGGCGCCGCCTCGCTGGTGGAACGGGTCAACTCGCTGCCTGGCGGCCCCTTCACGGGCGCGCCGTTCTCGCTGGTGATGGCGACCGGTGACAACACGGACAACCACGAGCGGATCGAGCTCGACTGGTACCTGACGGTGATGAGCGGCGGTCAGATCACCCCCAACAGCGGTGACCCCAACCGCTACGAGGGGGTGCAGGACTCGGGCAGCGAGCTGTACTGGAACCCGGAGTCGTCCTTCCAGGACACCTACAAGTCGCATGGCTTCCCGCAGGTGTCCGGCTTCCTGTCCGCCGCGGGCAGCCGGTTCACCGCGCCCGGTCTGCGCACCCCGTGGTACACCACGGTCGGCAACCACGACGACAGCATCGAGGGCTCGCTGCCCGACCTCGGGCTGCTCAACTCCCTCTACACCGGGGACCGCAAGCTCGAAGGGTGCGATGACGCCGACGCGGCCAAGCTGGCCGACGCGCTGCGCAACGACCCGGCGAAGGCGGTGGCGCAACTCGCCCGGCTGCTGGCCGACGGTGGCCCGGTGCGCGAGGTGACGGCCGATGCGCGCCGAATACCGTTCACCCCCAAGGAGTTCGCCCAGGCCCACCTCAACCCGGCCTGCACCGGCCCGGGTCCGGTGGGGCACGGCTTCACCTCGGACGCCGCCGCCAGCGGAAAGCTGTACTACGCGTTCCCGATGTCGGACGGCGTGCTGGGCATCAGCCTGGACACCACCAACCGGGCCGGGTTCGCCGACGGCTCGCTCGGCACCGCGCAGTTGAACTGGCTGGAAGCGGTGCTCAGGCAGCACAGCGACCACTGGTACGACACGGACGGCAACCTGGTGCGCGGCGGCTCGTCCAACCAGCTGGTCGTCGTCTTCAGCCACCACACCAGCGGTTCCATGGGCAACCTGCTACCCGATCCGTACAACCCGTTCGAGGCCCGGCACGACGGCAACGCCCTTGTGGCGCTGTTGCAGCGGTACCCGAACGTGGTGGCCTGGGTGAACGGCCACACCCACCAGAACCAGATCACCGCGCACGGCCACGCGGTGCCGGAGCGGGCGTTCTGGGAGATCAACACCGCCTCCCACATCGACTATCCGCAGCACGCGCGGATCATCGAGATCGCCGACAACGGCGACGGCACCCTGTCGCTGTTCACCACTCTGGTGGAGTCGGCCGCCCGCTACGACACCGACTTCGGCGACACCTCGAACGCCGGACTGGCCGCTTTGTACCGGGAGTTGTCGTACAACGACCCGTACGCCACCCCGGCCGTCAAGCTCGGCACCCCGGCGGACCACAACACCGAACTGCTGCTGGCCAAGCCACGCGGCTGACCGCTCAACTCCCTGACGGGGCCGATCCGTTCACCGGTCGGCCCCGTTCGCTTCGCGATGAAAACAGCGTGCTACCGCCCTGTTAAAAGATCGTGGAGCACTGTCGGCGCACGCTCCGCCACGGATAGTGTCGACGGGATCACTTGACGCAGGCATGTCACCCATTCCCGGCATGTCCCCCCAAAGGAATCCCGATGCACTCACCGCACACGGAACGACGTGACGCTCCCCCCACCGCGTCCCCGCCCGGGAGCTTATCCACCGTCGACCTGGAACTCGTCATACCCGCCTACAACGAGGAGCGGCGACTGGCCCGCACCCTCCTCGCGCTCGCCGACCACCTGCGCCAACTCCCCTTGCGCAGCGCCCTACGCGTCATCGACAACGGCAGCAGCGACCGCACAGCGGAGTGCGCCGACCGGATCGCCGCCCGCGGCGTACCGGTGACCGTCACCGGCTGCTCCCGCCGTGGCAAGGGCGCGGCGGTGGCCCGCGGCATGGTCACCAGCCGGGCCCGCTGGGTCGGCTTCTGCGACGCCGACCTCGCCACCCCGGCCGCCGCCGTCGACGACGCGCTCGCCCTGCTCCAGGACGGACACCAGGTGGTGATCGGCTCCCGGCGCTGCCACGGCGCCGAGTTGAAGGTGCGCCAACCGCTGGTGCGGCGGCTCGGCGGCGCCGGCTTCAGGCTGCTGACCCGCCGGTTGTCCGGGCCGATCGCCGACACCCAGTGCGGCTTCAAGTTCTTCGAGGCGGGTGCCGCCCGGCGGATCTTCGCCGACATCACCACCGTCGGTTTCGCCTTCGACCTCGAAGTGATCGCCCGCGCTCGGGCGTTGGGGCTGGCACTCCAGGAGTTCCCGGTGGCCTGGAGCGACCAGGAGGGCTCCAGCTTCCGGCCGCTGACCGACGGCCGCCGGGTGGCCCGCGATCTGTGGCGACTGCACCGTTCACTGGCCGGCTTCCAGCCCGTCCCCGAGGCGGCACGGTGAGCCAGGCGACCGCGGTCGCCAAGCCGCGCACCCGGTCCCTGGCCGACGCCTTCCCCGGCGTCACCGAATGGCGCGACCGCCATGTGGTGGTCTGCAACTGGCGTGACGCACCGCACCCGCAGGCCGGGGGCGCCGAACTGTACTGCGAGGAGGTCGCCGCGGAACTGCACCGCGCGGGCGTACGCGTCACCTACCTGACCGCCCGCCCACCCGGCACCGCCCGGCGGGAACACACCCGGTACGGCACGGTGGTGCGCGGCGGCGGGCGGTTCACCGTGTACCCGTTCGTACTGCTGTGGCTGCTGTTCCACCGCGCCCGGGTGGACGCAGTGATCGACTCGCAGAACGGCATCCCGTTCTTCACCCCGCTCACACTGCGCCGACGCACACCGGTCGTGCTGCTGATCCACCATGTGCACCAGGACCAGTTCGGGGTCTGGTTCCCCGGGCCGCTGGCCGCGCTCGGCCGCTGGCTGGAGAACCGCGGCAGTCGGCTGGTCTACCGGCAGCGCGCCATCAGCGCCGTCTCCCCCTCCTCCCGCGCCGAGATCCGCGCCCGGCTCTCCCTTCCGGGGCCGGTGTACCTGGCCCCCTGCGGGCAACCCGCACCCGACCCGGCCCCGGACCCGCGCACCGCGCGCCGGGACCGTGCGCCACGCATCGTGTGCGTCGGCCGCCTCGTCCGGCAAAAACGCGTCGACCATCTGCTGCGCGCCATCCCCAGCCTCCAACGCGAGCTGCCCGGTGTGCGGTTGCACCTCGTCGGGGACGGCGAGGCGCGGCCGGAACTGGAGAAGCTCGTCGCCGAACTGGGCGTCGCCGATGCCGTGGTGTTCCACGGCCGGGTGTCCCGGCACAAGCGCGACGAGCTGGTCGCATCCGCGTGGATCACCGCCACCGCCTCGATGGGCGAGGGCTGGGGCCTGTCGGTCATGGAGGCGGCAGCGGCGGGCGTGCCCGCCGTCGCGTACGCGGTGCCCGGCCTGCGGGACACCGTACGGCCCGGCGCCACCGGCTGGTTGGTGGAACCCGACGGCGACCTTGGCGCCGCCCTGCTTGACGCGCTGCGCGCGGTCCAGACGCCGGAGCGGGCCGAGGAGTGGGCGGTGCGCTGCCGCGAGTGGGCCGGGCGGTTCGGCTGGGACGCCACCGCCGGGCATCTGCTCGCCGCGCTCACCGCCGAGCGGCAACGGCTGCGGCACCTCGCCCCGCAGCGCAGGACCGTCACCGACGCCTGCGCCCTGGTGCGGCTGCCCACCGCCGCGCTCGCCCGCGCCGACCTCGGTGCGCTGCGCGCCACCGACCTGGTGGACCGCTCGGGGCCGGACGCGGCGCTGCTGCTGGTCGGCGCCGACGAGCAGGACGCCGAAGCGGTGGTCCGCCGCATCGCGCCAACCTCCCTCGCGCGGGGCGACGTTGACATTCGGCTGGCCCGGCACGGCGACGCCCTGGGCTGGCGGCAGCATCCACCGGTAGGTCCGGCCCGGCGCCCGTCACCCGCCACACCGGGGCACGCCCGGCCCCAACGGGCCCGCTGGGGCGCCGCGTTGGCGGGTCTGTTCGTGCTGGCAATGGGCCTGCGGCTGGCGTTCATCCAGCGCTCTTACGACCTGTTCATCGACGAGATCACCTATGTCAATGTCGGCCGTGACCTGGCCACCGGCCATGGCGTGACCCTCTACGGCCATCCCTTCGACCTGCACCCTCCGGCGTTCTTCGCGCTGCTCGCCGCCGTCATCAAGGCGGTTGGCGCACACGGCGACACGCTCCGGCTGGCGCTGGCGCTACGGCCGGTGGACGCCGTGGCCGGTTCGCTGACCGCGGTCGCCGTCACCGCGCTGCTGCGACGCACCGTACGGCCGTCGATCGCGCTCACCGCCGGACTGCTGCTGGCCTGCGACCCGTTCCTCAACCGCTTCGACAGCAGGCTGATGTTGGAGGCCCCGGCCACCGCCGCCGCGGCCCTGGGGATGCTCGTGCTGGCCCGCACCCCCGCGACCGGGCGCGCCCGCACCGGGACGGGGGTACTCGCCGGACTGCTGTTCGCGCTGTCCGTCACCACCAAGGAGTTGTACGCACTCGTCACCCTGGTTCCGCTGGCGGTACTGGCGTTCAGCGCCCGGGACGCGGTACGGCGGCTGCGGTTGACCGCCGTGGCCACCACGCTGGCGGGTTACGCGGTGTACGTGGCGGCAACCGCCGCCGCCGGTGGCTGGCCGGCCTGGTGGGCGCAGAAGACCGCGGGCATCGCGCGTGCCGTCGGCACCCGGCAGATCACCGGCTTCAACCGGCCGACCGCCACCGCCTCGGCCAGTCTCGGGCACCGACTGCTCGCCAACCTGGGGCAGTTCGGTGTGCCGTACGCGCTGATCGCGGTCGGCGGCTGCGCCACCGCCTGGCTGCTGCTACGCCGGGCCCGGCAGCCCTGGCAGTTCACCGCCGAGCCGGCCCGCTCGGTGGTCACCGCCTGGGCGGCGGGCGCGCTGTTCTTCCTGCTGTACGCCATCGGCTTGGGCACGCTTGAGGAGCAGATGTTCTACCCGCTGGTCGTCACCAGCACGGGAGCGCTGGCCCTTGCCGTGGATCTGGCCCATCCGGTGGCTCCCGGCTCCCACAGCACCGCGAACCCCACCGGCACCCGACGTGGTGGCGCCCGCGGCCTGCGGGCCGTCGCCGTGCTCACCGCGCTGGCCCTGGCCCTCGACGCCTGGGCGTGGACGGACGTCCACACCCGGCACGACGACGCCTACCGGCGCACCCTCGCCTGGGCCCGGACCCACATTCCGCCGGGCAGCACCGTGGACGTCACCGAGGGCAGCGCCCAGTTCCTGATGCAGGGCGTACGGCTGGGCAGTTGGCACACCCTCGCCGCGCTCGACCGCGGCCACGCCGACTACCTGCTGCTGTCCACCCAACTCGTCGCCCAGGGCTACAGCCCGCTCGACCCGGCACTCGTCGGCCAACTCCAGTGGCACGCCCGGCTGTTGCACTCCGAGTCCGGTGCCACCAACGGCCAACTGCGGGTCTACGACGTACGTCCGCTCACCGGCGGGAAGGGCGGTGGCCGATGAGCGCCCGGCTGGACCGGGGTGCCGCACTGCTGACCGCCGCCACGGTGCTGGTCGGCGCGGCGAACTACGGTCTGTCCCTCGTTCTGGTGCGGCTGATGCCGCCGTCCGCCTACGCCGGGTACGCCGCGGTGTCCTCGGTGCTGCTGACCGTCGGCACCCTGGCCTCTGCCACGGTGCCGTGGGTGCTCGCCCGGGAGGTGGCGGTGAGCGGTGCGGGCAGCGCCAGGCGTCGGCAGTCGCTGCGCTCCTGCCTGCGGCTCAGCCTCGGGCTCTCGGTGGGCTGCGCGGCGGCGGCCTGTGCGGCGGTCAGCCGGTACGCCGGTCCCGCGCTGTTGGCGGTGCTCGCCGCCGCCTGTGTGCTGATCATGCTGCTGTCCGCGGCGGCCGGCTACCTCCAGGGCCGTCAGGACTTCGGCCGACTGGGCGCACTGCGGGTGACCGAGGTGGCGGTGCGGATCGCGGTCGCGGTGACCGCCGCCGCGCTCGGCTGGGGCAGCACCGGGGTGATCGGCGCCTTCGCGGTCGGCGCCGGGGTGGCCGCGGCTGGCGGGCTGCTGGCGATGCGGCGCGATCTGGTCGGGCCGCGCGGCGGTGCCCGGGACGGCGACGCGGTACGGCAGCGGCGCGAGCTGTGGCGGCAGGCCGCCGCCATCAGCGGCATCCAGACGCTGGTGTCGGTGCTGCTCACCCTGGACGTGCTGGTCGCCTCGGCGGTACGCGGCGCGGCGGCGGGCCTGGCCACCTACCAGGCGCTGCTGGTACTGGCCCGGGTGCCGGTGTTCCTGGCCACCGCGCTGGCCATGGTGGTCTTCCCCAGGCTCGCCGCGGCCCGTCCGGCGGGCGGTGGTCGAGTGCCGAGTGCCGACTTCCGCCGGGTACTCCGGCTGCACTGGATCACCGCTGTCGCGGTCACCGCGGTAGTGGCCGCCTGCCCGCCGAGCGTGCTGGGGCTGTTGCTGCCGGCCCGGTACGCGTCCGCCGCCGGGCTGCTGCTGCCGCTGGGGCTCGCCGGGCTGGCCGCGGCGACGGTCAACCTCGTCACCACACTGTTCCAGGCGTGGGGTCCGGTGCGCCCGGCACTGGTGCTGCTCGGTGCCGTCTGCCTGGTGGGTGCCGGGGGCTTCGCCGCCGCGTCGCAGGACCCGGCGGCGCTCGCCTGGTCGGCGGCGGCCGTCTTCGGTACGGCCGCGCTGCTGTTGCTCGCCCTGGTGCGCCGCCGGGTCAGCGGGCTCGGCCCGGCCGCCGGTGCGGCCACGGCCCTGCTCGCGGGCGCGGTGGCCTGGACGGTGCTGGCCGCGCTGCGCTCGCGTCCGGTGCTGTGGGGCTGCGCCGCCCTCGCCGTGTGCGCCCTGGCCGGTCTGGCGGTACGGCCGCGCCGCCGCAGGCCGGGACCGTACCGGGTGCTCCACCTGGGGTTCGAGGACCCGCGGCAACCGGGCGCGGGCGGCGGCTCGGTGCGCACACATGAGGTCAACCGTCGGCTGGCCGCCCGCGGGGTCGAGGTCACCGTCGCCTGCGCCCGCTGGCCGGGAGCCGACCCGGCTGTGGTCGACGGCGTACGGTACCTGCCGTTCGGGCCGCGCCTGGGGCCGCTCGGGCGGGTGCGGTTCAGTGGCCAACTCGGTTACTTCGCGGCCGTGTTGGTCGGGCTGTGGCTGCTGGTGCGGCGCACCGACCCGGATGTGGTGGTGGAGGACTTCGCCGCACCGTTCTCCTCGCTGTGCGTGCCGCATCTGACCCGCCGTCCGGTGGTCGGTGTGGTGCAGTGGCTGTTCGCCCGGGACAAGTCCCGCCAGTACAAGTTGCCGTTCGGGGTGGTGGAACGGCTCGGGGTGGCCTCACACCAGCGGCTGGTCGCGGTCAGCGAGGACCTCGCCGAGGAGTTGCGCCGCCGCAGTCCGGCCGCCTCCGTCACGGCGGTGCCCAACGGCCTCGAACCGGCCGCGTTCGACCACCGCGTCCCCGCCACCGGCGACCGCCGCGACCTGCTCTACCTCGGCCGCCTTGAGATCGCCCAGAAGGGCCTCGACCTGCTGCTGCGCGCCTATGCCGAGGCCGCGCCGCGACTCGGCGCACGGCTGCGGATCGCCGGTGACGGACCGGACGAGGCCGAACTGCGTCGTCTCGCCGAGCAGTTGGGCATCGCGGACCAAGTCGACTGGCTGGGCCGGGTGGACGGCACCGCCCGCTTCGACCTGCTGGCCGGTGCCCGGCTGGTGTGCATGCCAAGCCGCTACGAGACCTTCGGCATGGTCGCCGCCGAGGCGCTGGCCACCGGGACGCCTGTGCTCGCGTACGACATCCCGTGCCTGCGCGCGCTGGTCGGTGAGGCCGTCGGAGTGCGGGTGCCCGCGGGCGATGTCACCGGCTACGCGGAGGCACTGGCCAAGCTCGCGGCCGACCCCGAGCACTGCGCGGCCCTGGGCGCCGCCGGTCCGGCCAGTGTGCGCCATCTGGACTGGGACCGCATAGCGGATGCCCAACTCGCCGTCTACCGTGACGCGTCAGGGCCGGTCGCCGACGCACCGCTGGACACCCGGGCGCAGTTGCGCCACCTGCTGCGGGACCGCCGCGGCCGGGCGGGCCGCGCCCTGCTGATCGGCAACTACGGCAACGGCAACACCGGTGACGAGTCGATCCTGGTCAGACTCGGCGAACTCGCCGGTGAGCGAAGGCACCGGTTCACGGTGGTCAGCCGCGATCCGGACGCGGTCACGGGGCTGCACGGGCTGGCCGCCGTACGCACCACCTCCGTTCGCGCCGTACGCGCCTTTCTGCGCGCGGACGCCATCGCGGTTGGCGGTGGCGGGATGTTCGGGCGCGGACTGCCGCCCCTGGTGCGGGCGCTGCCCGCGGTGCTGCTGGTGGGCAGGCTGCTCGGCAAGGAACTGCACGTAGTGGCGATCGGCGCGTATCCCGACACCCCCCAACCGACATGCTGGCTGCTCCAGTTGGCCTGCCGCCACGCGTGCACGGTGACGGTACGGGACACCGGCACCCGGCAGCTGCTCTCGTCGGGACCGGCCCGCTGGGTGCGCCCTGCGCTGGTCCCCGACCCGGCCGAGTCGCTGGCCCCGGCACCGGCCGAACGGGTGCGGAAGGCGACCGGTGTCGATCCGGCGACGCGTCCGCTGCTGGTGAGCCTCAAGCCGATGCCGGACCCCGGAATGCGGCAGCGCGTCTTGGCTGCGGTCGCCGACGCACTACGGGAGTGGGACGACGAGCGCCCGGTGGTCTTCCTCTGCCTCTCCGACCGTGGCGACTACGGACTCGGCACGGCACTGGGCGACGCGGCGCTCTCGGTCGAGGTGGCACGCCGCTCCGGGCTCGGCGCCCGGGCCACGCTGGCAGGCCCCGGCCTGCATCCGGCCGTCGCCAAGGCGTTGGTGGGTGCGGCCAGCGGGATCGTGGCGATGCGGCTGCACGCCCAGATCTACGCGGTGGCGGAACGCACCGAGTTGTTCGGCATCTCCTTCGAGCCCAAGTCCGATGCCTGGCTGGCCGCTTCGGGGGTTCCGGCGCACCGCGCGGAGTCGCTGGACGCGGCCACGCTGGCGGGCTGGCTGGCCGGGTTGCCGGTGGTACGCGGTCAGTCCGCGGTGCCCCGGGAGCGGAGCGCGGACACCGCGCCGGCGTAGTCGGCCAGGGTGAGCCCGGCCCGGCCGGAGAGCAGGTCGGGCTCGCTCATCCACATCATTCCGGCCAGCCGCAGGGTGCGGACCCGGTGCAGGCAGACCCGCAGGGCGGACTTCGGCGCCTGTCGGGTGGCGTTCTGCCCGGTGTTCTCCCCGGCCAACGGCACTCCTACCGCAGCGGTCAGCCCGGCCAGGTACTCGGCGGGGCTGACCAGTTGCGGGGAACGGCCGCCGGAGGGCGCGTCCAGCCAGGTGGTGTAGGCGAGGGCGCGGGAGCGGTACGCGCCGAGTGCTCGAACCTGGCCGTCCCAGGCCAGTCCGGAAGACAGCATGCCGCCCTGCTCGGCCCGGCTGTGCCCGTCGAGGTCGTCGTCGACCGCGGCGGTCACCTGACCGGGCCGCAACCCCCAGCCGGGCAGCAGCAGTTGTAACTGCCCCCTGGGGAAGGCGGCGGCGGTGGCGCCGAGCAACCACCGCTCGTACTCGGTCAACGCGCCGAGGTAGCCGCGTACGGAACGCTCCGCATCCGCCTTGCCGCCCGTGCCCGGCCGCCAGCCGTGGACCGGGGCGGTGGCACGCGCACCGGAGTCGAAGTACCAGACGGCGTCGTGGTGTCCGGCGCCGTCGTCCGCGGGCGGATAGCGCAGCTCGCCGCTGAGCAGGCCGCCGACCCGGACCGCGGCGAATGTCCCGCCGCCCAGGTCGGCGGCGATCCGGCGCAGGTAGTCGCCTTCTGCGGTGCGGACCGCGGTGTCGAACACGGCGTTCGCCACCGCGGTACCGGAGGTCGCGGAGCCCCGCCACTGCACGCCGTACTGGTCCTGGAAGCGGGTCGCGCCCGGGAGCGCGAACACCCAGGACGGCGGATGGTGCAGCCCCGGATCGAGCACGGCCCCGATGCCCTGGGCTTTCAACAGCCGGATCAGGCGGACGGCTCCGGCAACGTACGCGGCGTCGGTCCGCCCCGGTTCGGGCTCGTAACGGCTCCAGTCCAGCCCGACGACCGCCCGGTCCACCCCGGTTCCGGCCAACGGCCGTACTGAGCCGGGACCGACCTGCAACACCCCGAACCACGGGCCGCCGCGCGGAGGTTGCCGCCTCCCGGGCTGGCATCCGGCCGAGGCCATCACGAGGGCGACCCCGACCAACACGGCCACCGCCGCCAGCAGCGACCGGGACCGTCCTCGGCGGTCGCGCGGATTCTCGGTCATGCCCATGACCACAACACGGTACCGGGACTTCCGGTGGGTTCGGCGCCACCCCTCCCCCGGCCGAAGCGCCGCCTACCGCGCGTCCGTCGACCGCGCCAGCGCCGTGTTGTATGAGGTGTCGTCCCCGGCGACCGACCGGCTCCGCTCACCGGAGACGGAGACGGGCACGTCTCCCACGAGCGTGATGCGCTGGACCCGGCGCGCCTGGTCACCGTAGTCCGCGACGGCGTAGTGCTGCGTCGCGCGGTTGTCCCAGAAGACCACATCGCCCGCGTGCCAGCGCCAGCGCACCGTGTTCTCCAGCGCCGTCACATGCCGCTGCAACAGCCGCAGCAGATCACGCGAGTCATCTCCGGTCCACCCGACGAACCGCCGCACGAACCCGCCCAGTACCAGGGCCCGTTCGCCGGTTTCCGGGTGAACCCGTACCACCGGGTGCTCGGTCACGTACTCGGTGGAGGTGAACACCTCGCGGTGTCGCCGCGCGACCTCGCTGTCATCGCCTTCGCGCGCGTCGGAGACGTAGTCGTACGCGTTGGAGTGCACCGCCCACAACCGGTCGGCCAGCTCCCGCAGTTCGACGGGCAGCGTGGCGTATGCCCGTACCGTGTTGGCCCACACGGTGTCGCCACCATAGGGCGGAATGGTGACAGCGCGCAGGATGGAGCCCAGCGGAGGCCGCCGGACGAAGGTGACATCGGTGTGCCAGTTGTTGGCGCGGCTGGTGGTGCGGCCGTAGTCCAGGTCGAGCACCGCGGGGCTCCCGTCGAGCGACGGTACGGTCGGGTGCGCGGTGGTGGGACTGCCGAAGCGGCGGGCGAACGCCTCCTGGTGTTCGGCATCGAGCCGCTGGCCGCGGAAGAAGACGACCCGGTGCTCCAACAGCGCGGCGCGAATCGCGGCGACGACCGGCGCGGACAGTTCGTCGGCCAGATCAACGCCGCTGATCTCAGCGCCGATGTGCCCGGCGATCTTACGGACATCGAGGGTGGTGGGGGCAGTGGTCATGGTTCGTCCTCACTTCGTGGTACGGATGCGACTGATTCACCGAAAGCGCGGCCACAGCCGCCGATACACCACGAGTGACAGGCGGAAAACGACATGCCGCCGATGCTTCCAGCGGCCCCGAACACCGGTCAACGCCCGGGTGTTACGGCCGTATGGCAGTTCCACGAACGGCGAACGCGAATGCCGGACACCAGCCAGAGAAGGAAAAGGGAGAATCGCCTACTCTGGCTCTACCGGAGACGTTCTCCTGTGTAGGTCCTCCGGGTAGTGGACGATGCCTTCGTAGGACACGGTCCGCCCTGGCTCGATTTCGCCGGCGAGCCGTCCGGCCAGCCGCAGACCGTGCACGGACAACGCCTCCCATGCGGCTGGTTCCACTTCCCGGGTGGCGAGTTGGCGGTCGAGTAGGGCGTCCACATCGCGTGACCACGCGTACAGGCCCTCGACCAGCTCATCAGTCAGCCGCAGTCCGGCGGCGGGGTCGTCGGGCAGGAAATCGCCGAACCCCTCAGCGCGCAACGGACCCCATCGGTACTCGGCCTGCACGGCGACATGTAGTGGGTGCGGGGGCTCGTCGTCCGCGTAGCGGCTCCAATGGAGACGATCACAGCCCCAGCAGACGAACTTGGCCGTCCCGTGACTGTCGTCGAAGTACCGCACCACCCACGCGGCCCCCAGATGCCTGGCCAAGGCGCGGGCCGCGTTCCGGCCGGCCTTGACGTGGTTGCGCAGTTCGGGGCCTTTGGTGAATCCCCCTTCGGGTCGGGCCTGTGACCATTTGCGTAGGTGGGCGGCCAGTTCGGTCGGCAGTTGGAGTTCGCGGTCGTCCAGTCCCACGTGGGCGGTGAACGACTCCACAGCCGGATCGCTCCAGACGCCGGACGGCATGTGGAGGGGCGACGCACCGCCGTTGGCCCGTACCAGTATGTGGCGTGGCGCGATGTGTTCGCTCATGCGGTCTTCCCGGGCGCCGAGTGCTTCAACTGGTCGCGGTACCAGGCGGCGTGGCGGCCGAACTGTTCGGCGAAGCCCGCCCCCGGGACATGGGCGAAGTCCGACCACAGCCGTGCGCTGTCGAACCAGTGGTCTCGCGCCATCATGTCCAGGTGGCGCCTGCGCCCACCCTGCGCGGTAAAGCGTTCCAGGGCCTGGTCGTAGGGAAGGTCCTCGTCGATCCGGGGAAGCCCGAGGTGGGACGTCACGATGTCGAGCAGTTCCTTCAGCGGCACGGGACGCGGGTGGGCGGCGTGGTAGACGCCGGAGTGGGGCTTGGGGCTCAGTGCGCACGCCCTGATGGCGTGCGCGAGGTCGTCCACGTCGATCAGCGACAAGCGGGCTCGACCGCCGTCGACCGTGGCCTTGATGGTCGAGGCGATCCAGGCGGTCGCGGGGATCACCCAGCGGTCCCCCGCGCCGTACACCAGGTGCGGCCGTAGGACGGTTCCGCCGTTCGCCAGTACCACGTTCTCGGCGGCCAGGCGCGTGCTGCTGGTGACGGACACGGGCCGGGGGGAGATCGCGCCCTCCCGCAGCTCGGTGAAGGGCCCCTCGCCGTAGACGGCCGCGGTGCTGAGGTACACGAGGCGGCCCACGCCCGCGCTCTGCGCTTCGGACACCAGCGACTTGGTGCCCTGGGAGTTGACGGCTTCGCACAGTTCCGGGTCCTCGCCGATGTGCGCGGCGCAGTGCACCAGGACGTCGACGTCGTCGCACAGACCGCGCAGCGACGCCGGGTCCGTCAGATCCGCGTGCGTGGTCTCCACGTCGCTCGGGGCGTCTTCAAGAGCGCGGGTGTGCGCGAGCAGCCGCAGTCGGCAGGTGTCCGCCGCCATGGCCTGGACGACCCGTCGTCCGATGAAACCGGAAGCACCGGTGATGAGTACGCGCACTGTGTTCCCCTGTCCCGCTCATGTACCGGGTCTCATGACGATGGTGATCCTGGACGCTGGAGCGCCGTTCTGCCGGGCGATCACGCTCACCTGCGTTGTACCGTCGCTCCTGGCATGCTCTGGTTCGGCCTCGATCCAGCAAGGGGCATTGAACTCTACGTATCGTTCGAAGGCGACCTGTATCCGGGTGGGCAGGAGCCCGGGTTCCGTGACGGCTTCGGCGGCCTGCCTGGCCGCCTCCAGCAGGGCCATGCCGGGCATGTGGTCGACGGGATGGTCGAAGAGCACCGGGTGGAGTGGATCGACCCTCAGTTGCCATGAGCGCGGTCCGCGGCCGGGGGCCAGCAGGACGTTCTGCTCGCAGCGGCGGCCGACGGTCTCCGCGGCTACCGCGCGTGGCTGCGGAGCCGTCGGGGCCGCGCAGGCCCTCGCACCGCGCAGGCGCCGGTAGAGGCGGACGGGGACGCAGGTGAAGGTTCCACTGCCGGTGATGACTTTCTCGGTGCCCCGGAAGAAGCGGAACGTGCACCGCATGTGGGCGAGGTGCTGACCTCGTTGTTTGATGTCGTCGGCGTCGAGTTGCAGATCGAGTTCCGCGGGGAGGCGGCCCACCGGTACGGCCTTGTGGGTGGTCAACTCTATTGATTCGACTATGAATTGATACTCTAGGGGGACGCCGTATTCGGCATGGGCGATCAACAAACCGGCCTGCCGGATGGTTTCCACGGCAATCATGGGGTCATACCAGCCACCACGGAGGGGGGCATAGAGCATGTGAGCACGCGGCCACTGCGTGATCAGCGCGAAGGAGTCCTTGCCGACACATCGCCAGACATTGGTAAGGAACACTTCGGCGATGGCACGGCGGTGCACGTACTCCCGGGGGGCGGTACCAGTGAACTCGCGCTGCCATGGATCCATCAGCCCGGGTATGGACATGTGCACTTCTCCGCCTCGTCGGGGGCTGCTCCTTTTGCGCTGCTAGGATACCTACCGGACAGTCAGTTGGTTTAGCGTTCGCAAAGATGACGTAACGCTCACACTCCCGAGCCTTGACGGCGCGAGGTGCGCGCCCGGAGAAAATAAAGTGCGAGAACCGAAGCAAGAGCGAGCCAGGGAAACTCGCCGGCGCATCCTTAACGCCGCCGCCGTGGTGTTCGCCAAGAACGGCTACGCAGCCTCCGCGGTGGAGGACATCCTGAAGGAGTCCGGCACCACAAGAGGTGCGCTGTACTTCCATTTCGCCTCGAAAGAGGACCTGGCGAAGGCGGTCATCGAGGAACAGACCAGCCTGCTGCCCTCGCACGTCGCAGAGTGCCCCCTCCAAGCCGCCATCGACGCCTCGCACTTCATGGCACGTGAGCTTCAGGGCAACCCGATGATGCAGGCCGGGGTCCGGCTGGTGATCGAGGGCTCCTTCACCGCGCCCACCACCCAGCCCTATCGCGAGTGGACCGACATCGCCTGCACATTCCTGGAAAAGGCGCAGAGCGATGGCATCGTACTGAAGCACATTGTTCCCAGGAAGACCGCAGAACTCATCATCGGCTGCTTCACCGGTATTCAGCTGCTGTCCGAGACGCTCAACGGCCGAGCGGATCTCCAGCAACGCGTGACGGACTTGTGGGAGCACATTCTTCCCGGCCTCGGCGCGCCTTTTGTCCTGCCCCGCGTCGACCCGCGCGGCAGCAGTAGCGGCGACGCCGCACAGCCTCCTTCCGAGTCGGTCTGAGGCCTGACGGGCGCCCTGAAGCCCGTCTCGGGAGCCGACCAGGCCCGCCGGATGGTCCGGGTCAGGCGCTCTACCATGGACCGTGGGAGGCTTCATGGCCTACATCGCGGTGAGCGCGTTGAGCCACGTCGGGCTGGTCCGGGAGCACAACGAGGACAGCCTGGCGGCCGGGCCGTGGACGCTGTGCGGAACGGTGACGGACAACCCGCAGACCCTGTTGTTCCCGTTCGGCACCCCGCTGGTCGTCGCGGTCGCCGACGGGCTGGGCGGGCAGCCGGGCGGTGAAGTGGCGAGCGCGTTGACCGTGCGCCGGCTGTCCAGGGTCGGCCGGGCGCTGGACACCGAGTCGAACCTCCGCGACGCCCTGAAGGCGTGCAACCACGATGTGTACGCGGCGGCCGACGCCAATCCCGCTCTGCGCACCATGGGCACCACGGTCGCGGGCGTCGTCGTGCTGCCGGAGTCCGCGCTCGCGTTCAACATCGGCGACAGCCGGGTCCTCGCCGTGGGCCAGGACGGCCTGCGCCAGCTCAGCGTGGACGACAACCCACCGCTGGCGCCCGGGCAGCGCACCACCAACATCGTGACGCAGACGCTGGGCGGTGCCGTCGAGTTCAGGGACGTGAACCCGCACGTACGGTGCCACCCGCTGACCGAGGACGCCCGTTTCCTGGTCTGCACGGACGGTCTGACCGATCCGGTGCCCGACGAGGAACTGGACAGCCTGTTGCAGGAGTACGAGGACGGGCGGGCCGCATTCGAACTGTGGAAGGCGGCGATCGAGGCGGGCGGCCCGGACAACATCACCCTGGCAGTGGTGCGCATCGGCGAGTGGTCGCCGCGGTCGCCGTAGCGGAAGGGCTTCGGCCGCCGGTTACCCTCCGAGGTCGCCGCGATGGGCGGCGTCGGCGGCGGCATGTTCACCGACGGCCCGTAGGCCCTGCCGGTCAGGTACTCCAGCCGCGGCATCGCCGCTGTGCTGGACGCCAAGTGCCGTGGTTCACCGGTGAAGTTGGCGGTGACGTCATCTCCTGGCGGACCCGTGCCGGTCGGGCGGTGGCGATCCGGTGGAGCTCCGCGTCGACGGACTCCTCATGGCTCACCGGGCGCGGGATGACGAAGTCGGGGATGTAGTCCGACGGTTCGCCGAACAGCGCGGCCAGCAGTACCAGTTGGCGGGCACGCAGTGTCTCCGCGACCTGCCGCGCCCAGCCGCCGCGGCCAGCGCCGACGCCCCGGGGCCCAACCGGCGCTACGAGCGGTGTCGGCGTTTCGGCCAGGTCCTCGGCGTCGCCGTCCTCGCCGCCGGTCTCCACCATGACGCCGCGCACACCTCGTCCCGGCCGCACGCGCTGTCTACTGCCTTGCCTCCCCCTCCTCACGACCTCCCGCCGGAGGCGATGAGTTGGTCACGCCAGTGCGTACTCCCCCGCAGCAGCCCGATCCGATGACGTACAACTCGGGCCAGGTGTAACCCGCTTGGAGAGGGAAGCCACCGTGCCCCCAGAGGGCTCCCCGTCCCCTCTCACCCCTTGACCCCGGAAAACGCTGTTCACGTCCGCCCGCGGTGGCGACAATGGCCGCATGGGAACGACTTACGAGCGAATAGACGGACGGCTGCGGAAGTTCATAGAAGAACAGCACCTCTTCTTCACCGCGACCGCACCGCTGGCCGAGGACGGTCATGTCAATGTCTCCCCAAAGGGCCTCGCCGGCTCCTTCGCCGTGCTGGACGAGCACACCGTCTGCTATCTCGACCTGGGCGGCAGCGGCGCGGAAACCATTGCCCATTTGCGGGAGAACGGCCGCATCACCCTGATGTGGTGTGCCTTCACCGGCCCGCCCAAGATCGTCCGCATCCACGGCCGGGGTGTACCGGTGTTCCGTGACGACCCGCGCTGGGACGAACTCCTTCCGCACTTCGGCGAGGAGTTCCGCCGCCGCACCGATCTGCGCGCCATCATCGTGGTCACCGCCGAACGCGTCAGCGACACCTGCGGATACGCGGTTCCCCATCTGGACTACCGCGAGGAACGCCCGCTGCACACCCAGCGCTTCGCCCGGGAGACCGAGGAGTCCTTCGCCGTGTACTGCGAGAAGAAGGAGCACGTCGCCGTCAGCCTCGACGGTCTGCCGGGGCTGCCGCTGCCACTGCCGCCGCGCACGAGTTGAACGGTACGCCGCGCCAAACGGTACGGAACAGCCGGGATTTCCCGATCCCTTTGGGTCCCAACAGCAGACCCGGGTAGCATCCACTCGCCTGCCTGGAAAGGATCCAAGACAATGGTTCAGCGCGTGATCACCCTTTTCACCGACGACATCAGCGGTGAACAGGGTGACGACATTGCCACCCACACCTTCAGTGTCGACGGCATCGGCTACGAGATCGACCTCGGCGCCGACAACTACGACAAACTCCTTGAAGCGCTGGCACCTTTCCTCCGGCACGGCAGGAAAACGGGGAGTTCCCGCAGCGCCCAGACCAAGCAGTCCGTGGTCGGCGACTCGGCGGCCACCGGCTGCGACCCGGTGAAGGTGCGCGCCTGGGCCAAGGAGCAGGGCATCGAGGTCAGCCCGCGGGGCCGGATTCCGCGCGACGTCATCGAGCGGTACGAGTCCGCGAACTAGCCGCCCTTCTCGAACGGGGGGCGGGAGTCGTTTTCCACCGGGGGCTTTCTTCGGGCGCCGACTCCCCAACCCCCCAACGCCGCGCCATACTGGGTGAGTTGGGGTACGGAGGCGGCCGTCACGGCCAGGCAGTCACCGTCAGCCGAACGAGGGGCCACGTCACCCCGTTTCCCCTCCCGTCACACGCGGGCCGTAGTGCATAAGGGACATATCTCACATCAAACACTCTGGGCTGAGCGCTGCCCTTCCTCTACGGTTGACGACATAACGCGCAAAACGGACTCTCCGTATTCGATCCCACGCACCGGGTGAACCGGAGATGAGCGAGCCAGCCGCCACAGGCCATACAGTGCGGCCGATCGCATCACATTCCCACGGCCGAACCGGCTGATTCCCGTTCGCCGCTCGGTCCGTACTCACCGCGCATGAAGAGTTACTGAACGTGCAATTCAGGCATCCGTCAACGATGCCGTTGGAGGTACAGCTGTGGCATTCGCCAGTGCGAAGAGGACGACAGCCGCCCTCGTGGTGACGCTTTCCGGCGCCGCCCTGGCCGCGTGCGGCCCGCAGGTCCACGCGCACCCCCGCTCGGCCGACTCGGCGTCGGCCGCTTCCCCCTCCACGACCGCCACCGGTTCCGCCGCGGCCTCCGGCACTCCCTCCGCTGGTACGTCGGCCTCCGGTTCCGTCCTCTCGCCGTCGTCGGCCGACTCGTCGGCGCCCGCACGGCAGGCCTCCCCCAGCGCCTCCGCCTCGAATCCGGCACAAAGTCCCAGCGCTCAGCCGGGCAGCCCGTCCGCCAGCGCGCCGTCGGGTGCGCCACTGGTCAACACGTCCATCCAGCACGGCACGGAGGACGGCGGCAAGTCCGTGGCGCTGACCTTCGACGACGGCCCCGACCCGAAGTGGACGCCGCAGGTGCTGGCGCTGCTCCAACAGCACCACGCCAAGGCGACGTTCTGCGAGATAGGCCCCAACGCCCAGCGTTACCCCTACCTCACCAAGCAGATCACCGAGGCCGGGTTCCGGCTCTGTGACCACTCGGTGCACCACGACGAGCAGCAGAGCAAGAAGTCCCTGGACTACAACACGCACGAGATAGTCGACGCCCAGCGCGAGATATCCGCCGCCGCGGGTCCCGGGGCGAAGCTTTGGTACTACCGTGCGCCCGGCGGTGACTTCAGCCCGGCGATCCGCAACATCGCGGCCGAGCACGGCCTGCGCCCGCTGGGTTGGACGGTCGACTCCAACGACTGGCAGCGCCCTGGTGTGCCGGCCATCATGAAGACCATCAACCAGGAACTGAAGCCCGGCGGCATCATCCTGATGCACGACGGCGGTGGCGACCGCTCCCAGTCGGTGGCGGCCCTCGCCGCGCTGCTGGACCAACTGGACGCCCAGGGCTACACATACAGCTACCCGGGCCGCTGACCGGGAGGGCGCCGAGGGCCCGCCCTCGGCGCCCCTCGATCGCACCGCGCCGGGGTGCCGCGGGCTTGGCCCCCGCGACGGCGGCCAACCGCAAGCGCGCGCCCCGGCTGTGCCGAACCCACCCCGACCCGCGAACCTCCAGCCCGGGCCTCCGGCCCGCCCCGCGGAGCAGCCCAGGCCGGAGGCCATAATGCAGGGATGACACGCAACGGCGTCTCCTCCCGAACCGCCAGCGCGGCCGTGGCCACGGCCGCGCTACTCGCACTGGCCACGGCTTGTTCGGGCGGCCAGACCCAGCCATCCGGTCCGGTCACCCCCAGCGACACCGCCACCACCCCGGGCGAGCTGAACATCCAGGTTCCCGGCACGAACCTGGCGGTCCACAACGCGGTGGCGCACATCGGACCGTCCGGCACGGGCCAGCTCACCATGACCATCCGCAACGGCGGCAGCGTGGCCGAGCACCTGGCCATGGTCGCGACCCCCAACGGCGGTCGCGCCACCTTGCAGGGCAACAGCACCGGCAACGGCTCGCTGTCCACCTCGGGCATTCTGCTCAACCCCGGCACCACCGTCACCTTCGGCGGCCAGGGCGGCCCCAGCGTCCAACTCCCCAAGGTGAACGGCGCCACCTCCAACGGCAAGCTGCCGCTGACGCTCCAGTTCGGGGTCGCGGGACTGGTCCACATGAGCGCGCGGGTCACCACCCACTAGGCGCCCTTCGCCGCACCGAACGGTACGCGTTGGCCTGGTTCGACCGATCGGCGCGGGGCGGCGCAACCGCACGCGGGTTCCGCCGTGAACCGTCCAGATCCGCTTCCGTACGGGTTCGTGCTGTGGCGGTCAGTAGTGAACGGGCTCCACCCGTTCGTGCGCTCCGATGGTGGGATGCGCGGGGCGCGGTCAGTATGGAACTGTTCTGCACTTTTCTCGGTATGCACGGGTTCGCCCTGGCAGAGGAATACCGGCATGGCCGGGAATCACCGAGGAGGTGAGCCACAGTGGCGAAGCGGAAGACAGCACTCAAAGGCAAGGCCCGCGACATCATGCACAAGGGCGCCCAGTGCGTCGACGCGGAGAAGAGCCTCAAGGACGCCGCGGTGATGATGCGCGACCTCGAGGTAGGGTCGCTGCCGATCTGCGACCACGACCGGTTGACCGGGATCATCACCGACCGCGACATCGTGATCAAGTGTTGTGCGGAAGGCCGGGACCCGTCGACCGTCAAGGCCCGTGAACTCGCCAGCCGTCTGCACTGGGTCGACGCCGACGCGGAGATCGGCGACGCACTGCACATGATGGAGGACCACAAGATCCGCAGGCTTCCGGTGCTGGAGCAAAAGCGCCTGGTCGGCGTCATCAGCGAGGCCGACGTCGTGCGCAACCTGCCGGAACACGAGATCGCCGAGTTCTGCGACGCGGTCTACTCCGCCCGCTGACCGCTTCACGTGCCCGTACCGCTCCCGGTACGGGCACGGTCCTAAGCCATGGCGGCGCGACCGCCGACGTCGATCCAGCCGTCGCCCCGGGGACGGGTGAGGATCTGGGAGGCGGCGCCCTGGTGGATGGTGAGCGGGCGGCCTAGTTCCGCGGTGAGGACGACCGCGGCGGCGCCCGTCGCCTCGTCCTCCACGATGTTGTCGCCGCGCCGCGGGAAGGCCCTGGCCCGAACCCGTCCCCCAGCCTCGTCCAGCCATGCCCAGGCGTACAGCCAGCCCTCACCCGGGGGCGGGGCGGGCAGGGCGTCCACCTCGGCTGCCGAGGCGTACTGCTGCGTGCGTCGCCCGGACGCCCACTCGGCGCGCCCGCGGATCCAGGTGAAGTCGCCGTCCGTCCAGGTCGGCACGTCCCCGGCCGACGGTCGCAGCACCTCGGCCCGCTGACCGCGCTCCCCCAGCAGCCATGAGACGCCCACCAGCGGATGCCCGGCGAACGGCAGCCGGGCGCTGGGGGTGTAGATGTCGACCGCGCCGCGCGAGGCGTCATCGACGAACACGGTCTCGCTGTAACCGAGTTCGGCGGCCAGCCGCTGGCGTTCGTCCGTGCCGGGTACCTGGGTGCCGTCGGTCACCACGCCGAGCGGGTTCCCGCCGCGCCCGTCGGGTCCGATGAACACGCGCAGCACAACATGATCAATCATCCGGCGATTCAAGCATCCGCCGGGTGAGGGGCGACAGGCAGGTGGGTTCGTTACGGGTTCGTCCGGCCGCCGTCGCCCTGGGCCGCCTGCCAGGCCTGCATGCCCGCCAGCGACGCCTGCTTGGCCTGGCGCAGCTTGGCCGCCGCCAGTTCGCCGGGCGGCACCTCCATCTGCCGTACCCACTGCCGTCCCGCGCTGACCAGCGCGAAGCCGGCGAGTGCCAAACCGGCGAACGCCACCAGCGAGCCGCACACCGTGAGCATCGCTCCGGCGGTGACCAGGCGGGTGTCGATGTCGAGCGCCCGTGCGGGCGAGCGGTGATGGTGGTTCATATGCTCACCTTCCGCCAGGTTGCCGTGCCGCGCATGTCGGCGGGCCGTCACCGGTCGTCGGTGGACGAAGGCCGGGGCAGTCCGGCGAGCGCGGCGCCCTCGCGCAGCGCGGCGCGGAGCATGGCGGGGGTGAGCCGACCGGTGAACACATTGCGCTGGCTCGGGTGGTAGCAGCCGAGCAGATGCAGCCCCCGGCCGCCGCGCTCGTCCGCCAGCAGGACCTGTGCCCCGTGCCCGAAGGCCGGGCGCGGTCTGGGCAGCCGCCATCCGGCGCTGGCGAGCACCGGCAGCAGCGCCTGCCAGCCGAAAGCGCCGAGCACCACCACGGCACGCAGGGTGGGCCGCAGCAGTTCCAGCTCCCGCGCCAGCCACGGTCGGCAGGTGTCCCGCTCGGCCGGGGTGGGCCGGTTCTGCGGCGGTGCGCAGTGCACCGGGAGGGTGATCCGCACGCCGTACAGTTCCAGCCCGTCGTCGCGGTGGGTGGCCGTCGGCTGCGAGGCGAGGCCGACGTCGTACAGCGCCGCGTACAGCACCTCTCCGGATGGGTCGCCGGTGAAGATCCGGCCGGTGCGGTTGCCGCCGTGCGCGGCGGGAGCCAGCCCGACGACGGCCAGTGCCGCGTCCGGTGGCCCGAGGCCGGGTACCGGCCGGGCCCAGTAGTCCCAGTCCTGGAAGGCCCTGCGTTTGACCCGCGCGGTGTGCTCGCGCCACTCCACCAGGCGGGGGCACGCGCGGCAGGTGGGCACCGTCGCGTCCAGTTGCTCCAGCGAGGCCATCCGGGATGCCTGCCGTGCCGGGTATCCGGGGTCGTCGGTTCGCTCGTCGGGCATGCCCCAAGGATGGCTCATGTGAGCGCGTCGGAGAGCCTTACGAACTGGTGGCCGGATTCCAGCAGTCGCGGTATGGCGGTTGCGTATCCGCGTGCCGTGCCGCCCCTCGGGTGGTTCATGTGGCTGATGACGATGGAGCCGTGCCGCGCGGTGAGCACCGCCTGGTGCACCTGTTGCGGGGTGAAGGTGGCGCCGCCGTCGCCGTTGACGTCGAAGCTGATGAACCGCTCACCGAGGTCGGAGACGATCCGCGCGGCCACGTCGTCGCAGTAGGCGGTGCCCGAGCGGAAGTAGCGGGGCGGGTGGCCGAGGAGCTTGGTGAGCTTCTCCCGGTTCCCCGCCACCTCGTCGTACACCTCTCCGGCGCTACGGGTGCCGGGTATCCCGTACGCGGATCGGCCGGAGACCGACAGCGGGAGGTGCCGGGTGCCGTGGTTGGCTATCTCGAACAGCGGGTCCGCCGCGAGGTGGTCGAAGGTGGCGCGGTTCTCGTCTATCCAGCGGGAGTTGATGAACAGGGTCGCGGGCACCTTGTGTGCGCGCAGGCACTCGATCAGCCCGCTGTCGTACTCGCTGCCGCCCCGGCCGCCGCACGCGTCGAAGGTCAGCGCTGTCGCCCGATGTCCGGCGGGCAGCCGCGAGACCATGCCGGGCACGCCGTCGAGCCCCCACTTGGTGGGGGCGAGGCGTCCGTAGCGGGCGACCTCGTCGGCGCGGGTGGGCACGGCCGGCTGCGCCACCGAGGGCGTGAGCTCCGCCGAGGGGGTGGCGGTGGGCGTCGGCGACGCGCTCGCGGCGGTGTTCCGTGCGGTGCCGCAGCCCGCGAGCACCCCTCCCGCCATGACCGCCAGTACCGTCCGGCGACTGACCGACATCCGTTCCTCCACGTCTCTTCCGCTGCCACGCCGCTCCGGCGAGCGGCAGGGGCAACCCTATGACCTGGATCTTGGTCACGCCCCGGGAGCCCCGAGGACCAGGTGACGTACTACGGAACCCAATCTGGAGAGTCAGATTCGCATTAGTTACGCTGCTGCTCGTGCGACTGACCAAGAGCACAGACCTTGCACTGCGCATCGCGATGCGCCTCGCCGTGGCGGACCGGAAGAACCCGCCGACCACTCGCGAGGTGGCCGACGCGATGTCCGTGCCCTACACCCACGCGGCGAAGGTCGTGACCCGGCTCCAGCACCTCGGCGTGGTCGACGCGCGCCGCGGCCGGGGCGGCGGCCTGTCCCTCACCCACACCGGGCGCACCGGCTCGCTGGGTCGGCTGGTACGGGAGTTGGAGGGGGTGGGGGACGTGGTCGGCTGCGAGGACGAGCCGCCGTGCCCGCTGCGCACCGCCTGCCGACTGCGCAGCGCGCTACGGGCCGCGCAGGACGCCTTTTACGCCGCGCTCGATCCGATCACCGTGCAGGACCTGGTCGCCTCCCCCACCGGCCCGGTCCTGATGGGGCTGCCGCTGCGGAGTTGAGCGACCCCGTTCCCCTCGCGCACCACGCTCGAAGGCCGGTTCCACGCGCTCGAAAATACGAATCTGACATACTCCTTTGGAGCCCCTTGATGCTGTCTCAGAAGTCCGCCGACACCATCCGCGCCACCCTGCCCGCCGTGGGCGCGGCCATCGAGGAGATCGCCGCCGCCTTCTACGCCCGGCTGTTCGCCGCGCACCCCGAGCTGGAGCGCGACCTGTTCAACCGCGGCAACCAGGCCAACGGCGCCCAGCGGCAGGCCCTGGCGGGCTCCATCGCCGCCTTCGCGGGCACCCTGGTCAGCCACTCCGAGGTGCGCCCCGACACGATGCTCGCCCGCATCGCCCACAAGCACGCCTCGCTCGGCATCACCCGCGACCAGTACGAGATCGTCCACACCCATCTGTCCGCGGCCATCGTCGAAGTGCTGGGGGACGCGGTGACCGAGGAGGTCGCCGCCGCCTGGGACGAGGTGTACTGGCTGATGGCCAACGCCCTGATCGCCATCGAGGAACGGCTGTACGCCCGCTTCGGCGCCCCGGACGGCGACACCTGGCGGGACTACCAGGTGCTGGCCAGGTTCCAGGAGACCGCCGACGTCGTCACGTTCCTGGTCCGGCCCGCGGACGGCGCCCCGCCACCGCCGTCCCGGCCGGGCCAGTACGTCTCCGTGCAGGCCCAACTCCCCGACGGCGCACGGCAGATACGCCAGTACAGTCTGTCCGGTACGCGCACCGCCGCTTTCCAGTTCACCGTCAGGGCCGACGGCACGGTCTCCCGGCATCTGCACCGGCACGTCCACGACGGCGACGTGCTGCGGATCAGCGCCCCGTTCGGCGACGTCACGCTGGACGACGGCGACACACCGGTGCTGCTCGCCTCCGCCGGGATCGGCTGTACGCCGATGAACGCAATGCTCGGCCAGCTCGCCGCCAGCGGCGCACGGCGGCAGGTGATCGCCGTCCACGCCGACCGCGGCCCGCGCACCCACGCCTTCCGCACCGAGTTCGACCAGCTCGTCGCCAAGCTGCCGAACGCCACCGCGCACGTCTGGTACGAGCACCCGGAAGGCCCCTGGCCCGCCGACCGCACGGGCCTGGTCGACCTGCGCACCCTCCCCGTACCACCACGGACCACCGCCTATCTGTGCGGCCCGCTGCCCTTCATGCGCGCCGCCCGGTCGCAACTGCTCGAACTGGGTGTGCGCGCTGCGGACATCCACTACGAGGTGTTCGGCCCGGACCTGTGGCTGCCGCCGCGCACATCCGATGAAGATCCGGCGGACAGGCCATAAGCTGGATGAGCACCTGAGTACTACGGAGGTGCGTCATGGGGCGCCCGTTCCACTTCCACATCGACCACGCCGGACACTCGATCACGGTGACGGTGCGGTCCGGGCTGACCAGTGAGATCGAGTTGCTGGTCGACGGCAAAGAGGTCTTCCGCCAACGCGTGCACGGCTCCGGCACCAGCCTGCTCTCCGGTGAACTGCCCGAGGACCCGCCCCTGCCGTTCCGCATCCATGTGCACCAGGCCCGGTTCGGCTCCGCCATCCCCCGCGTCACCCTGGAGGTGGACGGCGAGGAGGTGCCCATCCCGGAGCGCGCCATCGCATGACCCGACACGGCGCCCAAACCGCCCGTACCGCGGGCCTATTGGGCGCCGTGGCCATGGTCACCGGACACGGCCGGTGAGCCGCCCATCATCCGCAGCATGGCGAACCCGCCGGTGCGGACGAAGCGCACCAGCAGCACCGCCGCCAGCCCCAGGAAGACGATGTTGAGCCAGGTGGTGTAGTTCCAGGACACCCCCTCCACCGGGAGCCTGGCCCTGGCCTGGTCGGGGACGAGGCGCACCCCGCCGAAGAGGAACTCGACGCAGTAGCCGGCGACCACCGTCGCGACGTAGAAGGTGGCCAGCAGGAAGGCGGCCATGCGCGCGCCGTAGTACTTCCGGTAGATGTTGAGGATCGGAAGGATCAGCAGGTCGGCGAAGACGAACGCGACCACGCCGCCGAAGCTGATGCCGCCCTTCCACAGCACCACGGCCAGCGGCACGTTGCCGATGGAGCAGACGAACGACACCACCGCCACCACCGGCCCGATGAGCGGCCCCCACAGCCTGGCGGCCAGCGGATGCCCGGCGAAGAAGAACCCGCGCCAGAACGTGTCCGGCACCCAGGCGGCGACGGCCCCGGCGATCAGCAGGCCGACCAGCAGGTCTCGCAGGATCGCCGCCCACTCTATGACGAAGACGTGCGATGTCGCGGTGAAGCCCTCGGCGGAGAACAGTCGCCGGAGGAACGGCCCGGGGCGCCGTACCGACATGTCCATCGCCGCGTGCCCCTCCATGGCACCGGCCAGCCCGCGCTCCGCCTGTGCACGGGCCTCGCGCAACAGCGGCTCCCGCAGCAGCAGCCGGAACAGCACCGCCAGCACCACGATCATGATCGGTCCGCCGATGAACTCCGCGACGGTGAACTGCCAGCCCATCAACAGGGCCATGATCACCCCGAGTTCGACCACCAGGTTGGTGGAGGCGATCTCGAAGGCCATCGCGGCGGTGAAGTTCGCGCCCCTGCGGAACAGCGCACGCGCCAGCGCGACCGCGGCGTACGAGCAGGAGGACGACGCCACCCCCAGGCCCGCCGCTCGGGCGAGGGTACGGGGGCGGTCGTCGCCCAGCAGCCGCACGACGGTGGACCTGCGCACCACGGCCTGCACGATGGCGGACAGGGTGAAGCCCAGGATCAGCGCCCAGGTGATCTCCCAGGTCATGGCACCGGTGATGGACAGCGCGTGCAGGATCGCGGGCATATCCCTATGCCGTAGCACCCGGCACCCGCCGAGCGGAAGGCGCGCGGAGGCATCGCCGGGATGGCGGTCGGCCCGCCGGGGGTGTCGGGGGCCTGCCCCCGACCTTTCGCCCCGCCAGGGCGGCGGGCGACCCTCGCGGCGTGGACCGGCCGTCCACGGCGCCCCTGGCGCCGGGCGGCCGGAGCCGTCACCCGACGATGTCCCGCGGCTCCTTGCCGTCCAGATAGTCGGAGACGTTGCGTACCGCGGCCATCGCGATGCGCACCAGTGTCTCCCGGGTCACCCCGGCGACGTGCGGCGACAGCACCACCCTGGGGGCGCGCAGCAACCGCAGTGCGGCGGTGGGCGGTTCGGGGTCGAAGACGTCCAGACCCGCTCCGGCGAGCGCGCCCGCCTCCAGCGCGTCGGCCAGCGCGTCCTGGTCGATCAGCGCGCCGCGTGCGGTGTTGATGACGAACGCGGTGGGCTTGAGCATGCGCAGCCGCTCGGCGTTGAGCAGATGCCGGCTCTCGTCGGTCAGCGGGGCGTGCACGGAGACGTAGTCGGCGGTGCGCAGCAGCTCGTCCAACTCCACGCGGTGTGCTTCGATTTGGAGATCGTCCCGCGATGATTCACCGGACCGGTCGGTGTAGACCACCCGCATCTCGAACGCGGCGGCGCGGCGGGCGACCTCCTGGCCGATGCGGCCGAAGCCGATGATGCCGAGGGTCTTGCCGGACAGCTCGGTGATGGACTGCTGGAGCCGGGGCAGCGCCCAGTCCGCGTCGACCAGCGCGGTGTGGGCGGGGATGAGCTGCTTGGCCAGTGCGAGCATGAGGGCGAAGGTCTGCTCGGCGACGTTCTGCTGTTCCGCGCCGCTGGATCCGATGGTGCTCACCGGGATGCCGCGCTGCCGGGCGGCGGCCACGTCCACGTAGTCGAAGCCGTGGCTCGCGCACTGGATCAGTCGCAGCTCGGGCGCGGCGGCGATGTGGTCGGCGGTCACCGGGCCGAGGCCGGTGATGACGACATGGGCCTCCCGTAGCGCCTTCGGGTCCTCGTCGGCCGCTTCGACCACGGTGACCTGGGCACGGTCGGCGAAGACCGCGGCCAGCGCGGTTCCGGCGGCCCGGCCTCCGACGTGCGGGGAGACGATCGCGAGCACGTTGCGCGGTGCGTTCTGCTCGATGGACAACTCAGGGCTCCTAGGCGTTGGTACGGGTGAGGGCGGCGGGGGTGAGCCGGGCCGCGGTGGTGTGTCCTGACAGGGCCAGCGTGAGGTCGAACTCGGCCAGCAGCGAGCGGATGACGTGCTCCACGCCGGGCTGGCCGTCCAGGCCGAGCCCGTACGCATAGGGGCGGCCCAGCAGTACGGCGCGGGCGCCCAGGGCGAGGGCCTTGAAGATGTCGTCGCCGGTGCGGATCCCGCTGTCGAACAGAACGGTGAGCCGGTCACCGACCGCCTGTACCACGCCGGGCAGTGCGTCCGCGGCGCCGATCGCCCCGTTGACCTGGCGCCCGCCGTGGTTGGAGACGACGATGCCGTCCATCCCGGCGGCGGCGGCCCGGCGGGCGTCGTCGGGGTGCAGTATCCCCTTGAGCACGATGGGGCCGTCCCAGTGCTCGCGCAGGAAGTCCAGGTCGTCCCAGGTCTTCGTGGGGTCGGCGAACATGTTCACGAAATGCAGTACGGCGGCGTTGGGGTCCTCGTGCACCGGCTTGGCCAGCCCGGCCTGGAAGGCCGGGTCCGTGAAGTAGTTGGCGGTGCCCACACCGTGCAGGAACGGCAGGTACGCCTGGTCCAGGTCGCGCGGCCGCCAGGCCAGCAGCCAGGTGTCCAGGGTGACGAACAGCGCCGTGTAGCCGGCCGCCTTGGCCCGGGCCAGTAGGCTCTTGGTGACCTCGCGGTCCTTGGGCCAGTACAGCTGGAACCAGCGCTCCGCCTCCCCCATCGCCTCGGCGACCCGCTCCATCGGTGTGCTGGAGGCCGAGGAGAGGATGAACGGTACGCCCTGCGCGGCGGCGGCCCGGGCGGCCCCGGTCTCCGCGTCCGGGTGCATGATCGACAGCACGCCCACCGGGGCGAGGGCGAGCGGTGCCGGCAGCCGGGTGCCGAGCAACTCGACGGACAGGTCGCGGCGTTGTACGTCACGCAGCATGCGGGGAACGATCTGCCAGCGGTCCAGTGCTTCCCGATTCGCCTTCGTGGTACGGCCGTTGCCCGCGCTGCCCGCCACATAGCCGACCGGGCCGGGGCCGAGCCGGGCCTCGGCGACCTCCTCCAGCCGGGTCAGGTCGGTGGGCAGCCGGGGCACCGCGCCCGTCATGCCGTTCAGGTAGATCTCGTACTGGAAGGCCGCCCACTCCTTGGCCTGATCCGTGCTGTCGCTCATCGACGCGCCCTGCCTCTCCTCGGGGTCGGGTCCGTGCACGTCCGATCCTCGCCAGAGTGACAATGTGAGTCCATGGGGGTGCGCACCCGGCACCGCTAGATCTATCACCATGTGACAAAGCCGGAAGGGGCCGCGGGTGGCGCACCGCGAACGGGAACGGATCCGGCGGGAGTTGATGGGCGACCCGCGAACCGTCGAGGCGATCATCGCCGCGGTGCACGAGCGGGTGCCCGCCTACGCCGCGCTGGACGACGGGCGGATGGCTGAGGTCAGAGCCATCACCGGAAAGGCGTTGCACCGCGTCCTGCACCTGTGGACCGTCGACGGCCGGCTGGAGGCCGCCGACCTGCGGCTGCTGCGCGGCATCGCGGCGGCCCGCGCCGCCGACGGCCGCCCGGTGCAGGCCGTGCTACGGGCCTACCGGGTGGCGCTGACCACCATCACCGAGCTGATCGCGGCACGCACCGGCGGCGAGGTGGACGGTGCGGACATCTTCGCCCTCACCCGGCTGCTGCTCACCACCCTGGACACCCTCTCCGAGGTGATGGGAACCGCCTATGCCGCCACCGCCGAGTACCTGGCGAGCGACCGCACCCGCGCGCTGCGCGATCTGCTGGACGACCTGATCGCCGGACGGCACGCCTCGGCCGGCGCGATCGCCGACCGCGCCCAGCGGCTGGACGTTCAACTCCCCGATCCGTACTGCCTCTTGCTGGCCGAGCCGACCGGTCCCGAGGCGTTCCCGGAGCCCGCCGCGCACTCGGTGACCGAGGCGACGGCGGCCGAACTGCTGGAGGCGCTCACCCTGTACGCGGGCGGTGTGACACCGCTGGCCACCACCCGCGGCCCGCGTGTCGTCCTGTTGCTGCCCGCCGCCGCGGCCGAGGAGGCCTCGGCGGCGTTGCACACCCGGGCGTGGCGTGGCTGTGCGATCACCCGGGAGGGCCCCGACCGCGTCGCCGCCGCGTACCGGCTGGCCGCGGACGCGCTGGACACCGCCCCCGGCCACGCCCACCAGCCCGGACGGCTGCTCACCGACGCCGACGCGCACGTACTGAGCCTGCTCGCGGGCCGCGCCTCCGCCACCGCGGACCAGATCGCCCGCGTCGTGCTGGGCCCGCTGGTCGAGCCCGCCCAGCGGCACCTGCTGACCGCGCTCTGCGCCTACCTGGACAACGGCTCGGCCACCGCGGCGGCCCGCGAGCTCCATCTTCACCCGCAGTCGATGCGCTACCGGCTGCGCCGCATCGCCCAACTCACCGCACGCGACCCGCGCCAGCCCTGGCACCGCCTGACCCTGGACATCGCCCGCACCCTGGCCAACCGGCCGGGCGCGGGCGGTGTTTGAGGGTTGCCCGAAGTTCCTGGCGTGTGCGGTCCGTGAAAAACCGCGCCCCCGCGTCAGATCCGCCGGGCGGGCACTACGCCTCCACCTCGGACTTGTCCTGCCCCCACCGAGTGTGGAAGCTGCCGTCGCGGTCAACGCGGCGGTACGTGTGCGCACCGAAGTAGTCGCGCTGTGCCTGGGTGAGCGCCGCGGGCAGCCGCTCGGCGCGCAGCGCGTCGTAGTACGCGAGCGCCGCGGAGAAGCCGGGGGCCGGGATGCCGTGCTCACCGGCCGCCGCCACCACGGTGCGCCAGGCGCTCTGCGCTTCGCCGATCTCCTTGGCGAACTGCGCGTCCGCCAGCAGGCTCGGCAGCGCCGGATCGGCGTCGAACGCGGCGCGGATGCGGTCCAGGAAGGCGGCGCGGATGATGCATCCGCCGCGCCAGATCGAGGCGACGGCGCCCAGGTCGATGTCCCAGCCGTACTCGGTGGCGCCGGCCTGGATCATGTTCCAGCCCTGCGCGTAGGAGACGATCTTCGAGGCGTACAGGGCGTGTTCGACCTGGTCGGCGAAGCGTTCCGCGCTCTTGGCGTCCAGCACGTTGCCCTTGGGGCCGGGCAGCGAGCGGGCGGCGGCGCGCAGGTCGGTGTGGCCGGACACTGACCGGGCGAAGACCGCCTCGGCGATGCCCGGGACCGGTACGCCGAGGTCGAGCGCTGTCTGTACGGTCCAGCGGCCGGTGCCCTTCTGCTCGGCCTGGTCGGCGACGATGTCGACGAAGGGCTTGCCGGTGGCGGCGTCGGTGTGGGTGAGCACGTCGGCGGTGATCTCGATGAGGTACGAGTCCAGCCGTCCGGTGTTCCAGCGCCGGAAGGTCTCCGCGATCCGCTGGGGTGTCATGCCCGCGGCCCGGCGCAGCAGGTCGTACGCCTCGGCGATCAGTTGCATGTCGGCGTACTCGATGCCGTTGTGCACCATCTTCACGAAGTGCCCGGCGCCGTCCGTTCCGATGTGCGTGCAGCACGGGGCGCCGTCCACCTTGGCGCTGATCTTCTCCAGCATCGGTCCGAGCGTGCGGTACGACTCCACCGAGCCGCCGGGCATGATGCTCGGCCCGTGCAGCGCGCCCTCCTCGCCGCCCGACACGCCGGTGCCCACGAAGTGGATGCCCTGCTCGCGCAGCGCGGCCTCCCGGCGCCGGGTGTCCGCGAAGTGGGCGTTGCCACCGTCGATGATCATGTCGCCCTCTTCGAGCAGCGGTGCGAACTCCCTGATGACCTCGTCGGTGGGCTCCCCCGCCTTGACCATCACCAGCAGCCGCCGCGGCCGCTCCAACGAGGCGACGAACTCCTCGGCGGTCTCCGTGGGTACGAAGTCGCCCTCGTGTCCGAACTCGTCGATCAGCGCACGGGTCCTGGCGGGGGTGCGGTTGTGGACGGCGACGGTGTAGCCGTTGCGGGCGAAGTTACGGGCGAGGTTGCGGCCCATGACCGCGAGCCCGGTCACCCCGATCTGCGCTTTGGCAGTCATCTGACGCTCCTTCAAGTCAGCGCGAAGTGTAGCCGTCGTTGACGGAGCACGTCTGGCGGTCGGCCTGGTGAATAGGGGTGAAGCGCCCCTGCGTAGGGGGCGGCCCTACCCCCGGCAGTCCCACTATGTGCCAGCGGCGTGGTTCGCGCACGGCGGGGCGCCGGGCGCCGTGCGGGGCGATTGTCAGTGCCCCCTGCCATGCTGAACTCGTCCACGGGAAACCGCCCGAATCCGCTGGCCGCAGGGCGGTCCCTGCCATGGCCGAACCTCGGAGGGCCACCGTCATGATCACCACTCCCTACGTGCCTGGATCGCTTCTCTGGGTCGACCTCGGAAGCCCCGATGTGGCGGCCTCCGCCGACTTCTACGGCGCGCTGTTCGGCTGGGACTTCCAGTCCCAGGGGCCGGAGGCGGGCGGCTACGGCATGTTCACCCTCGACGGGAAGATCGTCGCCGCCGCCGGCCCGCTGATGCAGGAGGGCGCCTCCTCGGCCTGGACCGTGCACTTCCACACGCCCGACGCGGATGCCACCGCCAAGGCGGTGGAGCAGGCCGGCGGCTCGATCCGGATGGCGCCGATGGACGTCTTCACCGCGGGCCGGCTGGCTGCCTTCACTGATCCCACCGGCGCCGACTTCGCCGTGTGGCAGCCCGGGGACACTCCGGGCCTGGGCGCGGTCAACGACCCGAACACCCTGTGCTGGGCGGAGCTGCACACCGCCGACCCGGAGCGGGCGAAGGCGTTCTACCACTCGGTCTTCGACTGGCAGATCCAGGACATGTCCATGGACGGCTTCACGTACACCGTGGTCTCCCCCGCCGGTGGCGGCGAGGACGCCCGTCAGGGCGGGATCATGGGGCTCAGCGACGAGATGCGGCAGGAGGGTTGGACGACCCGCTGGCGGCCGTACTTCGAGGTGGCCGACTGCGACGCCGCGATCGGCGTGGCCCAGGAGAGCGGCGGCGAGGTCGCCATGCCGCCGGAGACCGTGCCGGGCGTGGGCCGGATGGCCGCCCTCACCGACCCGTTCGGCGCCAGCTTCTCGGTCATCACGAGTGCCACTGAGTAACGGTCGCCGCGCGGCTCCGCCTTCCGCCGCGGTGGCGAGCGCACGGGGCGCGAACCATCGCGGACCAGCCGAGAGCCGCCGGGTACCCCTTGCGGAGCATCGGCCGCGCCGGACGGAGGCGTACGAGTGGCGGGGGCTGACGGGCCCTCATAGCTTCGAGGCGGCAGGCAGCGCGCCCTGCTTCCCCGCAACGTCCCCGCACCGCCGGGCGGCGGAGCACCCAGGGTGCTCCGCCGCTGGTCTTCAGGAAGGCAGCATCGGCCCATGCCCCAGCGAAGCTCCCGCCATCTCGCGCCGCTCGCCACACTCCTCGTCGCCGGATTCGTGGCGGCACCTCCCGCCAGCGCGGCGAACCGGCACATCGTCCGCCCGGGTGAGTCGATCCAGGAGGCGGTCGACCGGGCCAGCCCCGGCGAGACCCTGCTTCTGCTCCCCGGCACCTACCGGGAGAGCGTCGAGGTCACCGTCCCGGGCCTGACGATCCGCGGCATGGGCCCCCGTACCGTGCTCGCCCCCGGCGCCACCCGGTCCGGCACCGCCTGCGCACGGGCCGGTCACGGGATCTGCGTCACCGGCACCCCGAACGAGCCGATCCCCGGCGTACGGATCAGATCGCTCACCGTCTCCGGCTTCCCGAACGACGGCATCTCGGCCTCCTGGACGGACCGGATGAGCGTGCGCAACGTACTCGTCCAGAACAACGGGCAGCAGGGCATCAGCCAACAGCTTTCCACCCGTGGTGAGTTCAAGCGCAACGTCATCAGGAACAACGGCCAGTCGGGCATCCTGCTGGCGAACGTGATCGGCCGGGAGGCCGGGGCGCTCGACACGCAGGGCGCGGTCATCTCGGGCAACACCGTCCAGGGCAACCGCTTCGGCGTGGTGATCCGTCGGGCCCGGAACCTGGTGGTCAAGCACAACACCATCACCGGCAACTGCGGCGGCGTCTTCGTGGTGGGCGACGAGAACATCCCCCGCGCCGGCGCCCTGTCCGTCCGCCACAACCGGGTGGAACTCAACAACAAGTACTGCGGCCCGAGCGCCCACATGTCGATGACACAAGGCGTGGGAATCCTCGTCACCGGGGCGGAGCAGACGCTGGTGACGCACAACCTGGTGCGCGGCAACCGTGGCCGAACGCCCATGTCCGGCGGGATCGTACTGTTCCGCAGCAGGTTCGGAGCGCCCAACTCCGGCATCACCGTTCGTGACAACACGGTGCGCGACAACGCCCCGGCGGACCTTGCCAATCGGGACGTCGGCACGGACAACACCTTCGTCAGGAACTACTGCCGTACCTCCGAGCCCACCGGCTCGTGCTGACGGCGGCCCCACAACCCGGAAGGCGGCCTCATGACCACCGCACAACCCACCTCACCGGCCGCGGGCATGCGCCTTCGGGAGCTGGTGTTCGGCGCCGCGTGCGCCGCGGCCGTCCGCGCGGCGGCACAACTGCGCCTGGCGGACGCCCTGCAGGACGCTCCGGCCAGCACCGAGGAGTTGGCAGCGGCACTGAACACCGAGGTGCGACCGCTGCGCCGACTGCTGCGCACGCTGTCCTGCTACGACATCTTCGCCGAGGCCGGTAACGACCGGTGGACGCACACCGAGATGTCCCGGCTGCTGCGCGAGGACACCCCGAACAGCCTGCGCTACATCTCACTGTGGTGCACCGAGCCGTGGACCTGGCAGGTGTGGCCGCGGCTTGACGAGGCCGTACGGTCGGGCCGGAAGGTCTTCCCCGATGTGTTCGGCAAAGAGTTCTTCGACTACCTGCACGACGGCGCGGGCGCGTCGGCCGAGGTGTTCAACAAGGCCATGACGCAGTCCAGCAAGCAGTCCGCCGAGGACTTCGCCGCGTATGTCGACCTCACCGGTGTGTCGAGCGTGGTGGACATCGGCGGCGGGCAGGGCCATGTGATCGCCAGCCTGCTGGAGAGGGACCCGAAGCTGCGCGGCACCCTGCTCGATCTGCCGAAGGTGGTGGCGAACGCCGATCCCCGGCTGCGCCCCGGCGGCCCGCTGGCCGACCGAGCCCAACTCCTGCCCGGTGACTGCCGGGAGGACGTGCCAGTACGGGCGGACCTGTACATCATCAAGAACATTCTGGAGTGGGACGACGAGAGCACCCGGCTGACGCTGCGGAACGTGATCGCCGCGGCGAGTCCGGGCGCCCGGGTCATCGTCATCGAGAACCTGGTGGACGACAGCCCGTCGATGCGGTTCACCACCGCCATGGACCTGCTGCTGTTGCTCAACGTGGGCGGCGCCAAGCACTCCAAGGAGAGCCTGGTCCAGGCGATGACGGCGGCCGGTCTCGAACTGGCTGACATCCAGCCGATCAACGCCTATCTGCACGCCTTCGAGGCGAGCGTGCCGGTGTGAGGTCAGGCGGTGCCGTCCCGGTCCCACCGGTAGAACTCGTGGGCCATGGCGTCCTTCGGCTCCCGCCAGGTCTTCGGGTCGTAGGCCCGGACGAAGGCGGTGAGCCGTTCGCTGACGCTGCGGAACTCCGGGTGGCCGGTCAGGCTGGCGACCCGGGGGCCGGGCGGCTCGTCGGCCTCGATCAGATGCAGGTACACATCGCCGAACTGGAAGAGACTGCGGCCGCTGACGCCTATCAGATGCGGCAGTTCGCCGCGGTCGGAGTCGGCGAAGACCTCGGCGATGCCCGGGGCGGAGCCAGGCTTCATCCGGGCCACGATCAAGGCGCGGTGCATGGGCGGTGTCCTCTCGCTGGTGGGGGGCACGCCGGTTCGGGCGTACGCGGGCGGTCCAGACGTGCCCCGGCCGGACCCTCCGGCCGGGGCAAGCACCCTGGGGTGGCGGCTAGTTGGAGACGGTGGACTCCGCGTACTCGGTGCGTACCCGGGCCCGGCGTTCGATCTTCTCCCGGATGAGGTCCATCTGGATCCGCGTGTTGCGGTTGAGGTGGTCCGTCATCCCGGCGTCGTCCACGGGTGCAGTGGGCTTCATGGCGAAGTCCTGGATCCAGCGCATCCTCGTGCCGCCGTCCGGGGTCTGCGCGTACTCCCACCTGATGTCCATGAACTCGAACGGTCCCGGCTCGACCCGGCGCGCCCGTACGGTGCGGGCGTCCCGGTGGGTTTCGCGTTCCGACACCCAGCTCCAGACCTGGCCGTTGTCGTCGGGGTGCATGGTCAGCCGGAAGGTCGTCTTGTCGCCTTCCCGGCCGAGCACTTCGACGCTGCGGTATTCGCTGAACAGGCGGGGCCAGTTCTCCAGGTCGTTGGTGACGTCCCAGACGAGGTCGAAGGGGGCCGCGATGGTGATCTCGTTCTCGGTGTGTCCGGACATGGTCACGCTCCCGCGATCAGTGCCGAGTTGACCAGGTCGAGCAACTCGGCGGGGGTCTTGCAGTTCTCCGCCTCGACGGGCTGCCCGAAGCGGTGTTCCAGCTTCTCCGCGATGCCGAGCAGACCGAGCGAGTCCAGCCCGAACTCGGCGAAGGGTGAGTCGGGGCGGCTCTCCAACTCCCCGGCCTCCACGGTGATTCCGGCGCTGCTCTTCATCAACGAGGCCAACTCGTCGAAGGTCAGTCGATCGCTCACCACTACTCTCCTTCCGGTTCCGCTGACGGCGCTGCCGTCATGCCGGCTTGTCGGCGCCGCGTCGCAGCACGAGCGCGGCGTTGCACCCCATCAGTCCGCGGCTGAGCACAAGCGCGGTGCGCACCTCGGTGGGGCGGGCGAGGCCGGTGACAAGGTCGATGTCGTGGATGACGTCGACCACGTTGGGGGTGGGTGGCACCAGGCCGTGCTCCATGGCGAGCACCGCGGTGGCCACGTCCAGTACCGGGGCCCCGCAGTACGCCCTGCCGAAACCGGTCTTCGGTGCGGTCACCGGTACTTCGGCGGCTCGGCGACCCAGCGCCTCGTTGATGGCCAGCGCCTCGGCCCGGTCCGCGGCGGGCACCCCGAGCGCGTCGGCGAACACCACGTCGACCTCTTCCGGGGCGCACCGGGCCTGGTCCAGAGCGCCGCGGATGGCGTGCACCAGCCCCTCCCGGGACCGCTCCCAGGCGGAGGCGCCGGTGAACGTGGCGGCGTGGCCGCAGACCTCCGCCCTGGGCGTGGCGCCGCGCCGCCGGGCCGCCTCCTCGTCCTCGACCACCAGCATCGCCCCGCCCTCCCCGGGCGCGAAGCCGCAGGCGTCCGCGGTGAACGGGAGATAGGCGCGTTCGGGGACGTCCGCCCGGCTGAGTTCCGGGTAGCCGAGCTGGCATACGATCGAGTACGGCGCCAGCGGTGCCTCGGTGGATCCGACGATGACCGCGTCGGCGCCGTGCCGGGTGTTCCGGCAGGCGTGGGCGATCGCGTCCAGCCCCCCGGCCTCGTCGTTGGCCAGTACTCCGCACGGCCCCTTGTGCTGGCCGCGGATCGAGATCTGGCCGGTGCTCGCCGCGTAGAACCAGGCGATGGACTGGTAAGGGCCGACGAACTTCGGCCCCCGGCCCCACAGTTGCTGCAGTTCGCCCTGGCCGAACTCGCCGCCGCCGGAGCCGGAAGCGGTGGCGACGCCCACCGCGTACGGAGACAGTCCGGTGGTGTCGAGCCGGGCGTCGTCCTTCGCCAGGTCGGCCGCGGCCATCGCGAAGTGCGTGAACCGGTCGGTCTGCACCAGGTACTGGCCCTCGATCGCGTCCGCGGGGTCGAAGCCCCTTACCTCCCCGGCGATCCGGAGCGGATAGTTCCGGCAGCCGTCGTGGGAGATCGTGTCGAGGGCACTGACACCTTCCTTGGTGGCCTTCCAGAAAGCCCGGTTGCCCACCCCGTTGGGGGCGATCACACCGATTCCGGTCACCACCACACGGCGGCTGTTGCGCTGACTCATCGTGTCCGCCTCTCCCTGCGGTTGAGGACGACAGCGGACTGGAATCCACCGAATCCACTGCCGACCGACAGGACGGTGCGCAGCGGTACCGCGCGCGCGGTGCGCGGCACGTAGTCCAGGTCGCACTCGGGGTCGGGCGTCTCGTAGTTGGCGGTCGGCGGTATGACGCCGTTGGCCAGGGCGAGGGTGCAGGCGGCCAGCTCTATCGCGCCTATCGCGCCGAGCGAGTGCCCCACCATGGACTTGATCGAACTCATCGGTGTCGCATAGGCGTGCTCGCCCAGCGACCTTTTGACCGCCGCCGTCTCGTGCCGGTCGTTCTGCTTGGTGCCGGAGCCGTGGGCGTTGACGTAGTCGACGTCGGAGCGGTCGATGCGCGCATGGTCCAGTGCGTTGTCGATCGCCCGGGACATCTCCAGTCCTTCCCGGGTCAGCCCGGTCATGTGGTAGGCGTTGCCGAACGTGGCGAAGCCGCCGATCTCGCAGTAGATCCGCGCCCCACGCCGCCGTGCGTGCTCCGCCTCCTCCAGTACCAGCACCGCACCGCCCTCGCCCATGACGAAGCCGTCCCGGCGCGCGTCGAACGGCCGTGAGGCGTGTTCCGGGTCGTCGTTGTTGGGGGACGTGGCCCGGATCGCGTCGAAACACGCCACCGTGATGGGCGAGATGGGCGAGTCCGCGGCACCGGCGACGATGACGTCGGCGTCGCCCTCCTCGATGGCGTGGAAGGCGTACCCCACCGCGTCCAGGCCCGAGGTGCAGCCGGTGGACACGGTCTGCACGGGACCGTGCGCGCCGGTGCGTTCCGCCACCTCGGAGGCGAGCGCGCTGGGCGAGAAGGCACGGTGCAGATGCGGCCGGGCCCGCTGGTGGTCCACGTCCCAGCGCTCGCCGGAGCCGCTGACCCGCACGTAGTCGGCTTCCAGCCGGGTGGTGCCGCCGACCGCGGAGCCGAGCGACACCCCGATCCGCCAGGGGTTCTCCGCCGTCAGGTCGAGGCCCGCGTCACGTACCGCCTCGTCCACGGCCACCAGCGCGAACTGTACGTACCGGTCGGCGCGTTCGACCTGGTCGGCGTCGAGGCCGCACTGGATCGGGTCGAAGTCGCACTCGGCGGCGATCCGGGAGCGGAACCCCTCGGGGTCGAACAGGGTGATCCCCCGGGTCGCGGTGCGTCCGGCGGTGAGCATGTCCCAGAACGCGGGCACCCCCACTCCGCCGGGCGCGACCACGCCGACGCCGGTGACGGCCACACGTCGCATCACGACACCGCCTTCGCCGGTTCGGGCGGCCCTTCCTCGGTGTCCACGTGCCCCAACTCCGGTCGGGGGGCGAGCGGTCCGAGGTGGAAGACCATCCGTACCTCGGTGTCGCCCACGTTGCGGAACCGGTGCCGCACGTGGGTCGGGATCAGCAGCGCGTGGTCGGGGCCCAGCGGATGCGGCTCACCGTCCAGGTCGACCTCGACCTGGCCCTCGACGACGTAGACGAACTCCTCGGAGTACGGGTGGTAGTGCTCCCCGATGCGCTCGCCCGGCCTGATGATGGCCATCCCCATGAATCCGCTCGTGGCGCCCACCGTGGTGGGGGTGAGCAGGGTGCGCAGGTCGCCACCGCGCCGCCGGTTGGGCTTGGTCTCGTCGATGTGCACGATGCGTGCGGTCTGTGTGGGCATGGTGTTCTCCCGGTCATCGCGTCGGGCGGGCGGTTGCCTGTCTCCGTGAACTGCCGCCGTCCTCAGGGCTCTTGGGCCCGGCGGTCGGTGACCAGGTCCATGTCGCAGTCGGCGAGGAAGCGGCTGATCCCCGCGCTGGTGCCCAGATCGCCGTCGGCGCCGACGTCGACCAGTCGGCTGAGGACGGCGGGGGCGCGCACTCCCTCGATGCCGAGGATCACCCGGGGGTCCGGTTCGCTGGCCGAGCGCAGGTCCACCACGCGTACGACGATGTCGCCGCGCTGGTAGATCGTGCTGCTCACCAGTGCCGACGGATGCCGGGCCGCGGCCAGTTGATCCTGCCGGGACAGGAACAGCGCCACCGCCGCCCCGCAGCCGGGCCGGGCCGGGTAGCTCAGCGCACGCCGCCGCACGCCGGGGGCGTTGACGTCACCGACCGTCAGGTGGTGCACGGCGGGCAGTGCGGCGCGCATGAAGAACTCACGCGCGGCCTTCGGGTCGTCCAGGTCTCGGGCCTCTTCCAGATGCGGGTTGAGCGCCTCCTCGGCCGCCCTGACGCCCGGCTGGCCGGCCACGTGGCGCAGCGCGGCGCCGAGGTCGCCGATCACCTCGATCGCCCGCACCACGCGGTTGCCCCGCATGAACAGCGAGGTGCGATGCAGTCTGGTGATCGCGTCGACCTCCGGGTCCGGGGAGACGTACGAGGCCAGGACCCGCGCGGCGGCCTGCTCACTGCCGGGCTTGACGGTGAACGTGACGGCGTGCCGCACCACGTCGTCGGGCGGGCGCTCAGTGTGGCGCTCCGCCCTCGGGACGGGAGCGGCGGCAGCGGGTCGGGTCTCGCGGACCACGCCGTAGCGCATCGACCTGGTGTTGTGCACGCACTCGTGCATCGGCTCCACCATGCGCACGTGCTCGGCGCTGTTGACCCAGGCGAAATACGGGGCCGGGCCCTCCCATTCGCTGGTGATGATCCACTCGGAGGGGTTCTGGATCGACTGGCACAGCTGGTCGCTGATGTGTCCCGGAACCTCCGCCACCTGATCGCGCAGGATCCTGTAGACCTCCATGAAGCGCTTTTCGGCGCCGTCCTTGATGTGCAGCACGAGAATGACCCGCAGCTTGGATTCGCTGGGGATGAATTCAAGTGCTCCGGCTTTGGATCGGGGCGCTTCAGCTTTGGACAGCACCGTCATCTTCACCGCTCCTTCGCGGGCAGGGGACTCGGCGTCAACGGGCCTCGGGCCGGACTGGATGCCGGACGGGCGGTGGCCGGATAAACTTCCCGGCAGGCCGCACGCATTGTTCCTTCCGCGGCGTTCCGAAAAAGTTTCGCCACCTGGACCCAATCCCCCGAATTATTTCGGGATTTCCGGAAGCAGGCCCGTGAATCGATGGTGATGGGCTACCACGGATGCCGCAACGTGTGTAGGCCGTTCGGGTGACCTGGCCGGGCGGAACACCGCCACCCGGGCAAGGATCGATGACGCGGGCCACTGTGACCCGTGAAGCCGCTCCCGCATCCGGGAGTCCACACTCGGGAATCCGCGCAACGCCTGGAGCCATGGATGAACGCGAAGATCGACGAGCGGGTGCCGGTACTGATCGCGGGCGGGTCCCTGGTGGGCCTGTCCGCCTCCCTCTTCCTGGGGCGCCTGGGAGTCCCGCACACGCTGGTGGAGAAGCACCCGGGAACCTCCCGGCACCCCCGTGGGCGCGGCAACAACGTGCGCACGATGGAACTGTTCCGGGTCGCCGGGGTGGAACCGCGCATCCAAGTGGCGGCGTCGGTCCTGGCGGACAACCACGGCATCCTCCAGGCCGAGACGCTGACCGGAACCGAGCAGGAGTGGCTGTTCAAGGAGGTCGACCCGGGCGGCCGGTTGTCCCGCCTCAGCCCCACCAGTTGGTGCCTGTGCAGCCAGAACGACCTTGAGCCGGTACTGCTGGACTACGCCGGCGAGTTGGGCGGTGACCTGCGCTACGGCACCGAGCTGCGCTCCTTCGAGCAGGACGCGGACGGGGTGACCGCCGTCATCGGCCGCAGGGGCACGGACGAGTGCCGCACGGTGCGCGCCCAGTACCTCATCGCCGCGGACGGCCCGCGCAGCCCGGTCCGGGAGCGGCTGGGCATCGGTCAGACCGGGCGCGGCGACCTGTTCCACAACGTCAGCGTGACCTTCCAGGCCAAACGGCTGGCGGACGCGGTGGGCGACCGCCGATTCATCGCCTGCTATCTGCGCAATCCCGAGGCCGACGGCACGCTGCTGCCAGTGGACAACCGGGAGCAGTGGGTGTTCCACATCCCGTGGCACCCCGAGCACGGCGAGGAGTTGGAGAGCTTCACCGACGAGCGGTGCGCCGAACACATCCGGCGGGCCACCGGGGTACCGGAGATGGAGGTGGAGATCACCGGCAAGGCGCCCTGGCACGCCGCGGAGCGGGTGGCCAGCAGCTACGGCACCGGGCGGGTGTTCCTGGCCGGTGACTCCGCGCACGAGATGTCCCCCACCGGCGCGTTCGGCTCGAACACCGGGATCCAGGACGCGCACAACCTGGCCTGGAAGCTCGCGGCGGTACTGGGCGGCTGGGCCGGGCCCGGCCTGCTGGAGACCTACGGCGCCGAGCGGCAGCCGGTGGCACAGGCGACGAGCGAGCGCGCCTCCGCCCGTTCCACCGAGCACCGGCACCCGGGTTACGACGCCGCGCCGACCACCGGCCCGCAGCGCGGCGTCCTGCCCACCGCCCTGGGCTACCGCTACAACCGGGGTGCCGTCGTCGGCACCGACCCCAACGCGCCCGTCGTACCAGACCAGTTGGAGCTGACCGCCGCCCCGGGCAGCCGCGCACCGCACTTCTGGCTGCGCAGGGACGGGGTACGGATGTCCTCGCTCGACCTGTACGAACGGTCCCTGGTACTACTCAGCGGCACCCACGGCCACACGTGGTTCGAGGCGGGGCGGCGGGTCGCCCAGCGGCTGGGACTACCTCTGGAGTGCTACCAGGTCGGCCACGACCTGATCGTGGACCCGGACACCGACTGGGCCCAGGCACACGGCACTTCACCGGACGGCGCCGTGCTGGTCCGCCCCGACGGCTTCGTCGCCTGGAGAGCAACGGCCGCCGCGGCCGACCCCGCGACAACCCTCACCAAGGTCCTGGCATCCGTTCTGCGCCGGGGATGAGGCGTCGGGCGTGAGGCTTCGGGCTGATGGCGGGACCTCACACCTCCACGGCCTTTCAAGTGGCTTCGGTGGGCATGCGCTGTGCCGACCAACGCAACGGCGGCGTTCCTTTCCACGTCGACGGGGGTTTCCGCCGGGCACGCCGACGGCAGCTGCGGAGAACCCGGTGGGACCGCCAAGGGCGCACCGACACGGCGCGCCCGGCACTCCTCCCGGAGAGCACCCAGAGAACCCCAACCGTGGACGTTGGGCCCGGCGGGCGGATTCAGCCTCCGAACAGCCTGGCGACCAGACGGAACGGTGCCGCCACCGCCGTCGCGACCGCATGACCGATGGAGCCCGGAACCTCGGCAATCGTCTGAAACATCACTCACCCGAGAGTCGGTAAGCCCGCTCACTTGTCGGACGGCGGTTTAACCCCTGTGTAGGACGACGGATCGACGCTTCCGGTGGGGCGCTGCGCGCGGCCCCTGCGCCCCCGGGGCTCCACATCCTTGTCGCGCGCCTGCGCGGCTTCCTCGGCGCCCCGAGACAGGCTCTCCCCGGACTTCTCGGCGGCCTTGCGTGATTTCCTGGGTGTCTTCGGCATCGCGTTCTCCCTACCCGACCACGGAATATCCGCACATATGCGCACTTCTTTCCGTTTTGCACCCACGTATTCCGAGAAGCTCCCCGCGCGCACCCCCGCGACGCCGCGACACCGGCTAGCCCCAAACCTCGGGGCCACCTCCGCGCCACTCGATCAGATCCGGATCATCCAGGACATCGGCGGGACTCAGCCCAGCGCGGCGCAGTAGCAACTCGATCTCACCCAGCGAATCAACGATTCCGACGGGCTCCCCGAGGACCGTCAGCAGACGCTCGCCGTCCCGAGGCGGATGCACGACGATCAGCGGACCCTCCATACCTCCCACCCTGCGCCCAGCCCTCCTCGGGCGCACGCCGACCCGCTATTCCTTCGGCGGTAACCGGTACCGCTGCCGTCAAAGATCGCCAGACTGTCCAGCTGTCCTTCTCCAGAACGGAATCGAACAACGTCGAGCCGGGAGAAGGAGCAGGCGGCATTACCGACGGGTTCCGTCGTCACGCGTCACAGAATCGAGAGCAGCGCTCCGACGAGCCCGAGGACAGCTCCGAGCAACCCGGAAAGAACCATCTTGTACCTCCTTCAGGAGTGGCGAGGAATAAGCCGCGCGTCCTCTACGGCAACGTCTGGTCCAATCTCGGTTGGCGAACAACCGGCTGGAAATCTGCTACCAATACGGCTCAAGTGCACCCAAAGGCAGACTTGCGCTCCCCCGTTGGACCAGGCGTGGCGCCGGCGCTGCCTCATGAGGCTCTACCTTCTTGCTGGGCCTGCCCCAGCCATTCGTAGGGTTGGGGGACCCAGGGGAGCCGGGTGTGGCTTTCATGAGGCTGCCGACCATGGCTTGGGAGGCTTGGCCGCCCGGCTCC